>JANNIB010000081.1:0-3266 GCA_031404695.1 Acidobacteriota bacterium
AGTTCCATCACGAGCGCATGCATCCCCGCCGGCCCTGAGCCGGTCGAAGGGGAGGACTTCTCGAACCCGTAGATCGCGGCGATGTGCGGATGATTGAGCGACGCCAGCGTCTTGGCCTCCCGCTCGAAGCGCGCCAGACGCTCCGGGTCGGCGGCGAACGCGTCCGGCAGGATCTTGATCGCCACCTGACGACCAAGCGTCGTGTCGGTCGCCCGCCACACCTGACCCATCCCACCCTCGCCCAGCGGCGCGGTGATCTGGTAGACGCCGAGACGGCTGCCGGGGGTGAGAGCCACGCGCTGTGGAGTATAGACGGAAGGTCAGCGGCCCAGCCGGGCGCGTTCCCGATGCGCCCCGGATCCTTGTCGGCTAAGATGGTTCAGTGACTGGCCGGCCCTACTTCCTGTGGTGGACGGACCTGTCCGAAACCACGTTCTCACAGCGCCTGGCGGATCCGGATCCGGCCGTTCGCGCCTACTGGCTCGGCGCGCTGCTGCGTGAGGCGAACACGCGGGATGTCTGGCGATACACCACACCGGCGGCCATTCGTGCCCAATGGCCGTCGGTGGTTCGACACCTCGGCCGCACACGCGCAATGTGGGCGTGGCTGTTGCGGATCGACCCAGGAGACCAGGCGTGGCCACCTTCGACCGCCGCATAGTCAAGCCCCCGACCCTGCGCTTCCTGCAGGCATGCCATGCGCGTACTCCGTTTCATCTGGCGGGAGGCGCAGCGCTGGCCGGGGTGCATCTGCGCCATCGGCTGTCGCGCGACGCGGACCTCTTCTTTCACGATCGACGGACCCACCGCGACGCCGTCGCCCTGCTCCAGGAGACCGCCACGGAGGCTGGCGTCACCATCACCGTCGTCCGCGACGCCGGCACGTTCGTGCGCGCCGTGTTGACCGGAGATGACGGTGAGGTCGACATCGACCTGGTGTTCGACGCCGTGGCCGACGTGGGCGGACCTGACTCCGTGGAAGGCGTGCAAGTCGAGTCGCTCGCCGATTTGCGCGCGAACAAGCTGACCTGGGTGCTCTCCCGTTCGGAGCCGCGTGATCTCGTGGACCTGCTGTTCCTGAACCGCGCCGGCTATCCGCCCGAGGCTGATCTCACGCTGGCCCTGGCCAAGGACGGCAGCATCGACCCCGGCGTGCTGGCGTGGCTGCTCGGCCAGTTTCCTGTCGAGCCGCTGCCACAGATGCTCGAACCGTTGTCGTCCGCAGAACTGAAGGCCTTTCGGGACGTGCTCGCCGAGCGGCTGCGTCGCCTGGCAGTGCCTGATTCCCCGGACTAGTCTGGGTCGTCACGCCGATCGCGCGTTACTGCTCGCCGTGGGATTCCAGTACTGGATGATCGTGAGCCGCCACACGGAATGAATGCCGCCCCCGGTGGAGACCTGCCACTGGCCGTCCGCTTGGGTCGCCGACGAGTCGTCTGACGGCCTCACGAACGGCCGCACGTAGATCTCCGGCCGTCCGGATTCGTTCGACTCGCCCGCGCCGCTGCTGCGCTTCTGGTAGACATCAGACACTGCCGCCTCGCGGCGGGAGAACATGATCCGTGCGCCGTCACCCGACCAGGTGCGAACCCGCAACGAAGCGTTCGATCTGGAGCCGGTGCTGGCGCGCTATCGGTCAGCCCGGGTGCCGCGGCCATGACCGATGCGGCCCTGGCCGCCAAGACGCTGGCCCGATCGAGTCCTGCGTGTCCGACCTCCGGCGCCTCGCACGAGTGGAGGTCATGGCCAGCGATCTCCGCGAGCAGCGCTTCGTCGAACACACCTTGCAGATCGCGATCCAAGCCGCGCTCGACGTGGCCTCGCACATCGTGTCCGATCGCCGCCTCGGCGAGCCGCGCACGAACCGTGAACTGCCAGTTCAGGACCAGCGTGATCGGCGCCGCGGTGGCGTCGGCCACCGCCTGGTTGATCAGGAACCGGCCATCGCGCGCGACATCGTACGGCGGCCGGTCCGTCGCCACGGACCCTCCGCCCACGATGCGCGTCGGAAAGAGCGCCACCGGCGTACCGGCCTCGAACGACGTACCCGCGGTAGTGACGGGCACGGCCATCAGCGTCGCGTCGGGCGCCAGAAAGTAGAGCTCCCGGCCGTCGGCGCGCCAGCGCGGCGCCGCGCCGCCCACGGTCGACACCTGCGATTTGCCACCCGCGTCGGGAAAGGCCTGCACCACCACCTCGAAGCGGCCAGATTCGTCGGTCTGGTACGCGACGGGACGCTGCTCTACGAGGAGTTCAACCCCAAGACCGGTTCGGACCTCTGGACCCTGTCTCCGGACGGAAAGACCTCGCCTTTGCGGGTGACGCCATTCAACGAGGGGATGGGCCAATTCTCCCCGGGTGCAGCGGGCGGGCCGCGCTGGGTGGCGTATGCGTCCGACGACTCGGAGCGAATTGAGGCCTACGTGCAGTCGTACCCGGCCGGAACGAGCAGAATCGCGGTCTCTGACGGAGGCGGATCGGAGCCCATGTGGTCGCCCGACGGGACGGAACTGTTTCACCTGACAGGGGACGCGGTGGTGGCAGTGGCGGTTCGATCAGACAGGACCTTCGGCGCTCCCCGTCGGCTGTTCGACCGGTCGAACCACTACTTGAGGTATGGCTACGACGTCTCGCCCGATGGCAGACGGTTCCTGATGATTCGGCGCGACGAAGGGTCCGTTCCTCGCCAACTCAACGTCATTCTCAATGGGTCCGACGAAGGCGAGGCCGCGTCAGGCGGTCGTGGCGCTCACCCTTGACTCACACTCCCGGCACCCGTCTCGGCGTCTACGAGTTCACCGCGCCACTGGGCGAAGGCGGGATGGGGCAGGTGTGGCGCCCACTCGACTACTCGGCGCGCGTCCGCGCTACCGTCCGTCGCGTGCCCGCAGAGTGGCTTCCAGCGCGGGCAAGCCCGCGGTGTCCTTGGGTCGCGACGTCGCCCGTTTGCTGGCAATGACCCGGTCGAGGGGCAGAATCCGGACCACGACGCCTTCAATCTCACGTTCGACGCCGCCGGCGTACTGGTCAGCGAATCTCCCCAAGCCGTGTGCGGTCAACCCGACATCGATCCGCGAGAGTCCATCGCCGCCGAAGGCCGGTGGCTGCATGCCGAAGCCCGAGATCCAGAACCCACCGGCGTCCTGGGCGGCCAGCGTGATTTGATCGGTATCCAGCGACTCGAACCACAGGTCGATAGCCTGAGTCGCGACCGGCGCGCCCTCGAGCACCGCCTGGGTCCACGCCAGGGTGCGCAGCCGCCACCT
>JANNIB010000082.1:0-2110 GCA_031404695.1 Acidobacteriota bacterium
CTGCTGGCCGGCGGCGGCACGGCCTCGGGCCCGGTGTCGTTCATGAAGGGCTTCGACGCGTTTGCCGGCGTCATCAAGTCGGGCGGCAAGACGCGCCGCGCCGCCAAGATGGTGATCCTCAACGCCGAACACCCCGACATCGTCGAATTCATCAACTGCAAGGTCGAAGAAGAGAAGAAGGCGTGGGCGCTCATCGACTCGGGCTACGACGGCTCGTTCAACGGCGTCGCCTATTCGTCGGTCTTCTTCCAGAATTCGAACAACTCGGTGCGCGTGACCGACGAGTTCATGCGTGCCGTGCTCGACGACGGCGTGTGGCAGACCCGCGCCGTCACCAGCGGCGAACCGGTCGACACCTACAAGGCGCGCGATCTGATGCGCCTCATCGCCGAAGGCACCTGGGTGTGCGGCGATCCCGGCATGCAGTTCGACACCACGGTGAACGAGTGGCACACCAGCCCCAACACCGCGCGCATCAACGCCAGCAACCCGTGCTCCGAGTACATGTTCCTGGATGACTCGGCCTGCAACCTGTCGTCGATCAACCTGATGACGTTCGTGAAAGACGACGGCGAGTTCGATGTCGAGGGCTTCAAGGCCGCCTGCCGCACCATGATCACGGCGCAGGAGATTCTGGTCGACAACTCGAGCTATCCGACCAAGGCGATCGAGAAGAACAGCCACGCCTACCGTCCGCTCGGCCTCGGCTACGCCAACCTCGGCGCGCTGCTGATGTCGCGCGGCCTGCCCTACGACGGCGACACCGGCCGCGACTACGCCGGCGCCATCACGGCGGTGATGACCGGCGAGGCCTACGCGCAGTCGGCGCGGGTGGCCCGCGACCACGGCGGCCCGTTTGCCGGCTACGCCGCCAACCGCGAGCCGATGCTGCGCGTGATGCGCAAGCACCGCGACGCCATCAAGGGCATCAATCAGAAGAACGTGCCGGCCGATCTCTACAACGGCGCCAAGCAGTCGTGGGATGAAGCGGTCGAACTCGGCGAAGACTTCGGCTACCGCAACGCCCAGGCCACGGTGCTGGCGCCCACCGGCACCATCGGCTTCATGATGGATTGCGACACCACCGGCGTCGAGCCCGACATCGCGCTGGTCAAGTACAAGAAGCTGGTCGGCGGCGGGATGATGAAGATCGTCAACCAGACGGTGCCGATGGCCCTGCGCAAGCTGGGCTACACGGCGACGCAGGTGGCCGACATCATCCACTACATCGACGAGCAGGAGACGATCGAGGGCGCGCCGCACCTGCTCGAACGTGACCTGCCGGTGTTCGACTGCGCCTTCAAGGCGGCCAACGGCGAACGCTCGATCCACTACATGGGCCACATCAAGATGATGGGCGCCACCCAGCCCTTCATCTCGGGCGCCATCAGCAAGACGGTGAACGTCCCCAAGGACGCCACGGTCGAAGAAGTCGAGCAGGCCTACCTCGAGAGCTGGCGCCTCGGCGCCAAGGCGATCTCGATCTACCGCGACGGCAGCAAGCGCTCGCAGCCGCTCAACACCGCCAAGGACGTCCAGGCCGCCGTGGCCGCCGTGGCCGCGCCCAAGGACGTGATCGATGCCGCCGTGGCCGCCGCCCTGGCCGCCCGCACGCCGGTGCGCCGCAAGCTGCCGGATGAGCGGCAGGCGATCACGCACAAGTTCGACATCGCCGGACACGAGGGCTACATCACCGTGGGCCTGTTCGAAGACGGCATGCCGGGTGAGATCTTCCTGGTGATGGCCAAGGAAGGCTCGACGATCTCGGGCCTGATGGACGCCTTCGCCACCTCGATCTCGATGGCCCTGCAATATGGGGTGCCGCTCGAGGCGCTGGTCGAGAAGTTCAGCCACGTGCGCTTCGAGCCCTCGGGCTTCACCAAGAACCCCGAGATCCCGATCGCCAAGAGCATCACCGACTACATTTTCCGCTGGCTGGCGTCGAAGTTCCTGAGCCGCGAAGACAAGCAGGCCGCCGGCGTCATCCTGCGCGACGAGGTGGAGCCCGCCGCGCCTGCGGCCGCGGTGGCGTCTCCATCGGTGGTGGCTGCTACTTCAGGAATGGTCGCCGGCGCCGAGCAGCCCCGAGTTACTTTCCTGTATTCGCAGG
>JANNIB010000083.1:0-5896 GCA_031404695.1 Acidobacteriota bacterium
TGTCTGAGGGATTGCGTGGCGGCGTGTCGCCGGCATGCAGATCGGCCCCGAGTCCGTCGAAGCTCGCCACCACCGGCAACGCGGCGCGACTGCCGGGCCAGGTCTGCTCGCTGACCGCGCTGGCCGCAAGCGCCGGCGGCGGCGTCTGCGCCTCGGCGGCGGCGCGAAGTTCCGGCAGGCCGAGGGCGGTCAGCAGCAGCAGATTGATGAGACGACGGCGATGATTCACGGCGCCGGAATCATATCCCGCGGCAAACGGCCGTATCATCCCCGGATGGCCGCCATCACCCTGCTCGTCAATGGCAAGCGGCACACGGTCGACGTCGAACCAACGACACCGCTGCTGTATGTGCTGCGCAACGATCTCGATCTGGCCGGCCCGCGTTTCGGCTGCGGCCTCGGCCAGTGCGGCGCCTGCACGGTGCTCATCGGCGGCGAGGCAGTGCGCTCGTGCGTGCGGCCGGTCTCGCAGGCCGCAAGCGTCGAGATTACGACGCTCGAGGGCTTGTCGAAAGACGGCGTGCTGCATCCCATCCAGCAGGCCTGGCTCGACGAACAGGTGCCGGCGTGCGGCTTCTGCCAGAACGGCCAGATGCTGACCGCCAAGGCGCTGCTCGACAAGACGCCCAATCCCAGCGACGCCCAGATTCGCGACGGCATGCGACGCACGTTGTGTCGCTGCATGACCTACTACCGCATCAACGCCGCCGTGAAGCTCGCGGCGAAGAGGATGGCATGACCCGCCTTCGCCGCTCCGCGGCTACGGCGAGGCGCGTCCGGGTGATGGCGGACGGGCGCGTGGCCCGGCGCGACTTCCTGCGGGCCAGCGGGCTCATGGTGGCGTCGGTGGCGGCGATGTCCGTCGAGACCGTCGAGGCGTTCCTGCAGCGCCCGGCCGCGGCCGGGCCGTATCCCGACCTCGACTTCCTGCAGCTCGATTCGTGGATCGTGGTCCGACCCGACAACACGGCCACCTTCTTCGTCGGCAAGACGGATCTGGGCCAGGGCACCGGCACGGCGTTTCGCCAGATCATGTCGGACGAGCTCGACATCGACTTCGCGAAGACGACCTGCGTCATGGGCAGCACCGACGTCACCGTCGATCAGGGTGGCTCGGGCGGATCCGATGCCCTGCAGACCGATGGCTACCCGATGCGTCGTGTGGCGGCGGAGGCGCGGCGGGTGCTGCTCGAGCTGGCGTCCGCGCATTTCGGCGTGCCGGTCACGGCACTGGCCGTGAGCGACGGCGTGGTCAGCACCAAAACGGGCGATTCGGCCGACCGCGGCATCACCTACGGCGAGCTCATCGGCGGGAAGAAGTTCAACGTCACGCTCACCGGCAAGAACACCGACACCACCACCGGCAAGGCGCCGCTCAAGGCGGTGCAGGACATGAAGATCGTGGGGAAGTCGCCGCGCCGCGACGACATCCCGGCCAAGGTCGATGGCACGCAGCGCTGGGCGGTGGACGTGAAGGTGCCCGGCATGCTGCATGCGCGCAACGTGCGGCCGCCGATGGTGGGCGCGACGCTCGAGGCCATCGACGAGGCATCGGTTGCGGGCGTGGCCGGCCTCGTGAAGGTCGTCAGCAAGGGCAACTACGTGGCGGTGGTGTGCGAGCGCGAGGAGCAAGCCGTTCGCGCCGCGCGTGAGCTGAAGGTCGAATGGACGCCGCCGGCGACGAAGCCATTCCCGCCCTCCGAGGACCTCTTCACCTACATGCGGGCGACCGCGCCGTCGTCGTCGAACCCGCCGTCGGTGACAGGCGACGTCGACACGGCGATGCTCGGGGCCACCACCACGCTCTACGCGCAGTACGACGTGCCGTTCCAGGGCCACACGGCGTTCGGTCCGGCGCACGCGCTGGCCGATCCGTCCAACGGGCAGCTCACCATCTACTCGAACGACATGAAGTCGTACGGGATGCGCAACGGCGTCGCGCGGTTCCTCAACCTGCCACGCGAGCAGGTCCGCGTCGTGTGGATGCAGGGGCCGCAGGCCTACGGCCGCACGGCGGCGGAAGACGCCGGCTTCGAGGCGGCGTTCCTCGCTACCGAACTGCAGCGGCCGGTGCGCCTGCAGTGGTCGCGGCAGGAAGAGACCGCGTGGGACACCAAGGGGCCGGCCTATGCCATCACCATGCGCGGCGGGCTCGACGCGCAGGGGCAGGTGGTGGCGCTCGACTACGACGCCCGCGCCGCCGACTTCAACCATGTCGGCTACAACGAACACGACACCGTGCTCATCGCGCAGTTGACGGGCCAGCGCAAGGCACAGCCGGCGCGCGGCCGGGCCTCGTTCCCGTCTGACAAGTATGCGATTCCGACGCGGCGTATGGCCGGGAGCGTGGTGCCGCTGCCGCTGGCCTGGGAAACGCCGGTGCGCATGGGCAACCTGCGCGATCCCGACGGCCCGCAGGTGACGTTTGCGTCCGAGAGCTTCATCGACGAACTGGCGGCGGCGGCGAAGGCGGATCCGGTCGCCTTCCGGCTCGCGCTGCTCGAACGCGGCAGCGGCGACGATGCCGGCCACAAGCGTGTGCGCTCGATCGCGTGCATGAAGGCGGCGGCCGTGAAGTTCGGCTGGACGCCGCGTTTGTCGCCGGCAGCGCGCCGGAGCGGCGACCTCGTCACCGGCCGCGGCGTCGCCTACTCCTACCGGAGCGAGACCGTGGCGGTCGAGATGGTGGAGGTCGAGGTCAACCGGCGCACCGGCCGCGTGTGGGTCAAGCGCATCGTCTGCGCGCACGACTGCGGCCTCATCATCAACCCCGAGGCGCTGACGCGCACGCTCGAGGGCGGGCTGCTGCATTCGGTGAGCCGGGCGCTGTATGAAGAAGCGCGCTTCGACGACACGAAGATGCTGAGCGTGGACTGGGTCAGTTCGCCGACGCTCACCCACGCCGACGTGCCGGAGTCGATCGAGATCGTGCACGTGAACGGCGATCCGAACCCGAACCGTCCCGACCTGCCGCACTACGGCGCTGGCGAAACGGTGTGCAAACCGATGCTGGCGGCGGTCGCCAACGCAGTGTTCGATGCGACGGGCGTCCGGATGCGCCGCGTGCCGTTCACCACGACGCGCGTGCTGGCGGCTCTCAAGGCCTGAGTTGTAACGGGGTCTGTCACCGGAGACATTCGGTGACCGTGACAGACCCCGTTACAAATGGGCGAGGGTGGTGATCCGGTCGGCCGCCGGCACCATGAACTGCGCGGCGAAGACCTCGTTCACCGCTGGCACGCGCGGCAGCGCCTTGGCGCGGCAGAAAGCGGCGATGCCCCGCGCCAGGCGCCGGTCGTCGACGGCGCCGATGCCGTGGCGGGCGCCCTCGCGATGTCCCATGTCGCCCCTGAGCGTGTGGTCGAGGCGTGCACGTTCGGCGGCTGCGTGCATCGCCGGCACGCGTCTCGCGGTGGCGGCCAGCGCGGCGTCCGCGTCAGCGGCAACGGCCGCGACGCCGCGGTTCACGATGCGCACGAGCGCGGCCACGACGGCGGGCTGCTCTTGCACGAGCCGCCTCGACACCATCAACGCGCTGCCGTAGAGGTCTGGCGTCAGCGTCGCGAACGGCAGGAAACGCACGCGCTCGGTCGGGATGCCGGCGGTGACGAGCGCGGCCGTGATGGTCGAGTCGTAGCCGAAGGTGCCATCGCAGTCGCCGGAGAGCATGCCGGTCACGAGACCGCCCATGCCCGCCTCGCTGGTCGTGATGCGCACCTTCGCGGCATCGATACCGTGCGTCGCCGCCAGCACCGGGAAGGTCTGCAGCGCCACGTCGGTCGCGTGGCCGCGCAGGTGACGCCCTGGAAGGTCCGCAGGCGTCCGGACCTGCGAGTCCGCCGGCACGGCGACAACCGACGGCGAACGGTTGAACATCATGTAGACCGCGATGGGCGCCCGCGCATTCGACCGCGCGACCTCTTCCACCAGCGCGTTGACGTCGCCGTAGGCGGCATCGAAACCTTCGGCGGCGGCACGTCCGGCGGCCGTGTAGGCGCCGCGGCCGGCGGTGTAGCCGAGCGTCAGGCCGGAGTCCTTGAACCAGCCGCGATCATCGGCCAGCGTGAACCACGTGTTCACGCTCGAGAAGTCGGAATTGAGCAGCACGCGCAGCCGCGTCTGGGCACTCGCCGGACGCGTTGATGCCAGGGCCAGCGCCGGTGCGACGGCCAGTGTCTCGAGGAAGTGGCGGCGGGTCAGCGGCATGGTCGGAACCTCGAGAGTCACCGGGCGAGCGACGTGACGCGCTCGGCCAGCGGCGGCAGGCAGGCGCGGGTGAAGACCTCGGCGGACGCCGGCACCCGCGGGAGGCCGCGGCTCTTCGCGATGAGCGCGATACCACGCGCGAGCCGCGCGTCGTCTACGTCGCCCACGCCGATCCGCGCGCCTTCCGGATGCGCCATCTCCATCGCCAGCGTGCCGGCCAGCCGCGGCTTGTCCACCTCTGCGCGCACCGTCTTGTCGCGCGCGACGACGCTCGCGATGGCGGCGTCGAGATCGGTCACCGTGTCTGCGAGTCCGCGGTTCACGGCTCGCACGAAGGCTTTCACGTCATCCGGCCGCTCGGCCAGCAGGCGCCGCGACACCATGAGCGTGTTGCCGTAGAGGTCCGGCGTGTGATGGCGATACTCGAGGAAGCGCAGGCGCGTGCGGCCGTCGATGCCGGCCGGCGCCACCGCGGCGACGATCGTGTTCACGAAGCCGAAGACGCCGGCGCTCTTTCCCGCGAGCATGTCTTCGACCAGCGATCGCATGCTGGCCGGGGAGCGGCTCACCGTCACCCTGGCGGCGTCGATGCCGGTGGCGGCCGCAAACTCCGGGAACACCTCGAGCGCCGCGTCGATCGGGTGACCGGCGACGATCCGTCCCTCGAGATCCTTCGGCGTCTTCACCGGGCCGTTCGCATCCACCGCGATGGTGAGCGGCGTGGTGTTGAAGCCGACCCACACGGCAATCGGCGCGTCGGCGACGTGTCGTGCCACCAGCGGCACCAGCGCGTTCAGGTCGCCATAGCCGAAGTCGAAGCTCTCGGGCCCGATGCGCGGCACCACCGCTGCCGCGCCGTCGCCGGCGACGAAGATGGCGTCGAGTTGGGCCGCCTTGAGGTAGCCGCGGTCCTGCGCCAGGAAGAAGAACGCCTGCGGGCCCGAGAAGTTGGAGTTGAGCAGCACGCGGAAGGGTCGTGGCTGACTCCACGCGCGCGCGGCCGCTGTCGTGGCGGCAAGGGCCAGGCCACTTTGCTGCAGGAACGATCGTCGATGCATGGGCGCCATGATGCCACGCCGGCGGCGTGCCCGGACCGTGTTACGGTGTCCAGCGTGATGCCGAGGCGCGTGCTTGTTCTGCTGAGCTATCTGACTGTGGTCCTCGCCGGTTGCAGCCAGCCGGCCGCCACGCCTGCCGACCTCGCGGTGACCAGCGTCACCGTCGTGGACGTCGTGACCGGCACGCTCTCGCCCGGCCGCACCATCGTCGTCACCGGCGGACGCATCGTCGCGGTGGCCGACTCCGCAACGGGTTACGCGCCGGCGCGTACCGTCGACGCCACCGGCCGCTACGCCATGCCGGGTTTGTGGGACATGCACGTCCACTTCGGCGGCGGCCAGGCGCTCATCCAGGAGAACCAGAACCTGCTGCCGCTTTATGTGGCGCACGGCATCACCACCGTGCGCGATGCGGCCGGCGACCTCAGCCCGAGCGTGCTCGACTGGCGTCGCGCCGTGGCGGCCGGCACGCTGCAGGGCCCGGCCATCTTCACCTCGGGCCCGAAGCTCGAGGGCATCAACTCGGTGTGGCCCGGCGATCTCGAGGTGGGCAGCGAGGCGGAGGTGCGCTCGGCGCTCGACCGCTTGCAGGGCATGAAGGTGGACTTCGTGAAGATCACGGAGAACACGCT
>JANNIB010000084.1:0-25269 GCA_031404695.1 Acidobacteriota bacterium
GCGGGTCAACAGCACGCGCGGCAACGGCGACTACACGATCGCCGAGCCGCGCCACTACCCCTTCGCGTTCAGCGCGAACCCCACGCTGCGCGCGCTCAGCAAGCAGCTGATCAAGGCGAAGCCCGCCTTCCACAAGGCCACCTTCCTGAAGCCGTTGCATCGCACGCCGGAGTTCTGCTCCACCTGCCACAAGGTGCACATTCCCGGTGCGCTCAACGACTACAAGGAGTTCCTGCGCGGGCAGAACCACTACGACAGCTTCATCCTGAGCGGCGTGTCGGGCCGCGGCGCGCGCAGCTTCTACTACCCGCCGAAGGCGGAGTCGCGGTGCGCGGGGTGCCACATGCCGCTCGCTCCCTCGCGCGACTTCGGCGCGCAGCTGTTCGATGCGAGCGGCGCGCTCACGATTCACGACCATCGCTTCGCGGGCGCCAACACCGCGATACCGTACCTGCGGGGCGACATCGGCATGGTGAAGGCGCAGGAGGCCTTCCTCCACGAAGTGGTCACGCTGGACGTCTTCGGCCTGCGCGAGGGCGGCACGGTGTCGGGGCGCCTGATCGGCCCGCTCGACGGGTCCGCGCCGGCCCTCACGCCCGGCACGCGATATCTCGCCGAGCTCGTGCTGCGCACGCGAAAAGTGGGCCACCACTTCACGCAGGGCACCGCGGATTCCAACGAAGTCTGGGTGCAGGTGACGGTGAAGGCAGGCGAGACGGTGCTCGGTCAGAGCGGCGCGCTGGCGCCGGATGGCCGCGTCGATCCGTGGGCCCACTTCACGAACGTCTACATGCTCGATCGCCAGGCCCGCAAGGTCGATCGGCGCAACGTGCAGGACATCTACGTGCCGCTCTACGACAAGCAGATCCCGCCCGGCGCCGCCCAGGTCGTGCACTACGCCTTCGACGTGCCTCGTACGGTGTCCGGGCCGATCACCATCGAAGCGCGGCTCCTCTACCGGAAGTTCGACCTGACGATGATGCGCTTCGTGAAGGGCGACAACTACGTCATCGACCTGCCGATCACGACCATCGCCACGGCGGCGGCCCGTCTGCCTGGCGTGCCCGGACTGGCGCCGGCGCAACCGGCCTGGGAGCGCTGGAACGACTACGGCATCGGCCTGCTGCTCGAAGGCAACGTCGGCAGCGACAAGGGCGAGCTGCGCCAGGCGGAAGCGGCGTTTGCCGAGGTCGAGAAGCTCGGCCGGCCGGAAGGACCGCTCAATCTGGCGCGCGTGCTGCACAAGGAAGGCCGGCTCGACGAAGCCGCGCAGGCGCTGCGCCGCGCTGCCGCGGCCGGGGCCGCGCCGTGGACGGTGGCGTGGATGAACGGGCTCGTCAACAAGGAGAACGGCCACCTCGACGAGGCGATTGCCAACTTCACGGCGTCGCTCGCCGCCACCTCGCCGGAGCTGGTCGCTCGCGGGTTCGAGTTCAGCCACGACTACGAGGTGCTGAACGAACTGGGGCTCACGCTCTTCGAGCGCGCCAAGCAGGAGCGCGGCGAGGCCCGCGCCGCCAGGCGTCGCGAGCTGCTCGGGCAGGCGGTCGCGGCCTTCGACCGCACGCTCGCCATCGACAGCGAGAACGTGACCGCGCACTACGCGCTCGGCGTCATCCACGCCGACCTCGGGCAAGCGTCGCTGGCGGCCCGCCACCGCGACGCTCACCTGCGCTACACCGCCGACGAGCAATCGCGCAGCCGGGTGCTGGCACAGCACCGGGCCGCCACGCCACCGGCGAACCACGCGGCGCAGTCGGTCGTGATCTACGATCTGCAGCGAAAGGCATCGCGGTGAGCGCGTCCAATCGCCTTCGCCCCATCCTCGCCGCCGTCGCCATCCTCGGCGGCGCCTTCGTGCTCTGGCAAGTCACACGACGGCCGCCCGCGCCCGTGTCCTCCGGGCCCGCGGCCACCGAGCGCGCCGCCGCCACGGCACCGGCCGCGCGATTCGTGGACGTCACTGCCGACGCCGGCCTCGGCGCGTTCCTGCGCGTCAACGGCGCCACCGGCGAGAAGCTGCTGCCCGAGACCTCGGGCGGCGGCGGCGCCTTGGTGGACGTGGACAACGACGGCGACCTCGACGTGGTGCTGGTGAACGGCCGCGCCTGGCCGTGGTCGCCGGCCGGCGCCGCGGCGCCGCGCTCGACCGTCGTGCTCTACACGAACGACGGGAAGGGCCACTTCACCGACACCACCGCCGCGGCCGGCATCGCCGTGCAGGCCTACGGCATGGGCATCGCGGCCGGCGACTTCGACAACGACGGCTGGACCGATCTCTACATCACGGCGGTCGGTCGGAACGTGCTGCTCGAGAACGTCGGCGGACGTTTCCACGACATCACGGCGCAGGCCGGGGTCGCCGGGGGCGCCGACCAGTGGAGCACCTGCGCCACCTGGTTCGACGCCGACACCGACGGCGACCTCGACCTGTTCGTCTGCAACTACGTCCGCTGGTCGCGCGACATCGACCGCGCGCAGGAGTTCAGCCTTGCCGGCGTCGGCCGCGCCTACGGCCCGCCGCGCAACTTCGCCGGCGCCGCCCCGCTCTTCTTCGTCAACCAGGGCGACGGACGCTTCACCGAAAACGCCGCCGCCGCCGGGCTGGTCGTGACCGACCCGGTCACCAAAGCCCCCGGCGCCAAGTCGCTCGGCGTTGCCCTCGCCCACCTCGACACCGACGCCTGCCTGGACCTCATCGTCGCCAACGACACCGTGCGCAACTACGCCTTCCGCAACCGGTGTGATGGCACCTTCGAGGAAGTCGGCACCACGCTCGGCCTTGCCTACGACGGCTACGGCAACGCCCGGTCGGGCATGGGCATCGACATCGCCGAGGTCCGCGACGACGGCGCGCCGGTGGTGGCGATCGGCAACTTCGCCAACGAGATGACCGCCTTCTTCGCGCGGCAGGCCTCCGGGCAGTTCGTGGACGAGGCCATCGCCGCCGGCATCGGCGCGCCGAGCCGCGCCTTCCTCACCTTCGGCGTGCTGTTCTTCGACTACGACCTCGACGGCCGCCAGGACCTGCTGACCATCAACGGCCACGTCGAAGACCAGATCGCGCTGGTGCAGAAGAGCCAGCAACATGCGCAGCCCGCAGCGCTCTACTGGAACGCGGGGCCGGAGAGCGCCACCACGTTCGTGCCGGTGGCTGAGAAGGGCGCCCTCTCGACGCCGCTGGTGGGCCGCGGCGGCGCCTACGGCGACATCGACGGCGACGGCGACCTCGACCTGCTGCTGGTGCCGTCGAGCGGCGCCGTGCGCCTGCTGCGCAACGACGCGGCGGCCGGCCGCTGGTTCCGCCTGCGGCTGGTGGGCACCAAGAGCCCGCACGACGCGGTGGGCGCGGTGGTGGAAGTGAGCGGGAACGGGCGGACCAGGCGGCGCCTCGTCACCGCGACCCACGGCTACCTCTCGCAGTCGGACCCGGCGCTGACCTTCGGCCTCGCGCAGGGCGAGACGCCGGAGACCATTCGCGTCACCTGGCCGAGCGGCTCGGTGCAGACGTTGTCGAGCGTGCCGCTCGGTCAGACGACGACCGTCACCGAGGTGCAGTAGGTGAGGCAGGGCGCGCGGCACCGGCGCCCTGCGTGATCGTCACGACGGCGTCCACCGCGAAGTGGCCGAACCGTTCGACGCTGCCTCCGGGCCACGTCACGTCTACGGCGTCGATCGAGGTCGCGGCGCCGACGCCGACGCCGACGTGCACGCGCGGGTCGTTGGCCGCCAGGTAGCTGTAGGCGGAGCGGACGTCGCGTCGAAAGGCGCGGCCGCCGGCCGTCACTCTGACCACCGCACCGAGGGCGTCGCTGCCGCGCGCCGTCTTCACCGCCAGCAGCGTCCAGTGCCCGCGGCGTGCCACCACGTTCCTGAGCAGGTGCGGCGCCCCGTCGCGATTGGCCACCACGATGTCCACACCGCCGTCGTTGTCGACATCCCCGAAGGCCGCGGCACGGCTGGTGGCGATGAGCGGGGTGGCGGTGCCGCCACGCGGCGTCACTTCTTCGAACGTCGGGCCCGTCTTGCCGCGAAACAGCAGGTTCGGCTCCGCATACGGATCGGCAGCGTGGGTGTCGCCCTGCAGCCCGACGCGACCGTTCGCCTCGAAGAGATCGAGCATGCCGTCGTTGTCGAAGTCCAGCATCGCCATCCCGAAGCGCGTGAAGCGGCGGCTGACCACGCGCAGCCCCGTCATGTTGGTGGCATCGACGTAGAAATTGCCGTCGTTCCTGAAGAACGAGTCCGACTCAGTGTCGAGATTCATCACCAGCAGGTCGTTGTCGCCGTCGCCGTCCACATCCGCCGCGTGCACGCCCATGCCAGCCTTGGGCGCGCCGTCCTGATCGATGGCGACCCCGCGGGCGAGGGCGGACTCGGTGAAGCGGCCGCCGCCCTGATTGAGCCACAGATGGTTGGGCGTGCCGTCGTTGGCCACGAACAGGTCGGGGCGGCCGTCGGTATTCACGTCGTCGACGACCACACCGAGGCCGTTGCCGCGCGCGGTCGTGAAGCCGGCCGTCGTCGAGGCATCCACGAAGGTGCCGTTGCCGCGGTTCAGGAAGAACAGGTCACTGGTGGGCGCGTCGTAGTTCTTCGGACTGCAGAAGTCCACGCGGCCCGTGAGGCTGAAGCACTGCCGCTCGCGCCCCGGCTCCCACGCCAGGTAGCGCGTGACGAAGAGGTCGAGGTCGCCGTCGGCATCCGCGTCGAAGAACGTGGCTCCGGCGCTCCAGCCGGAGCCGGCCACGCCGGCGGCCGCGGTGACATCGGCAAAGCGGCCGCGCCCGTCGTTCTGCAGCAGGACGTTGGCGCCGAGGTTGGTCAGATACAGGTCCACGTCGCCGTCGCTGTCGTAGTCGCCGGTGGCGACACCCATGCCGTAGCCGGCGACCTCGACGCCACTGCCGGCGGTGGCATCGGTGAAGCGGCCGCGGCCATCGTTCCTGAACAGCTTGTGGCGCGGGCCGCGGTCGTCGCCGTCGAGCGTGCCGCTCTGCACGAGCAGCACGTCCAGATCGCCGTCAGCGTCCATGTCGAAAAGCGCGGCGCCGCCGCCCATGATCTCGGGCAGGCGGTAGGTCGCGCCTTCATGCCCGGACCGGTGCGCGAAGGTGAGACCCGCCGACGCCGCGATGTCTTCGAACCACGGCGCGGCAGCGTCCGACGTCGCGGTGGAGGATGGCGCCGGCGCCGATGACCCGCAGGCGACAGCCGCGAAGGCCGAGACGAGGACACCCCAACAGGGACTGAGACGCACGGGCCTCACGACCGCCCCTTCCCTGCCGCGGCCAGACGCTGCTCGACCTCGGCCAAGCCGCCGTGCGTCGGCGCCACCTTGCGGGCGCGCGCGGCCCACCGCACCGCGTCGTCGACGGCGCCGGTGGCGAGCGCCGCCGAGGCCCCACCGACCAGCGCGTCGCCGAGCAGCGGATCGCGGGCAAGTGCGCCTCGATAAGACATCAGCGCCTGGGCCGCCCGGCCGCGCTCCAGGCGGATGCTGCCGATCCACGCCAGCGCCTTCGCGTCTGCCGGGTTGGCAGCCGCCGCCTCGCCGAGCCAGCGTTCGGCGTCGTCGAGCCGTCCGCGCCGCCACGCCACGACGCCACGTAGACGCGTGGCATCGGCATCCTTCGGGCGCAGTTCCAGCGCCCGCGCCACCAGTCGCTCGGCCTCGTCATGCGCGCGATCGAACAGATGGGCAGTGGCGAGGTTCATCGAGGCGTCGAAGTCGTCGGGATGCGCTCTGAGGATGCCCTCGAGCAGCGGACGGGCCTCGGAGGTGCGACCCGCCGTGGCATAGAGGCCGCCGAGATAGGTCGTCAACTCACGGTCTGTCGGGCGCTCGGCGCGCAGCTGCTCGAGCAGCCGGATGGCGTCGGGATAGTTCCCTTCCATGCCGAGGGCCGTGGCTTCCTTCAGCGTCGCCGCGAAGCCGCGGCGGTAGGCGCTCACGTCGCTGGCCCAGCCGTCCATGTAGCGCGGTTCACCGGAAGCCCCGGCCGCCAGCGCCTCGTCGGCCTCGGCACCACGACCGAGCGCGCGATAGGCGGTGGCCAGCAGCTGGTAGGCGTAGCGGTCGTCGGGTGTGCGATCGATGAGTGCCTCGAGCGTGGCGGCGGCCTCCCGCGCCTGCCCCTGCGCCATCTGCACGCGGGCCAGTCCGGTGACACCGGCCGAATCGCCTGGCGCCAGGTTCACGGCCACGCGAAATGCCGCCTCCGCGCCGGGCAGATCACCGCGATCGAGGAGCACCAGCCCCCGCCGCCAGCGCGCCGGCACGTAGTCGGGCGACAGCGCAATCGCCTGATCATAGGCCGCCAGCGCCCCGGCCACGTCGCCGTCGCGCGTGCGGAGGCGCGCCATGTGATACCACCAGCGGCCGTGCGAGGCTGGCAGCGTCGTAGCGGTGGTGTAGGTCGCCTTGGCCTGCGGCGTGAGGCCGTTGGCCTCGAGCGTCATCGCCAGCACGCCCCAGCGATTGGGGTCGGTCGGCGCCTCGGAGAGCGCGGTGAGGTGCTCGGTTACGAGCGCCGCAACGGCGGGCTCGAGCGCACCGTACGACGAAAGTTCAGGCACGGCGGGCCCGCGTTGGCAGGCGGAGACGCTGACGAGACACGCGACCAGGACAACGTGCGGCAGGCAAGACGTAAACGGCACCACGGTGAACGTTCAGGCTACACCAGCCGCCGCCGTCCTGAACCGTCCCTCATCCACGCCTCTTCAACGCGCGCCGCCGCCACTGGTCCCCAATCGGTTGACACGATCGCCGGCACCGCTGACAGTGCCTGCATGACCACCATCCTGCGCCGCGCCGCCATGGCCCAGGTCACCAACTCGCTGAAGCAGCCGGCCACCGGCTACAAGCCGAGGACCACCGCCGCCGCTATCCTCTGGTACGGCATCGTTCGCACCAACCGCGCGAAGACGGGCGAGGCGCGCGTGCCCGACGGGCGTTTCAAGAACATGCAGGAAGCGCTGGCGTCGTTCCAGACGCTGCGGGCGACGATGCTCGCGCAGGCGCGCACGACCCAGGACGACCTGCGCGGCCGCAAGCTCATCGACGGCAACATGGACGTCTATCAGTGGTTCCTGATGATGTCGACGCACGCCCAGCGCCACATCCTGCAAATCCGCGAGATCCAGGCCGCGCCGGGCTTTCCGAAGGCCTGAGGCGGGCAGCCGCGTCGAGAGGACGCCACCAACGTCGTACTTGACTTACGAGATGTAGGATCCACCGAACGCCTGATTCTCGACCTCCTGATCGAACACGGCGAGCTGTTCGGGCTGGCAATGGTCGAGGCCACGGGCGGCCGCCTCAAGCGCGGCACCGTCTAGCTGACGCTCGGGCGCATGCAGGACAAGGGCTATCTCGACTCCCGCCAGGAGCCGCTGCCGCCGCGCGCCACCGGACTGCCCCGCCGTCTCTACACGCCGACCGGCCACGCGCTGCAGGTGCGGGCCGCGTGGCGCGCCGCCGAACGTGTGATGGCCGGACATCTCTCAACCACGGAGGCCGGATGACACCCCCGTTCGCCGCGATCCTGCGCGCGGCCGCGTGGCTGTTTGGCGACGACACGAGCGCCCGCGTGTTCGCGCCATTCGCCGCGGACTGGGACCACCAACAGCGCCACGCTTCGACGTCGTGGCGCCGCGGCCTGATTGCGGCGCGATGGACGCTGGCGCTCGTCACGACCGCCGCGTGCATGTCGTGGCGCCATGCCTCTCCTGGCTGGCGCGCGGCGCGGGCCCTGGGCCTCTTCTCCGCCGTCGGCACGGCCATGCTGATCGCGCCCTTCTTCCGGCACCTGCCGTTCGGGCCACCCCATGCCGTGCGACTGGTCGGCTACCTGACGCCCCAGGCGGTGGCGCTGGCGGTGCCATTTGCGCTGCTGCCAGCGGCGATCTTGCTCGGCGCGGCGGCGACGCCGGAAGGGGCCGGCCGTCTTCGCCGGAGGCTGTGTGCCGTGGTGGCGGGTATCGTCCTGGTGACGACGATCAATCTGGCGTGGGTCGTTCCCGAGGCGAATCAGGCGTTCCGCGAGACATCACGCACCGCAATGGGGATCACGACAGCTTCTTTGCCACGGGGCGTCCGCGAGCTCGGGATCGCCGACCTGTGGCACGCGAGGGTTGTGCCGCCCGGTGCCGCACGCGGTGAACTGCACGCCAAGGCCGCGATCGCTGTCGCGTGGCCAATGGCTCTGGCACTCCTGGGCTGGCGGCTCGGCCGGCACCGGCAGTCGGCACCTGGCGGGGCACTGCTCTTCTGGTGGATCGTGGCGGCCGCACTCGTCGTCGTCAGCGAGCCGGCGCGCCACACACCGTATCTGCGGGAATCGCCCTACCTGGTCGTGGCCACAGGCTGGTGTCTGGCGGCCCCCTTCGTCCGGCGGAGATGATCGTACAGCGTCAGCTGGCGAAGCCGGAGGACGGGGGCAGCCGACGGCCGCTACTTCTTCTTCGGCCGGTAGACGTGTGTCGCCTGGCCGAAGAACACCTCGGCCGCTTCCATCACCGTCTCGGTCAGCGTCGGATGCGGGTGGATGGTGAGCTTGAGGTCTTCGGCGGTGGCGCCCATCTCGATCGCGAGCACGCCTTCGGCGATGAGCTCGCCGGCACCGGAGCCGACCATGCCCACGCCGAGGATGCGTCCGCTGTCGGGATCGATGACCAGCTTGGTCATGCCGTCGGTGCGGTCGATGGCGATGGCGCGACCCGAGGCCGGCCACGGAAAGCGCGTCACCTCCACCTTGCGGCCGCTCTTCTCGGCCTCGGCTTCGGTCAGGCCCGCCCACGCCACTTCGGGATCGGTGAAGACCACGGCCGGAATGGCCGCCGGCTCGAACACCGCCTTGTGACCGGCAATCGCCTCAATCGCCACGCGCGCCTCGTGCGAGGCCTTGTGCGCCAGCATCGGCTCGCCCGCCACGTCGCCAATCGCGAACATGGTCGGCTCGGCGGTGCGCCGCTGGCCGTCGGTTTCGATGAAGCCCTTGGCGTCAACCTTCACCTTGGTCTTGTCGAGGCCATCGATCTTCGAGTTCGGACGGCGCCCGATCGAGACCAGCACGTACTCGTAGGTCTCGCTGGCCGGCGCGCCCTCGCCCTCGAAGGTCACCGCGATGCCGCTCTTCGCAGCCACCATGCCGGTCACCTTGGTCGCGAGCATGACCTTCGCGAACGTCTTGTCGATGCGCTGCTGCAGCGGCTTCACCAGGTCGCGGTCGGCGCCCGGCAACAGCGTGGGCGTCATCTCCACCACCGATACCTTGGTCCCGAGCGCGGCATAGACGGACCCGAGTTCGAGGCCGATGTAGCCGCCGCCGACGACCAGCATCGTCTTTGGAATGGCCGGCAAGTCGAGCGCGCCGGTCGAGTCGAGCAGGCGCGGGCTGTCGAGGTTCAGGCCCGGGATCTTCGTGGGATACGACCCCGTGGCCAGCACGACGTAGTCGGCGGTGACGTCCTGCACGCCGGTGGCCGTCTTCACCGACATCGAGGTCGGCCCGGTCAGCGTGGCTCGCCCCTGGATGTAGTTGACCTTGCGAAGCTTGGCGATCTGGCCGGTGCCGCTCGTGAGCTTCTCGACCACCGAGTTCTTGTAGCCACGCAGCTTGTCGAGGTCGATCTTCGGCGTGCCGAGATCCACGCCCCAGGCCCCGGCGTGCTTCGACTCTTCCACGACCTTGGCGACGTGCAGCAGCGCCTTCGAGGGAATGCAGCCGCGGTAGAGGCACACGCCGCCGGGGTTCTTCTCCTCGTCGACGAGCGTGACTTGCATGCCGAGGTCGGCCGCATAGAACGCGGCGGCGTAGCCGCCCGGACCGGCACCTAAGACGATGACTGATGGCATCTGATGATCTCTAGCCGCGCAGCGCCAGCGCGAAGGGGTTTTCCAGCGCATCGACGACCCAGCGCAGGAAGCGGATCGCATCGGCGCCGTCGATGAGCCGGTGGTCGTAGCTGAGCGACAGCGGCAGCATCTGCCGGGGCTCGAACGCCGAGCCGTTCCACTTCGGCTCCATCGCGCCGCGCGACACGCCGAGAATGGCGACTTCGGGCCAGTTGACGATCGGCGTGAACGCCGTGCCGCCGATGCCGCCGAGGTTCGAGATCGACATCGAGCCGCCCGACATCTCGTCGAGCGTGAGCTTGCGGGCCTTGGCCTTCTCGGCCAGCACCTGGATGTCGACCGAAATCTGCGTGAGGTTCTTCTGGTCGGCATTGCGGACGACCGGCACCAGCAGGCCGTTTTCGGTATCCACCGCGATGCCCACGTTCACGTATTTCTTGTAGACGATGGCCTCACCGGCCGCGTCCACCGAGGCATTGAACTGCGGGAAGGTCTTGAGCGCCCCGGCCACGATCTTCGTGAGGATCGAGGTGACGGTGAGATTGCCGCCGGCCTTCTCGACTTCGGCGCGGTACTGCTTGCGCACCGCTTCGAGGTTGGTGATGTCGGCCTTGTCGAACTGGGTGACGTGTGGAATCGTGTTCCACGCGTGCGACAGGTGCTCGCTGGTCTTGCGGCGGATGCCGCTCATGGCCTTGCGTTCGACGGCGCCCCACTTCGAGAAGTCGGGCAGCGCCACCGAGGCACCCGACACCGTCGCCACCGCACGCTGACCGCCGCCGCCGAGGCTGGCCATGACGGTCTTCGTGAACGTCTTCACGTCGTCCTGGCTGATGCGGCCGCCGGGACCACTGCCCGGCACCTGCTGCAGATCCACGCCGAGTTCACGCGCCAGCCGGCGCACCGACGGCGCCGCCGGAGCGGCGAGACCCTTGTTGGGCGCCGGGGCCGCCGGGCGGCTCGCCTGGAACGCCAGCACCTTGTCCTGACGCTCCGCCGCGCTTTCGGCGGGAGCCGCCTCCGCCATCATCGGACGATCGATGGGGCCATCGGCCTGGCCGGGACCATTGCCCGCCATCATCATCGGGCGGTCGATCGGGCCGTCCGCCTGACCGGGGCCCGACGACTGGTCGTCGCCGGCCATCGAGGCCTTGGCCGGGGACGCGGCAGCGGGGGCGGCGGGCGGCGCCGCGCCGGCGCCGGCTTCTTCGAGAACGAGCACCACCTGCCCGGGCTTCACCTTGTCGCCCTGCTTGACCTTGATGTCGGTGACGCGGCCGGCGACCGACGTCGGCACTTCGAGCGTGGCCTTGTCGGTCTCGAGTTCCAGCACAGCCTGATCTACCGCCAGCGTATCCCCGACCTTCACGAGCACGCGGAGCACGTCGCCCGCGGCCACACCATCACCCAGGTTGGGCAGCTTGAACTCAGTCACGGGAACTCCTGCTCACGAAATGGCGGGGTCGACCTTCTCGGGGTTGATCCCCAGGTCCTTGATGGCCTTCTCAACCACCTTGGCCTCGACCTGCTTCTCCTGCATGAGCGCATACAGCGTGGCGAGCACGATGAAGCGCGCATCCACCTCGAAGAAGTCGCGCAAGGCCGCCCGCGATTCGCTGCGCCCGAAGCCATCGGTGCCGAGGCTGTGCAGCGGACGCGGCAGCCAGCGGTCGATCACATCCGGCAGCACCTTGATGTAGTCGGAGGCGGCGACGAAGACGCCGGGGGCGTCTTTGGTCACGGCGGTGACGTAGGGCACGCGCGGCGTGGCCGTGGGGTGCAGGCGGTTCCAGCGATCGGCGGCGTGGCCGTCCTTGTAGAGGTTGCCGTAGCTCGTGACGCTCCACACGTCGGCGCCGACGTTGTACTTCGTCTCGAGGATCTCCTGCGCCTTGAGCGCTTCGGTCAGGATGGTGCCACTGCCGAACAGCTGCGCCCGCAGCTTCGCCTTCGGCGTGCCGGTGGGCTTGATGACGTACATCCCCTTCAGGATGCCCTCACGCGCGTCCTTCGGCATCGGCGGGTGCGCGTACTGCTCGTTCATCACGGTGAGGTAGTAGAAGATCTGCTCCTCGTCGTGATACATGCGCTTGATGCCGTCTTCGATGATGACGGCCAGCTCGTAGGCGAAAGTCGGGTCGTAGGAGACGCAGGTCGGCACCGGCAGCGCCAGCACGTGGCTGTTGCCGTCTTCGTGCTGCAGGCCCTCGCCGTTGAGGGTCGTGCGGCCCGAGGTGCCGCCAACGACGAAGCCGCGCATCCGCATGTCGGCGCCGGCCCACACCAGGTCGCCGACGCGCTGGAGCCCGAACATCGAATAGAAGATGTAGAACGGAATCGCGTTGATGCCGTGGGTCGCGTAGGCGGTGCCGGCGGCGATGAACGACGACATCGACCCGGCCTCGTTGATGCCCTCTTCGAGGATCTGGCCGTCTTCGGCTTCCTTGTAATAGAGCAGCGTGTCGCGGTCGACCGGCTCGTAGAGCTGCCCGGCATGCGCGTAGATGCCGACCTGGCGGAACAGCGATTCCATGCCGAAGGTGCGGGCTTCGTCGGGCACGATCGGCACGACGAGCTTGCCGATGGCTTCATCGCGCAGCAGTTTCGAGAGCATGCGCACGAACACCATGGTGGTGGAAGCGGCGCGGCCTTCGGTGCCGGTGCGGAATTCCTCGAACGTGTCGCCCAGCGAAACGCTGATCGGCGTCGACTTGACCTGCCGTTTCGGCACTGGGCCGAACATCGCCTTGCGGCGCTCGGCGATGTAAGTCGCCTCGACGCTGCCGGCGGCCGGCTTGTAGAACGGCGCCTTGGTCACGTCGTCGTCGGAGATCGGAATCCCGAAGCGGGTGCGGAACGCCACCAGTTCGGCGTCGTTCAGCTTCTTCTGGTTGTGGGCGACGTTCTTGCTCTCGCCCGACTCGCCCACGCCGTAGCCCTTGATGGTGCGGGCGAGGATGACCGTGGGCTGGCCCTTGGTCTCGACCGCGCGCTTGTAGGCGTTGTAGACCTTGACCGGATCGTGCCCGCCGAGCGTCAGCTTCTTGAGCTGTTCGTCCGAGAGGTGCTTGACCATCTCGAGCAGCTTCGGATGTGCGCCCCAGAAGTGGGCGCGGACGTAGTCGCCGCTTTCCACCGCGTACTTCTGGTACTGGCCGTCGACGACCTCGCCCATCCGCTTGGCGAGCAGGCCTTCATGGTCGTTCTCGAGGAGCTGGTCCCACTCGGAACCCCAGATCGCCTTGATGACGTTCCAGCCGGCGCCGCGGAAGGCGGCTTCGAGTTCCTGGATGATCTGGCCGTTGCCTCGCACCGGCCCGTCGAGACGCTGCAGGTTGCAGTTGATGACGAAGATGAGGTTGTCGAGCTTCTCGCGCGAGGCCAGCGTGATGGCGCCGAGCGACTCGGGCTCGTCGGTCTCGCCGTCGCCGAGAAACGCCCACACCTTGGCGTCGGTCACCGGCTTCAGCTTGCGGTCTTCCAGGTAGCGGTTGAAGCGGGCCTGGTAGATGGCCATGATCGGGCCCAGCCCCATCGAGACCGTCGGCACTTCCCAGAAGTCGGGCATCAGCCACGGATGGGGGTAACTCGACAGGCCGCCCTTTTCCGCCAGCTCGCGGCGGAAGTTGTGAAGCTGGTCTTCCGAGATCCGGCCTTCCAGGAAGGCGCGGGCATAGATACCGGGCGAGGCGTGGCCCTGGAAGAAGACGAAGTCCCCTTCGTGGCCGTCGCGGCCGCGGAAGAAGTGGTTGAACGCCACCTCGTAGAGGGTGGCCGCCGAGGCGTAGGTGGAGATGTGGCCGCCGATGCCGTCTTCCTCGCGATTGGCGCGCACGACCATGGCCATCGCGTTCCAGCGGACCAGGCTCTTGATGCGGCGCTCGATCTCGCGGCTGCCCGGATAGGGCGCCTGCTCGTCGGCGTGAATGGTGTTGATGTAGGGGGTATTCGCCGTGAAAGGCAGCGTGACCCCGCTCTGCTGCGCGTGGCGCCCGAGTTCGCCGAGCAGCTGTCCGACCCGCGTGGGTCCGCCGTGCTGCAGGACGTAGTCGAGCGACTCGAGCCACTCCCGTGTTTCAAGGGCCTCGAGCTCCGCGGCATCCGATTGAGCGGTATTTCTCATGTCTCCCATTACCCTTTCGCGCGCGTCCGCGACTCGTCAAACCGTGCAGTTCACGGCAGGACAATCGTACTATCTTACTGCCACCGGCCGGGCGGTCTCAAACCCGGCCAGCCCGTCCAGAGTCACCCACGTGCCGCCCCAACCACCAGTGCAGGTTATCGGTCCGTCGGCCCTCCAACAGGCGCGGCTGGCGATTGTGGACTGCAACGACTGCCCTCGGCTGCGCGCCTACTGTGACGCAGTCGCGACCACGAAGCGGCGGGCCTATCTGGAGGACGTCTACTGGGGCCGACCGGTACCGGGCTACGGCGATCCGGCGGCGCGGCTGTTCATCCTGGGACTGGCGCCGGCGGCCCACGGGGCCAATCGCACCGGCCGCGTGTTCACGGGTGACGGCCGCGGCGGCTCGGGCGACTTCCTGATGAGCGCGCTGCACCGCGCCGGGCTGGCGAACATCCCGACCTCACAGTCGGCCGACGACGGGCTGACACTGCGCGGCGTGTTCGTGGGCGCCGCGGCGCGCTGTGCGCCGCCGGACAACAAACCCACACCGGCGGAAGTGGCCGCCTGTCGCCGCCACCTCGCCGCCGAGGTCGCCGCCTTGCCGGAGCTGCGCGTCATGGTCGCGCTCGGCAAGATCGCCTGGGACGCCTGGCTCACCTTCGTCGCCGACCACGTCCCGCTGCCTCGTCCGCGCCCGGCCTTCGCCCACGGCGCGGTGGCGCACCTGGCCCCGGCCGGCGCCCGCGGCCCGGAGCGCCTCGTGCTCGTGGGCTGCTTCCACCCGTCGCGGCAGAACACGCATACGGGCAGGGTGACGGCCGGAATGTATGACGACGTGCTCGGCCGGGCATCCGGCCTCGCGGGTCTCGGGGCTCGGGGCTAGCGGCCTAGGGGCCAAGGCTCGGGGCCCGAAGCCCGGGGCTGAGGACGGGGGCGCGCCGTAGGGCCGATCGACGAAGGCGCCAGTGCCCCGACCGCCAACGGCGTTGTGCTTAGCGCAAAGTATAATGGGGTATGGATTCCCGCGACTTCGCCAAGCGGCTGGGAGCCCGAGGCGGACGGGCCAGGGCCCGGCGGTTGACGCCCGAACGGCGGCGGCGCATCGCATCTCAGGGCGGTGCCGCGCGTCGTGAGTCGTTGGCGGCGGCCCGCCGGATTGCGGACAACTTTGCCTACCTCGAGGCGGTGGTGACGTTGCAGGGAGGCCGGCCAGAGGTGCGCCCCGCTTCGACGACAACGGCGAGGTCCGCGCGACCATCGGCAATCGTCGGGTTGCCGCCGTGCGGCTGCGACTGGATGCACCAGCGACCGTCTCGTTCTTCAGTCCGGCGAGCCGGCTGAGATTTGACCTGCTCTTCGACTTTCCGATCGCCGCCAGCGAGCTGGCGGGACGGGCGGTGCGGCGCAAGATTCGGTCACTCGTGCTCCACATCGCGAGCGACGAGGATCTCCTGCAGCTCAAGCGGATCGCTCATGCCGACCGCGCGTTGGCCAGCGACGCGCAGGATATCGCGTTTCTGGAGGCACGCAGATCACGCTCTTGAGCCGAGGCGTCACGCCGGCTCGTACGTGCAGGAGGGCGGAGCGATTGTCCGCCCCGCCCTCCGACGTTCTTCCCGAGCCCCGGGACCCGAGCCCCGAATCCCGTTCCACTCCCGCGCGTTACGCGCCGGGCTTGAACGCGTAAGTCCCGTCCGCCGCCTTGTCGCGGTAGGTGGCGTGACACCCCGCGCAGGTCTTGCCGAGCTCGCCCATCGAGGCCTTGGCGGCGTCGCCGGTGGCGCCGGCGGCGAGGGCATCGACGGCCTTCTTCGCGGCCTGCGCCAGCTCGACGCCGTCGGCCTTGCCGTGGCTCTTGAAGAAGCCTTCGGTCTCGGCGAACGCCTTCGAGAGCGTCTCGGCGGCCGCCTTCGACTCGGGGGCCATGCCGGCCTCGACCGCCTTGCGCAGCGCCCCGAACGCGGGCCCGACGGCCTTCATCGCCTTGTCGATCACCGCGGCGTCCTGTGCCTGCCCGGCACGTGCGCCCACTCCCATCGCCAGCGCCACACCAAGGGTCAGCCCACTCACCACCCGGAACATCCGCCGCATGCCTGCCTCCTCATGAACACGCCGCGCACCCGGTGCCATGGCACCCGGCAGTCCGCTGGAAGCGGCACGTCGTCGTGAAGCGCCAATCGTGCCTTAAACCGCTGAGCTGCGTAAAGTGAAGGCTGGTGTCCGGGACTAGACATGCGCCCGCAGGGGCGGATGCATCCGCCGGCCGTGCGTGAGCGACATCAACACGACGTCGGAAGTCACCGGCGCGCGGCGGAAGGCGTCCACGCCGATCGCCGAGGCAATGGCGTTCAGCACCGCGCCGTAGCCGGCGCCCACCGGCGGCTCGCCCACACCTTTCGCGCCGGTCGGCGTTTCGGGGTCGGCCACGCCGAGCGCTTCCGCCTTCAGATGGACGGGAATGTCCATGATCGTGAGCGGCTTGTTGTAGTGAAAGCGCCGCGCCAGCGACACGCCGTAGTGCGGGTCGTAGACCAGCTTCTGGAAGAGCGCGTGCGCGATGCCCAGGCAGCACCCGCCGTTCAACTGCGCGATGAGGCTGCGCGGATTGACCACCGTGCCGACGTCCCCAATCGACAGGAAATCGATGAGCGCGACCACACCGGTCTCGACGTCCACTTCCACTTCCGCGAACCCGGCAACGAAGCCGTAGGTATCGCCGTCGCGTGGGTAGGTGTCCTTCGCCACGCCCATGAGCCCCTGGCCCACCAGGCCCGCGGCCGACGTCTTCGTGACGGCGTGAATGTCCTCAGGCAGCTCATGCCCGTCGAAGCGTCCACCCAGCACGATCGCGCGCGCGGCGGCCTGGGCGTAGGTGAGGCCGCGGCCCGGACTGCCCTTCCGGTACACGCGTGCATCTGCCAGCTGGTAGTCGTCGGGCGCGCCGCCGAGGTCCTGCGCGGCGATCTGCTGCAGCTTGCGCTTCAGGTCCTCCGCGCCCGCCATGTTGGCGCGGGTCATCGCGTGGGTGGTCTGGCTGCCGACCGACATGCAGGTCCAGGGCAGCCCTCGGGCGGTATTGCCCCAGACCACCTCCACCCGCTCCCACGGCATCGCCAGCACGTCGGCGGCCACGCGCGCGAGGTCGATGACCGAGTGCGTGCCGAGGTTGCCGACGCCGCTCTGCACCTGGAGCACGCCGTCGGGCCGCAGGATCATCAGGCCGTCGAAGCCGACCGAACCGGCCCCGTGCGGGCCCACGGCCACGCCGACGCCGCGCACCTTGGAGCCGCGGCGTTGACCGGCGCGGGCGACGCGCGTCGGCCAGTCGAACAGCTGGCCGCCGCGATCGAGCGATTCCTTCACGAAGGCGCCGGTGATGTAGCGGCGCTTGCCGTCGGCGGCCGCCGGTCCGTACAGCGCCTTGCCTTCAGGCGCGTTGACCCGGTGCATCGCCAGCTGGTCGATGCCCAGCTGCTGCCCGGCCTTGGTGACGATGCCTTCGATGATGCCGTTGGCCTGCATCGGCCCGGGCGAGCGCTGCTGCGTGCGGGGCGGCGTGTTGGTGAGCACGTTCACCGCGCGCCAGCGCATCGCCGGCGCCTGATAGACGAGCGAGGCGGCAAGCCCCGCCGACCGATGGTCGCCCATCGGGCCGTAGGGGCCGTTGTCCTGCACGATGAAGAGATCGAGGGCGGTGATGCGGCCGTCCTTCGCGAAACCGATCACGGCGCGGCCGGTCATGTTGGTGCGAGCGCGGCCGAAGTAGCTCTCCTCTTCGCGGCTGACGCGCATCATCACCGGCGCGCCGACCCTCTTCGAGAGCACGCACGGAATCGCCATCGACACGGCGCCGGCGCCCTTGCTGCCGAAGCCGCCGCCCGTGTATTCCGAGATGAGCACGAGCTGCGACGGGTCGATGCCGACCCAGCGGGCGACCCCGTCCACCGTGCGCACCACGCTCTGCGTCGAGCAGTGGAGGTAACACTTGTCGTTCTGCCAGTAGGCCATCGCGCTGCGGGTTTCGAGCGGGTGGTGGCCGGTGGAATTGACGACGAAGGTCTCGTCGAGCACCAGCGCGGCCTGCGCGAAGCCGCTCTCGAGGTCGCCGTAGCTCCACTCCTCCATCGCCTTGCCGATCGGCAGCCCGCCTTCCGGCGCGGCAGCGAAGTCTTCGGGCGTCCACTTGAGACGGGTGACCGGCGGGCGTGAGGGCGGCTGACCGGGCTGCGGCGGCGGCGCCACGCCCCAGACGTTGCCCTCGGTACGCGCGTCGGGTCCGTCCGGCCGCAGGCTCTCGAGCGGATCGGTCGTGAATGGCAGCGGTTCGATGTCGAGGTCGATGAGCTCGACGGCCTGCGCCGCGATGTCTTCGCTCACGGCGGCGAGCGCCAGAATCGGTTCGCCCTGGTAGAGCGGCTCGTCGGTGAGCGCCTTTTCGGCACCGCCGAGGTCGGGGAGATCCGCGGCGCGAATGACCCCGCGCACGCCAGGCAGCGCCAGCGCCCGTTCGAGGCCGACCCGGCGCACGCGGCCGTGCGGCAGCGGGCTCAGGAGCAGCTTGCAGAACAGCATGCCCTCGGCGCGGAAGTCTTCGGCGTAGCGCGCGCGGCCGGTGACCTTGGCCACGAGGTCAGGCGTCGTGTAGTTGGAACCGACAAGGCGTTCAGCCACGCGTGCCCTCCGAGATGTGTCGTGCGGACGGTTGCGATGTCCGGTCGGATTATAGGGCCGTTCACACGCGGCCCGGCAGCCCGGGGGCGCCGTCGTGCCATGCTGAGGTGGACGACATGCGGGCCTCTTTGCCGACCGGCTTCTGGAACCGCGACTCGGCCATCGCCGTCCTGGCCGTGGCCGGAATCGCCGCGCACCTGGTCGCGCGTGCCATGGCGCTCGACGGGCGGCTGCTCGACGCGCCGCTGTTCCTCGTGCTGGCGGCGGGCGGTGTGCCGCTGGTCAATGATCTCGCGCGCAAGGCGCTGGCCGGCCAGTTCGGCGCCGACCTGCTGGCGGCCGTCTCGATTATCACCTCGGTCGTGCTCGGCGAACATCTCGCCGGCGCGCTCGTGGTGCTGATGCTCTCGGGCGGCGAGGCCCTCGAGCACTACGCCGTGGGCCGCGCCTCGTCGGTGCTGCAGGCGCTCGCCAGGCGCATGCCGTCGGCCGCGCATCGTCGCCTCGACGGGCAGGTCGAAGACATCGCGCTCGACGCGGTGCGCGTCGACGACCGCATCGTCATCTTCCCGCACGAGATCTGCCCGGTGGACGGGGTGGTCGAAGACGGCCACGGCGTGATGGACGAGTCGTATCTGACCGGCGAGCCGTTCCTGATGCCGAAGGCGCCCGGCTCGTCGGTGTACTCGGGCGCCATCAACGGCGAACACGCGATCACCATTCGTGCGGCGCGGCTGGCCGTCGATTCGCGCTACGCCCGCATCATGCACGTCATGCGCGACTCCGAACAACGGCGGCCGGCGCTGCGCCGTCTCGGCGACACGCTCGGCGCGTGGTACACGCCGCTGGCGGTGGCAATCGCGGTGGGCGCCTGGATCTGGACCGGCGATCCGGTGCGTTTTCTGGCGGTGCTGGTCGTGGCCACGCCGTGTCCGCTGCTCATCGCCATTCCGGTGGCCATCATCGGCTCGATTTCGCTGGCCGCCACGCGCAGCATCGTCGTCCGCGATCCGGCGATTCTCGAGACCATCGACCGCTGCCGCACGATGGTGCTCGACAAGACCGGCACGCTCACCTTCGGGCAACCCACGCTCACCGAGCGGCTGCCGGCGCCGGGCCTGGACGACCGCGAGGTGCTGCGCCTGGCGGCCAGCCTCGAGCGCTACTCGAAGCATCCGCTGGCGCGGCCCATTCTCGAGGCCGCCGCCGGCGAGCAGATGGCGCTGGCCGACGCGTCGGCACTGCGCGAGCCGCCTGGTCAGGGCCTCGAAGGCACGGTCGAGGGCCGGACCGTGCGCGTGCTGGGCCGCCGGCAGGCCGAAGCCGCCGGATTCGGCGCCGCGCTGCCGCCGATCGCCGCCGGCCTTGAATGTGTGGTGCTCGTGGACGGCACGCTGGGTGCCACCTACCGGTTTCGTGATGCGCCGCGACCCGACAGCCGCGCCTTCATCGGCCACCTGGCGCCGCGCCATCAGCTGAACCGCGTGATCATCGTCTCGGGCGACCGCGAGTCGGAGGTGCGCTACCTCGCCGACCAGGTGGGAATCGCGGAGATCCACGCGCAGTGCACACCCGAGGAGAAGGTGACGCTCACGCGCGCGGAGGTCGCGAAGGCCCCGACCATCTTCATCGGCGACGGCATCAACGACGCGCCGGCGCTCGTGACGGCCACCGTCGGGCTCGCCTTCGGCCACCAGAGCGAGATCACGGCGGATGCGGCCGGCGCGATCGTGATGGACACCTCGCTCAGGCGGGTGGATGAACTGCTGCACATCGCCGGACGCATGCGCCGCATCGCGCTGCAGAGCGCGGTGGGCGGCATGGCGGCGAGCGTGGTGGGCATGGCGCTGGCGGCGGCGGGCCTGCTGCCGCCGGTGAGTGGCGCGGTGGCCCAGGAGGTCATCGACCTGCTGGCGGTGCTGAACGCGCTGAGGGCGGCGCGGCCGGGCGGCGCGCTCACCGACTATGAATAGGGGGACTGTCCCTATTCTGGCTGGAGGCAGACTTCCGCGCGTACATCTGCAACTAGTCCTCTGGCGACTGGAATGGGGACTGTCCCCCAGTATTCACGAAGGCGTCGCGGGCGGCGACCGCCAGGTCTGGACGGTCCGAGATGATGCCGTCCACGCCCAGAGCGAACAGCCGGCGGATGTCGTCGGGCGCGTCGACGGTCCAGACCTGTACGACCGCGCGCTCGCGATGCACCTGCCGGATGAACGCCGGGGTCACCACGTGCAGCCGGCCCGCGCGCTCCGGCACCTGGAATGCGCGGTAGGGCGGCGTGGACGCAAACGGCCAGCGCACCCACGACCGCGCCAGCGTCCACTGCGCTTCCTGCCTGGAGGCGCTGGTCGTCACCGCGGGCGACGCCGCGCGCACGGCGTCGAGCACCGGCTGGTGGAACGAGCCCACGCACACGCGCGACACCGCACCCAGTTCCTCGATGAGGGCCGCCACCACGGTGCCAACCGCGGGGCGCTCGTCCTTGATCTCGAGGATGACACGCGCGCCGTGAAACCGCATGAGCACGTCGCCCAGGCGCGGGACGCCCACCGGCGCCGGCACGGCGAACGCGGGCAGCGCCGGCACGAAGTGGCAGCGGGCATCAACCGCCGCCAGCTCGTCGGCGGTTCTTGCATGCACCGCGCCGGTGGCGTCGGTCGTGCGCTCGAGCGTGGCGTCGTGGATGACCACCGGCACCCCGTCGGCCGAGAGCCGGACGTCACACTCGAATCCGTCGGCGCCGAGCTCCATCGCGCGCGCGAAGGCCACCGCGGTGTTCTCGGGCCCCACCCGCGATCCGCCCCGATGCCCGAACACCAGGGGATGGCCGCCGGCAAACACCGGTGGCGGCAGGAAACCGAGCGGACGTGTCACGGCGTCATAATAGAACCATGCCCGCATCGGTCCGTCCTGCCACGCTCGGCGCCCTCAAGTCCGCACTGGCCCGGGGCGACTACGCCCGCCGCTCGGTGCGCGACGAAGTGCGCGACAACCTCATCGTGAAACTGCGGCGCGGCGACCGCCTCTTCCCCGGCGTCGTCGGCTACGACGACACCGTGATTCCGCAGCTCGTCAACGCCATCCTCGCGAAACACCACTTCATCCTGCTCGGCCTGCGCGGCCAGGCCAAGACGCGCCTCATCCGCGCCCTGGTCGATCTGCTCGACGACGCCATCCCGGTCGTGCCCGGCAGCGAGATCCACGACGACCCGCTGGCGCCGATCTCGGCTCACGGCCGCGCGGTCGTGGCCGCCGAGGGCGACGACATGCCGCTCGAGTGGCGCCCCCGCGAGGCCCGCTACATCGAGAAGCTGGCGACGCCCGACACCACCATCGCCGATCTCATCGGCGACATCGATCCGATCAAGGCGGCGGCCTCGGGCCTGCAGCTCGGCTCGGAGCTGGCGATGCACTTCGGCCTGCTGCCACGCGCCAACCGAGGCATCTTCGCCATCAACGAACTGCCCGACCTGGCCGGCAAGGTCCAAGTGGGTCTGTTCAACATCCTTCAGGAGGGCGACGTTCAGATCAAGGGCTTCCCCGTGCGCCTGCCGCTCGACGTGATGCTGGTTTTCACGGCCAATCCGGAAGACTACACGGCGCGCGGCAAGATCATCACGCCGCTCAAGGATCGCATCGGCGCCGAGATCCGCACCCACTATCTGGAGTCGCGTGCCGACGCGGTGGCCGTGACCACGCAGGAAGCCTGGGTGGAACGCGGCCTGCGCGTCGAGGTGCCGGCCTACGTGCGTGAAGTGGTCGAGGAGATCGCCTTCCAGGCGCGCGCCGACCGCCGCGTCGACAAGCGCTCCGGCGTCAGCCAGCGCTTGCCCATCAGCGTGCTCGAAACCGTGGTCTCGAACGCCGAGCGGCGCGCGCTCGGCGCCGGCGAGGCGCTGGTGGTGCCGCGCGTGACCGACGCCTACGCCGCGCTGCCGTCGATGACCGGCAAGATCGAACTCGAGTACGAAGGCGAGCTCAAGGGCGCGCACACCATCGGACGCGAACTCATCAGAAACGCCGTGGCGCAGGTGTTCGACGGCTACTTCGTCGACGCCGACGTCTCGGCGACCGTCAACTGGTTCGAGAACGGCGGCTCGGTGCTGCTCGGCGACGGCCTGCCGGCGACGGCGCTGGTGGTGGAAGCCTCGAAGGTCCCCGGGCTCATGGACCTGGCCGGCCGCGCGGCGTTGCCGCCCGGCGCCCCGGCCCCGCTGGTCGCCGCAGCCGTCGACTTCGTGCTCGAAGGCCTCTACTCACAGAAGCGCATCGGCCGCAGTGAGGCCGGTGGCTACGTGGGCACCGAGCCGGTGCGTCGGCCGCAGCAGTCGGCCGTCCGCCAGGCGCCCGCCATCACCCTCGACGAAGACGACGAACCGAGCGGCCCGCCGAAGAAGAAGCGGTACTACAACTAGGGGCTGGGGACTGGGGCTTCACCGATGAACGGAACTGACGCTTGTGCTCTCGACACCGCTACCTTCCCGGGCTCGCGGCGTGACTCAGGCCTGTGCACGCCCCAGCCCCCAGCCCCCAGCCTCCAGCCCCTGGCGCTCCGATGAAATTCAAGTACGGCAAATACGTCCCCAGCCTGGCCGACGAGGTCGACATGGAAGAACTCGTGTCGGCGTTGTCGGAGCTGTTGCTGTCGAGCGGGTTCCAGTCGCCCTACGGCGACGGGTCGGTGGATGGCGATCGCACGATGCAGGCACTGCATGACGCGATTCTCGATGCGCTGCTGAACGGCGGGCTGCTGCCCGACGACGTGCTGGAGCAGCTCTTCGGCGAGCAGGCCGAGACCGCCAAGCAGCAGCTCGACGAGCTGGTGCAGCAGATCATGGAGCGGATGGAAGAAGCCGGCTACATCACGCCCTCGCCGGAGCTCGATGCGGAGCGCGCGCGGCGAGCGCAGGCGGGCGGCGGCAGCGGCGAAGGCGAGCCGGGCCAGACGAAGTTCGAAGTCACCGACAAGGCGCTCGACTTCCTCGGCTACCGGGCGCTGCGCGATCTGCTGGGCTCAATCGGCCACGCCAGCGCCGGACGCCATGACACCCGCGATATGGCGACCGGCGTCGATGCCAGCGGCGCGCCCAAGCCGTATGAATTCGGCGACACGCTGAACCTCGACGCCAGCAGCACCATGTTGAACGCGGTGACGCGCGCGCATCGCGACGGCGGCAAGGTCCAGATCGGCTACCAGGACCTGATGGTCGCGCAAGGCGAATACCAGAGCTCCTGCGCCACCGTCATCATGCTCGACTGCTCGCACAGCATGATCCTGTACGGCGAAGATCGCTTCACGCCCGCCAAGCAGGTGGCGATGGCGCTCTCGCAGTTGATTCGCACGCAGTATCCCGGCGACACGCTGCACGTGGTGCTGTTCCACGACTCGGCCGAGGAGATCCCGCTGCGTGAACTGGGCCGCGTGCGCGTCGGCCCCTACTACACGAACACGCGCGAAGGCTTGAAGCTGGCGCGCCGCATCCTGGACCGCGAGCGCAAGGACATGCGCCAGATCATCATGATCACCGATGGCAAACCGTCGGCCATCACCCAGCCCGATGGCCGGGTCTACAAGAACGCCTTCGGCCTCGACCCGATCGTCATCCGCGAGACCTTCAGCGAGGTCTCGGCCTGCGCCAAGGCCGGCATCCTCATCAACACGTTCATGCTGGCCCGCGACTACGATCTGGTCGCCTTCGTCCGCCGCGTCGCCTCGATGTGCCGCGGCAAGGCCTACTTCACCACCCCGCAGTCACTCGGCCAGTACGTGCTGATGGACTACCTGGACAAGAAGACGCGGACCATTCACTAGGGGCTGGGGACTGGGGGCTAGGGGCTGGGGTTCATCCGGCGTCCCGCCAACCAGGACCCAGTCGTTGCCCCCGGATCGAGACCCATCTGCGGCCTGCGTGACGACGGCACGCCCCAGTCCCCAGCACCCAGTCCCTATGCTGCCTCCCCTCCTCCCCCTCTTCCCGCTGCCGGCGACGGTGCTGTTTCCCGGGGTGTTCCTGCCCCTGCACATCTTCGAGCCGCGCTACAAGCAGATGGTGACCAAAGCCCTCGAGGGCGACCGCATCGTCGGCATCTCGCTGCTCGTGCCGGGCCACGACGAGAGTTACGAAGGGCGGCCGCCGATCTTTCCGATCGGCTGCGCGGGGCTCATCACGCATGTGGAGCGGCAGAACGACGGCCGCTTCAACCTGATCCTGCGCGGCCTCGACAAGTTCCGCATCACCGAGGAGGAGCCGCCGACCGACGGCATCCTGTACCGCATCGCGCACGTCACGCCGATCGAAGAAAACATCACGCCCGATCGGCGCGGGGCGCTGGCCGAGGTGAGGCGCCGGCTCGAGACGCTGCTGGCGCCGTCGCTGCAGGGCGAAGGCGGCAGCCGGCTGCCCCGCGACATGGCCGACCCCGATCTCGTGAACGCGCTGTCGCAATATCTGGAACTCGAAGCGGTCGAGAAGCAGGCGCTGCTCGAACGCGAGGGCGTGCTGGCGCGCTGCGAGACGCTGGTCGAACTCATCGAGATGAAGCTGCGAACCGCCGCCAAAGGGCACCCAGCCGTCCTTAACCCGGCTCACCACCATGACCAAGACCAAGGCAG
>JANNIB010000085.1:0-3544 GCA_031404695.1 Acidobacteriota bacterium
CCTGACAATCAGCCGCCGCTGACCACGGATGCGGTGCGCGAACTGCTGTCGGACTTCCCGTGAACTACCTGCTGGACGTCAACGTCCTTGCGCCCGGGCGCCCCAGCCCACCATCGGCCCGATGATCTTCGCCGGGTCGGCATTCGCCTTCGGTCTGAACTTCTGCGAGCGGTCGTTGGCCACTTCGGTCACGTAGAGGTTGCGATCGGCGTCGACGCTGATCTGATGCACGCCATCGAACTGACCCGGCTGCGGGCCGTGGCCGCCGATGTCGAGGATGTAGCGGCCGTTGAGGTCGTACTTGATCAGCCGGTCGGTGGTCCAGTCGGCGACCCAGATGAAGTCGTCCTCGGTCACCACGTGCGTCAGCACCGCTGAGTCATGGCCGGTGGGCCACATCTCCAGGAACTTGCCGTGTTCGTCGAACACCTGCATCCGGTGGTGCTCGCGGTCGGCCACGAAGATCCGGCGATCGCGGCTGATGCCGATGCTGTGCACCGACCAGAACTCGTTCGGGCCCGGTTTGTCGGGATCGACCGGCGGGCGGCCCCAGTCCATCAGGAACTTGCCGTCGCGATCGAACTTCGCCACCCGCGTGCCGGCGTAGCCGTCGGCCACGAAGAAGGTGCCGTCGGGCCGCCAGGCGAGGTCGGTGGGGCGGTTGAAGTTGTTCGGGCCGCGCCCGGGCACGCCGCGTTCGCCCATCGTGCGCACGAGCTTCCCGTCGTTGGTGAAGATGTTGATGAGGTGCTGGTCGTCGTCCACGATCCATAGGTGTTTGGCCGGATCGTAGGGGCTGATGAGCACCTTGTGCGGACCGCGGCCAGCCTCGCCGAGTCCTGAGCCGCGCGGCGGCGCCAGTAGGCGGTCGTGCTGCAGCCACTCTTCGATGGTGGTGCCGTCGCGATCGACGGCGAACAGCAGGTGGTGGCGCCGTTGTTCGTAGGGGTAGTCCTTGCCCGAATAGGCGCGCCGGCCGGTGTTGGTGCGGCGCGGTGTCAACAGGCACGGGCAGATCCACGGGGTCGCGCCGGGCGGCAGTTGGATCTCGCTCCGCTGCGCCACCCACACCTTGTCGGGGCTTTCGGCGAAGACGCCGGCGCCGGAGCCCCATGTCCAGCCGGTGTGTGAGAGATCCCGGTCGGGCAGTGGACGCGGCCAGTTGAGCACGACCTCGTAGTCGCCCATCGGCGCCGGCTGCACGGGCAGTTCAACCGCGCTCTGCGCGTCAGCGGCGCGCGCGCGCCCCGAGTCGAGCGGCACCAGCGCTCCTGCCGCCACCACCACCGCCGCGATCGTCACCGGCACGCGCAAGGACGCCTCCGTGAGAGGGCTGAACCTGCGCAGACGATGCCCGTTCGCCCTGTCGCTGTCAACAGCTCTTGACAGGCGTCACGACCGGATCGAGTATGCGCGCATGTGGCGTTCGCCGATCTGCCCCAGCCGTCGCCAGGTCCTGCGTGCATGCTTTGTGGTGCTGTGCGGTGCCGCCGCGACGCCGGCTCGCAGCCAGCCCGCCCCAGAGCGGGTCAGGGTGCCGGCCCGCCACGCCAACGTGCACAAGGGGCCCAACACCACCACCGAGGTGCTCGTGCTGGTGCCACGAGGCACGGTGCTCACGGTGCTGGCGCGCGACAAGGAATGGGTGCAGGTGCGCCTCACTTCCGAACTACGCAAGACCGGAATGGTAATGCGCTGGTACCGGAAGGAGGATCGCGGCTGGATGCACGACTCGACGGTCGTGGCCGCGCCGTAAAGGCGCGGTGGCGCCCGCCTGCGAGAGGGTAGACTCGCGGCGTGACACGCCTTGCCTGGGCGGCGGCGCTTCTTTCGATGGCGACCGGGCTGTCGGTGCAGTCACCGGCCAGCGTGGCCGTCGTCATCGATGCCACCGCCGAGTCGGCGGACGCTGCTGACAGCTCGCGCCTGCGCCGGCAGAGCCTCGAGGGCATTGCCGGTCCAGGCAGCATCTACTTCGAGCTCACGCCCGACACTGCTCGCCGCGTGCCCGACGACGAGCGTGATGCCTTCAGCCGCACCACGTTCGACGTGCGCGGGCCGCGCTACAACGGCCTGGCCCTCACGGTGAATGAGGCGGTCGAGATCCTGCGTGGGAACGAATCGCTGCGCGACGGCATCATCGCCCGCGAGTGTGGCAATCCCACGCGGCCCGACTGCGGCGGGTGGGTGCGCGCGGCCGCGACCGCGCGCGTGGCTGAGGCCGAAGCTGCGAGCCGAAAGAAGCTGCGTCGCCTGGTCGAGACACTGCGCGCGAATCCCGCGGCGTTGGTGGTGCTGGTCAGCGCCGGCTGGCCGTATCGTGACGAGCGCGGGATCGGCCTGGCCGACGCCTTGCGCGATTTGCGTGCTGTGCCTGCGCGGCTAGTGGTCGTGCGGGTGCCATCCCCGACCGACTTCGGCGGCTTGATCCGCGACGCGGCGGAGACGCTGGCCAGCCGTCTTTCCGCCGACTTCATCACCGTGAGCGACGACGCCGATGCCGAGGTGGCCAATCGCCGCCTGAGCCGTGCGCTGCGCGTCGAGGCGCCGCAGGCGGCGCCGCCGCCGTCGCCGGTCCCGGTCGCGGCCCCCTCACCCGCGATAGGCGCGCAGACCCCGTCCGAGACCCGCAACGCGTCACCCGCGGACGGCCCGTCCATCGTCACCGGCGTGCCGGACGCGCTGCTGTCTGCTGCCCGTTACGTCGATCACCTCGAGCGCACGCTGTCGTCGGTCGTGTGGCGCGAGCGTTCGCTTCAGGAAGTGCGCGTCCCGCGGAAGTTCAGCAGCTCGGGCGCGCGCTCGATGATGCTGGCCGCGCGCCGGGCCGTCGACTCGGAGATGTTCTTTCTGTGGCTGCCCGACGACTCCACCTGGATTGCGGTCCGTGACGTGGTCGCGCTCGACGGGCAGGCCCGTCCGGCGGGCGAACGGCGACTCCAGGCGCTGCTCGCCGGCGCGGAAATCTCCATGCGCCAGTTGCGAGTGCTGGCGGCGGAGAACGGCCGCTTCGACATCGGCAGCATCCGGCGCACGTTCTCCGAGCCCACGCTGGTGCTGCTGTTCCTTGACGCGCACTACCGGCAGCGATTCACCTTCACGCCCGGCGCGACCACGCGGGTCGGACGGGCCGAGGTCAGGTCCTGGACGTTCGTCGAACGCGGCCGGCCCACCGTGATCCGCCATGGCGACCAGGACATGCCGGCGCGCGGCAGCTTCAAGGTCGACGCCGCGAGCGGTCAGGTGCTCGAGACCGCGCTCGAGCTGCAAGTGCCGTCCGCGGAGCTTAGTGGCGAGGTGCGCGTGCGCTTCGGGCCGCATCCCCGCTTCGATGTGCTGGTGCCGCTCGAGATGCGCGAGACCTACGCCAACGGTGCGGGCGAACGCATCACCACCGTCTCGACCTACTCGGACTTCAGGCGTTTCGCCACGGCCGGGCGCATGGTGCAGGACTAGTCGCGGCAGGTGATGCGCCTGCGTTCCTCTTCTCGGCATCGTGCTTCCCACCGGGCGCCCAGGCGAGCGCGCCTCCGTGTGCGCAACG
>JANNIB010000086.1:0-7831 GCA_031404695.1 Acidobacteriota bacterium
CTGGAACATGAATGAGGGCGGCTCCAACCAGCAGATGCCGCTCGTGCACGACGGCATCGTCTATCTCACCAACACGATGAACGAGGTGCAGGCCATCGACGGCGCCACCGGCGAGCTCATCTGGGCCAACCAGGTGGGCCCGAACCGCGCCGTCGGCTTCGGCTCGATGCGCAACCTCGCGATCTACAAGGACAAGATCTATCTGGCCACGACCGATGCGCACCTCGTGGCGCTCGACGCCAGGACCGGGAAGAGGGTGTGGGACACGACCATCGCCGACGCCGCCAAGGGCTTCTCGAACACCAGCGGGCCGATGGTGGTCAAGGGCAAGGTCATCCAGGGGCTGCAGGGCTGCGACCGCTACCGCGAGGAGCGCTGCTTCATCAGCGCCTACGACGCGGAGACCGGCGCGCTGGCGTGGAAGTTCCACACCGTGGCGCACAGCGGCGAGCCCGGCGGCGACACCTGGAACAACCTGCCGAACATGATGCGCCAGGGCGGCGAGACGTGGATCGCCGGCAGCTACGATCCGGACGTCGATCTCACCTTCTGGGGCGTCGCGCAGGCCAAGCCGTGGATGCCGGTGAGCCGTGGCACCCGCGTCTTCGACGCCGCGCAGCACACCGCGTCGACGGTGGCGCTCAACCCGGCCACCGGCGAGCTGGTGTGGCGCTTCCAGCACCTGCCGGCCGAGACGCTCGATCTCGACGAGGTGTTCGAACGCGTGTCGGTCGATGTCGGCGCCCAGAAGGCGGTCTTCACGATCGGCAAGTCCGGCATCCTGTGGAAGCTCGATCGCAAGACCGGCACCCTTCTCGACCTGACCGAGACCATCTTCCAGAACGTCTATACCGACATCGATCGCAAGACTGGGCGCGTGACCTACCGCGGCGACATCCTGGAGCAGAAGATCGATCAGTGGATCCTCTCCTGCCCCTCCACCGAGGGCGGTCACAACTGGCAGGCGATGACGTATCACCCCGGTACGCAGGCACTGGTCATCCCCCTCACGCAGTCGTGCATGGAGATCACGCCTCGCAAGGTCGACCAGGTGGCCGGCCAGGGCGGCACCGCGGCGGCAAGGCGCTTCTACGAGATGCCCGGCAGCGACGGCAACATCGGCAAGCTCGCCGCCTACGACGTGAAGACGCTGAAGGAGCTGTGGAGCATCGAACAGCGGGCGCCGTTCCTCACGGCGGCGCTCTCGACCGGCGGCGGACTGGTCTTCATCGGCGACCTCGACCGCTATTTCCACGCCTACGACGTCAAGACCGGGAAGGAGCTGTGGAAGACCCGCCTCGGCACTTCGGTGCAGGGTTTCCCGGTGTCGTTCACGGCCAACGGCAAGCAGTACGTGGCCGTGACCGCCGGCCTCGGCGGCGGCAGCCCACGCCTGGTGCCGCGCACGCTGGCACCCGAGATCAACCACCCCGGCACCGGCCACGCGCTCTATGTCTTCGAGGTCGGATCGCGCTGACGCGCTTGGTAGAATCAGATGATGTGGAGGATGCGGTGAGCCCCAACGACCCCCTGACGGCGCCGATGCCCGGTGCGGATTCCCGCACCGTGGGAAGGGTGCAGCTCGACATCGTGCGCACCGGCGCCGGCCGCATCAAGCGCGCGATCTATCCGGCCGGCTTTCGCTGGTCCACGCACATGAAGCCGGTGACCGGCACCGAGACCTGCCAGCACGCGCACGTCGGCTTCCTGGCGCGCGGCCGCATCCACGTGCACTTCCCCGACGGCTGCGTGCAGGAATACGAGGCGCCGGCGGCACTGGCGATCGAGCCCGGCCACGACGCCTGGGTGATGGGCGACGAGCCGGCCGTGCTCATCGAAGTGGATTTCGAGGGCGACACCATCGCCCGCTTCGGCCTGCCCACCGCGCACCGGCACGCCTGACGTGCGGGCCCCGGTTCGTAGCAGCGCCGCACTCTTCGCGCTCGCGATCGCCGTCGTCGTCGCCCGGCCGCTGGCGCAGCGCGCCGTCATCGGCGAGGGCATCCGCGAGTTCGTCGCGGTGGACGCGCCGGTGGTGGCGCTGACCAACGCGCGTGTCATCGACGGCACCGGCGCGCCGGCGCGCGGGGGCCAGACGCTCATCCTGCGCGACGGGCTCATCGCCGCAGTCGGCCCCTCGGCGACGACACCCGCGCCCGAGGGCGCCCGCGTGCTCGACCTCGCCGGCAAGAGCGTCATCCCCGGCCTCGTGATGCTGCACGAGCATCTCTACTACCCGACCGGTCCCGGCGTGTACGGGCAGCTCGGGCAGAGCTTCGTGCGGCTGTATCTCGCCGGCGGCGTCACCACGATGCGCACGGGTGGCAACCTGAACGGCTTCATGGACGTCACACTCAAGCGGCGGGTCGAAGCCGGCGAGGTCGCCGGACCGGCCATCGACGCGACCATGCCCTACGTGAACGGACCCAACCAGTTCGTGCAGATGACGGACCTGCGCTCCGAGAAGCGCGCCCGCCAGCACGTCGCCTACTGGAACGACGAAGGCGCCACCTCGGTGAAGGCCTACATGCAGGTGTCGCGGGCCGCGCTGGGCACGGCGATCCGCGAAGCGCACACGCGCGGGATGAAGGTGACCGGGCACCTGTGCTCGGTCACCTATGCCGAAGCGGCGGCGCTCGGCATCGACAACCTCGAGCACGGCTTCTTCGCAGCCACCGACTTCGTGACGGACAAGAAGCCCGACGAGTGTCCCGGTCAGGGCCGCGGCCAGCAGACCGTCGCCGACCTCGATCCGAAGGGCGTCGCCTTTCAGACGCTGGTCCGCACGCTCATCGAAAAGCGCGTCGCCATCACCTCGACGCTGACCGTCTTCGAGCTGAGCACGCCGGGCCGGCCGCTGCCGCCGGGGCTCGACGTGCTGGTGCCGCAACTGCGCGAGCAGTACCTGCAGAACCGCGCCCGCGTCGAGGCGAATGCGCAGTCGATCTATCCGCGGCTGTTCCCGAAGGCGATGGCGCTCGAGCGCGAGTTCGCGCGGGCCGGCGGACTGCTGGTGGCCGGCACCGATCCCACCGGCGGCGGCGGTGTGATCCCGGGCTACGCCAACCAGCGCCAGCTCGAGTTGCTCGTGGAGGCCGGCTTCACGCCGCTCGAAGCGCTGACGATCGGCACCCGCAACGGCGCCCGCTACCTGGGGCAGGACAAGCGCATCGGCACGATTGCCGCCGGGATGCAGGCGGACCTGGTGGTGGTGGCCGGCGATCCGTCGCGCGACATCAGCGACGTGCGCAAGGTCGAGACGGTGTTTCGCAAGGGCGTGGGCTTCGACCCGCAGAAACTCATCGCCTCGGTGACAGGCAAGGTCGGGTTGTGGTGACTGAGTGCTGATCCCGTCGATTGATCTGAAGGCCGGGCGCATCGTGCAGCTCGTGCAGGGCGAAAAGCTGGCGGTCGAGTCCACCGACGTGGACGGCTGGATCGAGAAGTTCCGCGGCTTCAAGGCGGTGCAGCTCATCGACCTCGACGCGGCGATGGCCACCGGCAACAACGACACGTTGGTGCGTTACGTCGCCTCGCGGCTGCCCTGCCGGGTCGGCGGCGGCGTGCGCTCAGCGACGCGCGCGCTCGAACTCATCGACGCTGGCGCGACGCATGTGATCGTCGGTTCGTCGCTCTACCGTGGCGCGCGGGCCGGCGATCCGCCTGATCAGTACCTCAACCTCGCGTTCGCGCAGGAGCTGGTGCGGGCCGTGGGCAACAAACGCATCGTCGGCGCAGTCGATAGCAAGGGCGGCCAGGTAGTGATCCACGGCTGGAAGACGGCGCTGCCGATCACGGCCGTGCAGGCGGTGAAGGCGCTCGAGGCCTATTGCGACGAGTTCCTCTACACCCACGTCGATCGCGAGGGGCTCATGCAGGGCACCGACCTGGGCGCGATCCTCGAGGTGGCGCGGGCGACCTCGCGCCAGGTGACGGCGGCCGGCGGCATCACGACCCAGGCCGAGATCGACGAACTCGATCGGCACGGCATCCACGCCGTGGTCGGCATGGCGATCTACACCGGCCACCTGACGGTGACCGCGCCCGCTACTGAATGAACGCCACCGCGCGCACGGCGCGGGCCACCACGAAGATGCGGTCGTTGTTCGATCTGGGATCGGCCGGCGTCATGAAAAATCCGGGGCGGGCGCCGTCGTAGCCGGTGGTCGAGCCGACCAGCGTCTCGCCGTCCTTGAAGACCACCTGCAGCTTGCGACCGGGCACGAGACCCTCGAAGGCTTTCTTCTCGTGGTAGTCCTTGTTGCCGGTGTGGTCCTTCACGAAGAAGACCGCCTTGAGCGCGGGCACGCCGATTCGTACCGGCGCGGCGCCCGGTTCCGGCGGGATGACGTGAAAGAAGTCCCGCGTCACGGAGAAGTCCTGCGTGGTGCCCTTGACGATCCGGCCGTCCGCGAAACGCGCGACGACGCGGTTGTGGATCTGCATGACCGACCTCGGCGCCGGGGGAGGAACCGCGGCGGAAGCTTAACGTACAGGGAGGCGTTCCGCGGCGACCGGAGTGACGGCCGGGGCCACTACAATCAGCCCGGCCATGCACCCCGCCCCCGCCCTCGTCATCGACACCTACACGCGGGCGGCCGACACCTTCGACGGCCTGCCGTTCTGGCACCACTACGGCCGGCTCACGGCTGACCTTGCGGCGCTGCGCCCCGGCGACCGGGTGCTCGATTTGTGCTGCGGCACCGGGGCCTCGGCCCTGCCGGCGGCTCGCGCCGTGGGCCCGACCGGGTCGGTGCTGGGCGTCGACCTCACGCCGGCGCTCATCGAGGTGGCACGCGCGCATGCCGCCAGAGCCGGCCTCACGCAGGCGCGCTTCGAGGTCGCTGACGTCACCACGCTGGCCTTCGCCCCCGGCGCCTTCGATGCCGTCGTCTCGGTCTTCGGTCTCTTCTTCGTCGCTGACATGCCGGCGATGTTGCGCTCGGCCTGGCAGTGGCTGGCCCCTGGCGGCCGGCTCGTGACCACGGTCTGGGGCCAGGTCGTGCTGGCGCCGCTCGAGGCGTACTTCTGGGAGGCGGTGGCAGGAGAGGACCCGTCGCTCGATCACATCAGCCCGGCAGCGCAGCTCGCGACGGCCGAGGCGTTGCTGCGGTTGCACGCCGACGCCGGCCTGCCGGCGCCCCGGGTCACCCGCCACACGTGGCACCTGCCGGTCGCCACGCCTGAGGCGTTCTGGCCCGTGATGATGGGCACGAGCAATCGCGGCGTGTTCGAAGCGCTGCCGCCGAACGCGCAGGCGCGCGTGAAACACACCGTGGTCGGCCGCCTGTCTCACGAGCGCGTTGGCGGTCTCGACATGGAGGCGCTCGTGGCCATCGCGGTCAAGTCCTGAGGCCGAAGTGCTAGCATCGCCCCAGCGGCCATGGCCGACCCACGCGATCTTTCCCTGTCGACGCTCGTGGCCCGCGCGGAGTCTGGCGACCCCGACGCCGGGGCCCGCCTGTTCGCGGCGTTGTACGACGATCTGCACCGGGTGGCGCAGGCGCAGATCCGCCGCTCGGGCCGCCACGTGACGCTCGGCGCGACGACGCTGCTGCACGAGGCGTATCTCGACCTCGTGCGGCGCGACGCCGCCGCCTTCCCCGATCGGAACCGCTTCCTCGGCTACGCCTCGCGGGCGATGCGGGGTCTCGTGATCAATTACGTCCGCGACCGCGCCGCGCTGAAGCGCGGCGGCGAGCTGACCTTCGTCGAACTGGACGAGGACCGGGCGCCTGCCGGCGAACGCGCCCGCGAACTCGAGGCCCTCGGCCAGGCGCTCGACGAGCTGGCCGCGCAGCAGCCGTCGCTGGCCGAGCTCGTCGACCTGAAGTTTTTCTGCGGGTTTTCGTTCGCCGAGATCGCCGCCATGCGGGGAATCTCTGAACGCACGATCCAGCGCGAGTGGGCCAAGGCGCGGCTGCTGCTGCACCGGTCGCTCGAGGAGCCCTGAGGCGGGCCCCGGCGTGGCGGGTTCCGCCGCGCGTCGGTGATCACGATGAAGACCCATGCGCGGCATTGACCCGAAGACGTGGACGCTGGTGAGCCCCCTGCTCGACCGGGCGCTCGACCTGCCGTCCGAGGAGCGGCGCCCGCTGCTGGCCTCGGTGCGCGCCGAGCATCCCGAGGTCGCGCGCCTCGTCGAGGAACTGCTCGCCTCGCACGACGCGGCGATCGCCGCCGACTTCCTGGGCGAAGCCCCGCCGACGCCTGAGGCCGGTTTGTCGGGCACCACCGTCGGCGCCTACGTGCTCGACCGGCCGCTGGGCAGCGGCGGCATGGGCTCGGTGTGGCTCGCGCGACGTGCCGATGGCCGCTTCGAGGGGCTCGCGGCCGTGAAGTTCCTGAATCTGGCGGTGCTCGACCGTGAGGGCCAGCGGCGGTTCCGCAAGGAAGGCACGGCGCTCGCCCGTCTCTCGCACCCCAACATCGGCCGGCTGCTCGACGCTGGTGTCACCGGCTCGGGCCAGCCCTACCTGGTGCTCGAGTACGTGGACGGCGTCCCGATCACGCACTTCGCCGACGACGGCCGTCTCGACGTCCCTGCCCGTCTCCGCCTGTTGCTGCAGGTGGCCGATGCGGTGGCGCACGCGCACGCGAACCTCGTCGTGCACCGCGACCTCAAGCCGTCGAACGTGCTGGTGGACGCGTCGGGCCAGGTGCGGCTGCTCGACTTCGGCATCGCCAAGCTGCTGGCGGATGGCGACAGCGACGACGACGGCATCACGGCCAGGACCGTCATGGCCTTCACGCCGGCTTTCGCGGCACCCGAGCAGCTCACCGGCGCGGATATCACGGTGGCGGCGGACGTGTTCGCTCTCGGCACCCTGCTCTACGTGCTGATGGCCGGACGGCATCCGGCGGAGCCCGCGCTCGACAGCCCGGCCGATTTGATGCACGCGATTACCGACGGCGAACCTCCGCTGCTGTCAATTCGCGCCGTCGATCCGTCCCCGCGGCTCGCCAGCGATCCAGCCGCCATCGCCAACGCCCGCGTCACGACGCCGGCCCGCCTGCGTGCGCTGCTGCGAGGCGATCTCGACACCATCGCCGCCACGGCCCTCAAGCGTCGGCCCGCGGAGCGCTACGGCGCGGTGAACGCCCTCGCCGCCGACATCCGAAGGCACCTGCAGCACGAGCCGATCGCCGCGCGGGCCGATTCCGCATCGTACCGGCTGCGCAAGTTCGCGCGCCGGCATCGCCTGCCGCTCGCGGCCGGCGCCGTGACCGCCGTGGCGCTCCTGGCCGCCTCTGCCGGGCTGTGGGTGCAGGGCCGCCGCAGCGCCGCCGATCGCGACTTCGCGCTGCAGCAGCTTGCCCGCGCCGAGGCCATGAGTGACATGACCTCGTTCCTGCTCTCGGACGCCGCGCCGCAAGGCCGGCCCTTCACGGCCGGTGACCTGCTGCAGCGGGCCGAGGCCCTGTTGAACCGCCAGCCGGCGGACCCGCCCGACGCGGCGCTGGTCGAGGCGCTGGTGTCGGTGGGCACGGAGTTCCAGTCGCAGGACGAGGACGGAAACGCCCGGCGGGTGCTGCTGCGGGCCTTCGACCTGGCCGGGCGCCTGCCCGACGCGCGGGTGTCGACGCGGGCCAAGGCCGGCTGCGCCTTGGCCAACACGCTCGCCCGCGGCGATCAGGCCGACCTCGCGCGCGCACAGGTTCTGGTGACGGCTTCGGCGCGGCTCCTGCCCCCGGTCGCCGCCCTTCGCGCTCGACCGGGTGTACTGCGAGCGCATGGCCGCCTCGGTGGCCCGCCATGCCGGCGATGGCGCGGCGGACGTCGCGCATGCGGAGGCGGCGCGCCGCCTGCTCGAGGAGTCGCAGCTGGGTT
>JANNIB010000087.1:0-12830 GCA_031404695.1 Acidobacteriota bacterium
GCCGAGGCGCGGGCCGCGGCCGCCGCCGCGCGCGTGCGGGCCTCGGCCAGCGGCATCGAGCAGGCGGCCGCGACGAGCGAGGCGGCCGGCGCCACGGCGTCATTCCTGCGGGTAACGGCGCCCTTTGACGGCGTCGTCACCGAGAAGCTGGTCGAGCCGGGCAACATGGCCATGCCCGGTCTGCCGCTGCTGCGCCTCGAAGACACCCGCGGATTCCGGCTCGACGTCCGCGCCGACGAGTCGCGGGCCGGCCGCGTTGCCACGGGCGCCTCGCTCGAGGTCGTGCTCGACGGCGCCGATGGAGCGCCCGTCGCGCTCACGGGCACGGTCGCCGAAGTGAGCCGCGCCGTCGATGCCGGCACCCGCACCGTCCTGCTGAAGGTGACGTTGCCGGAGGCGCCCGGCGTCCGCTCCGGCACCTTCGGCCGCGTCCGCCTGCCCGGGGCCGCGCGTCGCGCCCTCACGGTGCCGGCCGAGGCGCTGGTCACGCACGGGCAGGTGACGTCGGTCTTCGTGGTGGACGACGGCGTGGCGCGGCTGCGTCTCGTGCGGGTGCGCGGCACGGAGGTCCAGGCCGGTCTCACGGCCGGCGAGGTGGTGGTAGTCGCCCCGCCGCCCGGGCTCGTGGATGGCCGGCAGGTCACGGTGGGAGGCGCCCGATGACCCCGGCCGTCGGCGCCGCCGGACGGATGGCGGCGGCGTTCATCGACTCGAAGCTCACGCCGCTCTTCATCGTGGCCTCGATGGCCCTGGGAGGCCTCGCCGTGGTGGCGCTGCCCCGCGAGGAAGAGCCGCAGATCGTCGTGCCGATGGTCGATGTGTTCGTCGGCATGCCCGGCGCCACGCCGGCCGATGTCGAAGCGCGCGTCACCCGTCCCCTCGAACGGCTGCTGTGGGAAGTGCCGGGCGTGGAATACGTCTACTCGACGTCGAGCCCGGGCCAGTCGATGGTGGTCGTGCGTTTCCGCGTCGGCGAGCCCGAAGAAGCCGCCTACGTGCGGCTGAACCAGAAGCTCGCCGCCAACATGGATCGCATCCCGCCCGGCGCGACGCCGCCGCTGGTGAAGCCGCGCTCGATCGACGACGTGCCGATCCTGGCCGTCACGCTCTCGTCGGCGGTCTACGGCGACGACCAGCTTCGCACGCTCGCTGTCCAGCTCCGTGACGCGGTCGCGCAGGTGCCCGACGTCTCGGAGGTCACGCTCATTGGCGGCCGGCCGCGGCAACTCGGCGTCACCATCGATCCGGCGAAGCTCGCCGCCTACGGCCTCGGCCCGCTGGCCGTGCAGCAGGCCCTGGTCAACGCCAACGCCCGCACAACGACCGGCGGACCGGTGGCCGGCGGTCGCGCCACCAGCGTCGAAACCGGCGATCGGCTGGCGTCGGCGGCCGACGTGGCCGGCGTCGTCGTCGCCACGCGCGGCGGCCGGCCCGTGCTGGTGGGCGACGTGGCGGCAGTGGGCGACGGCGATGCCGAACCGACCAGCTATGTCGTGTTCCAGTCGAAGGCCGACGGCGCCAGTCCGGCGGTGACACTGGCGGTGGCCAAGCGCAAGGGCACCAACGCCATCGACGTCGGGCACCGCGTGACCGCGGTCGTGCGCCAGCTCGAGGGCACGCTCATCCCGCGCGACGTGCGCGTGACGCTGACCCGCGACTACGGCGAGACCGCGGCCGAGAAGAGCAACGAGCTGCTCTGGCACATGTTCCTCGCGGTGCTGTCAGTCTCGGCGCTCATCTGGGTGGTGCTGGGGCGGCGCGAAGCGCTGGTGGTGCTGACGGCAATTCCCGTGACGCTGGCGCTGACGCTGTTCATGTTCTTCCTCTACGGCTACACGCTCAACCGCATCACGCTCTTCGCCCTCATCTTCTCGATCGGCATCCTGGTCGACGACGCGATCGTGGTGGTGGAGAACATCGTGCGGCATGCGCGCATGCGCGGCGCCTCGGCGCGCGGGCTGGCCGCGACGGCGCTGGCCGCGGTGGACGAGGTCGGCAACCCGACCATCCTGGCGACGCTGGCGGTGGTCGCCGCCATCCTGCCGATGGCCTTCGTGGGCGGCCTGATGGGGCCCTACATGCGCCCGATTCCGGTCGGGGCCTCGGCAGCGATGCTCTTCTCGCTGGTCGTCGCCTTCATCGTCACGCCGTGGGCCTCGGTGCGCCTGCTGAAGCCCTCGGCGCATCATCACGACGAGGGCGACGAGGACCTCTTCACGCGCCTGTATCGCCGCGTCATGGATCCGCTCATCGCCAGCGGCCGCGTGCGCCTGCTGTTTCTCGGCGGCGTGCTGCTGCTGCTGGTGGCCAGTGCCGCGCTGGTGCCGCTGCAGCTGGTCACGGTGAAGATGCTGCCGTTCGACAACAAGAGCGAGTTCCAGGTGATCGTCGACATGCCCGAGGGCACGGCACTCGAAGACACCGCGCGGCTGACCTCGCAACTGGCGACGGCGGTGCTCGCCGATCCGCAGGTGACCCACGTGCAGCAGTACGTGGGCACGGCCGCCCCCTACAACTTCAACGGGCTGGTGCGGCACTACTTCCTGCGCCAGGCCCCGCATCTGGCCGACCTGCAGGTCAACCTCGTCGCCAAGGACGCGCGGTCGGATCAGAGTCATGACGTGGCCCGCCGCGTGCGTGACCGCCTGCTGCCGATTGCCCGTGCCGCCGGTGCCACCATCCAGGTGGCCGAGGTGCCGCCAGGCCCGCCGGTGCTCCAGACGATGGTGGCCGAGATCTACGGGCCCGAGGCAGCGCGCCGGCAGGCCATTGCCGCCGACGTGAAGGCGCTGTTCGAGAAGACCCCCGGTGTGGTCGACACCGACTGGTACGTGGAAGCGGCGCAGCCGAAGACACGCCTGGTCGTGGACGGCGAGAAGGCCATGGCCGCCGGGTTGGCCCCGGCCGATGTCGCGGCGGTGGTGCAGATGGCCGGCGACGGCGCCGTGGCCGGGCTGCTGCACGTGCCGGCGGCGCGCGAGGACGTGCCGATCGTGCTGCGCCAGCCGCGTCAGGGGCGCAGCCTGGAGGCGCTGCAGAGCGTGCGCCTCGGCGGCGCCACGCCGGTCGCCGTCGGCGCGCTCACGCGCGTGGTCGCGACGCGCGAGGAGACGAGCCTGTATCACAAGAACCTGCAGCCGGTGACCTACGTGACCGCCGATCTGGCGGGCGAGAACGAGAGCCCGGTCTATGCCATTCTCGCGATGAACCGGACGCTTGCGACGATGACGCTGCCCGAGGGTTACGCGCTCGAAGTGCTCAACGCCGTGCAGCCCTCGGACACGTCGAAATACGCGATGAAATGGGACGGCGAGTGGCACATCACGATCGAGGTGTTCCGCGATCTGGGGCTCGCCTTCGCCGCCGTGCTGCTGCTCATCTACGTGCTGGTGGTGGGCTGGTTCCAGTCGTTCACGACGCCGTTGCTCATCATGGCGGCGATTCCCTTCTCGCTGGTCGGCATCCTGCCGGCCCACGCGGCCATGGGCGCTTTCTTCACCGCCACCTCGATGATCGGGTTCATCGCCGGCGCCGGCATCGTCGTCCGCAACTCGATCATCCTGGTGGACTTCATCGAGCTGCGCCTGAAAGACGGGCTGTCGCTGGAACCGGCGGTCGTCGACGCCGGCGCGGTGCGCTTCCGGCCGATGGCGCTCACGGCCGCGGCGGTCATCGTCGGCGCCGGCGTCATCCTGTTCGACCCCATCTTCCAGGGCCTCGCCATCTCGCTCATGGCCGGTGAGGTGGCGTCGTTGCTGCTCTCGCGCATGGCCGTGCCCGTGCTCTACTACATGGCCCGCCGGCACGACCGCCCGGCCGAGGCGCAGGCGGCCCTGCCCGCCGAGGTGGTGTCATGACCGACAAGGCAATTCACGCGCCGGCCTGGCCGCCGCGCGCCATCGTCGCCGCCGCGGATTTCGGCGAGGCGTCGGCGCGGGCGGTGGGCGCAGCCGGGCTCATCGCCGCGGCGGCCGGCGCCACGCTGCGCGTGTTGCACGCCGAACGGTTCGAGGTGCCACCCTACTTCACCCCGGCGCAGATCGAGCGGCTCGAGGACGAGCGCCGGGAAGCGAGCGCGGAGGTCGCAACCGAACTCACGCGCTTCGTGAAAGCCCACACCACGTGGCCGGCCACCATCGTCGTCGTAGAGGGTCGTCCGGTGGACGCCGTCGTCGAGGCGGCTGCCGAGGCGGATCTGCTGGTGCTCGGCACGCACGGACGGCGCGGCCCGTCGCGCTGGTGGCTCGGCTCGGTGGCCGAGCGCGTGGTGCGCGCCGCCGAGGTGCCGGTGCTGGTGACCCGCGCCGACACGGAGCCGTTGGCCGACCTCTTTGCGCGGGTGGTGGTGATTGGCGACGCCACGGCGCCAGACCCGGCGACGCGCGCCCGGGTCGAGACGCTCGTGGCGTCGATGCGCGGTCAGGTCGTGGCCAGCGACGCGCTCGCCGCCTGCGGTTCGGACGTCATCGCCGGCGCAACCCTGGTGGCGGTGGCGACGCCAGGCGGCCGCGCGAGCTGGGGCCTCTCGGACATCGTCACCGATACGCTGGGCCGCTGCGCACACCCGGTGCTGTTCATCGCGGCGCCCTGACGTTACGGAGGACACCATGAACGTCGATCAGATGGTTCGGATGATTGGCGGCGCGTTTGTTGCCGCCAGCGTGCTCGCGGGAATGTACGTGGACCCGCGCTTCTTCTGGTTCACGCTGTTTGTCGGCCTGAACCTGTTCCAGTCCGCCTTTACGAACTGGTGCCCGATGATGACCATTCTGCGTAAAGCCGGCGTCAGAGGCTAGACCCGCCGGCGAGGGAGGTAGACTGGCTGCGCCGGAACCTCTCATGGAGTGGCTGAACTACCATCACCTGCACTACTTCTGGATGACGGCCCGCGAGGGCGGGGTGTCGAGGGCCAGCGAGAAACTGCATCTCTCGCAGCCGACCATCTCGGCGCAGATCAAGCAGCTCGAGCACGTGCTGGGGGTCCGGCTGTTCCACCGTCACGGCCGCAGCCTCGCCCTCACCGACACCGGGCGGATGGTCTATCAGTACGCCGAGGAGATCTTCGGCGTTGGCCGCGAACTGCTCGCCGCCGTCAAAACAGGCCAGCCAGGACGCGCCCTGCCCCTCACGGTGGGCGTCTCGAACGCGGTGCCGAAGCTGGTGGCGTGCCGCCTGCTCCGGCCGCTGATGCACGCGCCGTCGCCGGTGCGCCTGGTCTGCCGTGAAGAGAACACCGAGCAGCTGCTCACGCACCTCGCCACTCACGCGCTCGACGTCGTCCTGGCTGACACCCCGGCCCCGCCGCACGTCCGCGTCAAGGTGTTCAACCATGCGCTCGGCGAATCCGACACCGGGTTCTTCGCCACGGCAGCACTGGCCGCGCGGCTCAAGCGTCAGTTCCCCAAGTCGCTGCACGAGGCGCCGATGGTGGTCTCGACCGTCAACACCGCCCTCCGCCGCGATCTCGACGAGTGGTTCGACGCGATCGGCGTGCGCCCGGCCATCGTCGGCGAGTTCGAGGACCCCGCTCTGATGAAGGTGTTCGGCGCGGAGTCAGGGTCGGTGTTCCCCGCGCCGTTCGCCATCGCGAAGGACGTGTGCCGTGTCTACGCCGTCAAGCTGGTGGGCCGGACCGACGCCGTCAAGGAGCGCTACTACGCGATCTCTGCCGAGCGTCGGCTCACCCATCCCGGCGTGTTGGCGATCACCAGCGCCGCCAGGGACGGGCTGCTGACCTAGTGTCCAAGCGGCTCACGCACCAACGCCCGCCACGGCGGCGACGGGATCGGCCGTGTGGCTGAAGTTCTGCTCGAGGAACGTGACCTCGCCGGTCTCAACCGAGTAGACGCCCCCGACCAGGCCGATCTTGCCCTCCTGAAAGAGGTTCTGAAGGATCGAGCTGCGATTGAGAATCGCCCGCAGCTGGTGGCGGGTGTTCTCGACCGCCACGTGTTCGACGAAGGTGTCTGGCTCCAGCTCTCTCCCGTTCGCTGCTTCTACGGTGTGGATGGCGGGCGCGATCTTGCCGAGCAGTCCCGTCAGATGCCCCAGCTCGACGTGGCTGCAGGCGCCCTTCACCGCGCCGCACTTGGTGTGTCCGAGCACCACGATCAGCTTGGACCCCGCCACGTGGCAGGCGAACTCCATGCTGCCGAGGATGTCCTCGTTCAGCACGTTGCCGGCAATCCGCACGCTGAAGATGTCGCCGAGGCCCTGGTCGAAGACCAGTTCGGCCGAGGTCCGGGAGTCGATGCAGCTCAGCACGATGGCGAACGGGTACTGACCGTCGGACGTCTCGTTCACCTGCTGCAACAGGTTGCGGTTGGCCCGCAGGTTGCCCACGAATCGCTTGTTGCCTTCGGCCAGGATCTCGAAGGCCTTCTGGGGCGTGAGCCTAGTCTGTATGTCTTTCGTCTGTGTCCGCATGTGACCTCCATCAATTTCCGTAGTGGTGCAACAACCGCTCAGGCGACGGCCGGGGTGTGATCGCGGGCGATCGCGTCCTGGACCCGGTGCATCGCGTCGTTGCTGCGCCGCAGCGTCGACAATCCGTCGATCCTGAGTTCGATCCCGATGACCGCCGCCCGCTGTTCGAAGTCCTTGAGGATCTCGTAGACGTCGTGGTCGATGTTCATGGAGCGCGTCGCGTCGATGACAACCGACGTGCCGGCCGGAATCCCGGCCAGCGTGCGCATGATGGCGGCGCGGTTCAGGAACGACACGTCTTCCGAGAGCGTGAGACGCACCGCCGCGGTCGGATCCCGGTCGAAGAAGAACGGATTGTTGTAGTTGGTGAGAAGAATGCTGAAGATGGCCACCGTCATACCGAGTGCGATGCCGACGAGCAGGTCGGTGGCCAGGATGCCGGCGACGGTCACCGCGAAGGGCACGAACTGATACGGGCCCTGGCGGTAGATGGCGGCGAAGAGCGCCGGCTTGGCCAGCTTGTAGCCGACCGTGAGCAGAATCGCCGCCAGCACCGACAGGGGAATCCGGTTCAGCAGCGCCGGCACGGCGATCACCGTCGCGAGCAGGAACACCCCGTGAAGCACCGCCGAGGTCTTGGATCGGGCGCCGGACAGGATGTTCGCCGAGCTGCGCACGATCACCTGCGTGACCGGCAGCCCGCCGATGAGGCCCGAGACGAGGTTGCCGAGGCCCTGCGCCTTCAGTTCACGGTCGGTCGGCGTGATGCGCTTCTGTGGATCGAGCTTGTCAGTTGCTTCGACGCACAGCAGCGTCTCGAGACTCGCCACGACGGCCAGCGTGACGGCGGTGGTGTAAACGGCGGGGTTGCCGATCTGGCTGAAGTCCGGCAGGGTGAAGAGCGACACGAATCCGCTGAAGCCTTCGGCGACCGGGATCTGTACCAGGTGCGAGTTGCTGATGACGAGCCCGGGCGACACCAGCCGGAAGACTTCGTTCATCGCGATGCCGAGCGCCACCGCCACGAGCGGCCCCTGAATCCAGAGACTGGCCTTGATGCGCTTCACGAACGGCCGTTCCCACAGCATCAGCACGGCCAGTGACAACAGCGCGACCACGAGCGCCCCGGGCTGGATGAACGAGAACATGTGCGCGATGGCCGAGAGGGTGTTCTCGCCGCCGCCGCCCGCGAACGCGAGGCTGCCCTCCGGCTGGGCGTCGTAGCCGACCGCGTGGGGCAGCTGCTTGAGGATGATCGTCAGCCCGATGCCGGTCAGCATCCCTTTGATTACGGACGACGGGAAGTAGTAGCCGATGACGCCCGCCCGGGCGAAGCCCAGAGCGATCTGGATCACGCCGGCCAGCACCACGGCGAGCAGGAATGTCTCGAACGATCCGAGCGCCGTGATGGCCGTGAGGACGATCACGGCAAGCCCCGCGGCCGGGCCGCTCACGCCCAAGGCTGACCCGCTGGCGGTGCCAACGACAATGCCGCCGACGATGCCGGCGATGATGCCCGAGAACAACGGCGCCCCGGAGGCGAGCGCGATGCCGAGACAGAGCGGCACCGCCACCAGGAACACCACCACGCTGGCGGGAAGGTCGGCTTTCAGACTGTCGAACAGCGACGACGTCGTCTTCATTCGTGACTCCGGATTGGATGCATGGCGAGCACCCAACTGACGATACGGAGATCGCGTCACCAAAGGAATGACGGAAGTTGGATGTGATTGTTAGTAAAAATCTATGAATCGATGCGCGGCGCCGCCGCCAATCGAGGCGTCGTCAGGTCAAGAGGTGCGCAGCATGAAGTAGATGGCCACGCCGGTCACCGACACGTAGAGCCAGATCGGCAGGAACACGCGGTTGAAGCGCCGATGCCGCTCGAACTGCTTCGTGAGCGCGAAGTAGAACGCGGTGAGGGCGCCGGGCACGACCGTGATCGAGAGGATCACGTGCGTGGCCAGCACCGTGAGGTAGATGATGCGGCCGGCGCCGGCGCCCGGGTACTTCGTGTCGCCGTGCACGTAGTGGTAGCCGAGGTAGCCCACCAGGAAGATCCCCGACATGGCCAGCGCCGTGATCATGCACAGGCGGTGGAACTGCACCGCCCGGCGGCGGATGGCGACCCAGCCGGTGATGAGGCACAGCGAGGCCAGCGCGTTGCAGGTGGCATTCAGCGCCGGCACGAACGAGAGATCGAGCGCGCCGTCAGGCGCGGGATCGCGACCGAGGATGTAGCCGATGATGGCCACCGCCACCGTCGAGACGGCGGCATTCCACAGGAAGAATGTACGGTCGGCGCGCTCCATCGGTCTATTCTGACCCAGCCGGAGTGGTGTGCGCTCCGGGGAGACCCGCGCCCATGACCGACGACGACTTTCGCGATCTCGCGCTCGAACTAGACGGCACCGTCGAAGGCGCCCACATGGGCCATCCGGACTTCCGCGCCAACAACCGCATCTTCGCGAGCCTGCGCGGAGACGGGGCGATCGGCATGATCAAGCTCGCGCCGGAGCAGCAGCAGGTATTCCTCGACGATCACGCGGCGATGTTCACGCCGTCGCCCGGCGCCTGGGGCCGCGGCGGCTGCACCGACGTGGTGCTGGCGAAGGCGCGCGGACCGGCCGTGCGGGCGGCCCTGCAACTGGCGTGGGAAGCGGTGATGGCGAAGCCGCGACCGCGCACGCTCGCGCGCTCGAAGCCGGGACCGCGATCCGGCGGCGCGCGGACGCCTGCCGCCGGCAGACGCGCGGCAACGAAGATCGGCAGGGGCCGCTAGGCCCGGCCGGCGAACTCGCGCGTTTCGGTGTGCACCTTCACGCGCTCGCCTTCCTTGATGAAGAGCGGCACCTGAATCTCGAGCCCGGTCTCGGTCGTAGCCGGCTTGGTCACGCTGCCGCTGGCGGTGTTGCCGCGCGCGCCTTCCTCGGTCTGCGCAATCGTCATCTCGACTATTGACGGGAACTCGAGCGCGATCGGGTTGCCGTTGAACTTCTGCACCTTCACGACCAGGTTGTCGGTCAGCAGGTCCTTGTCGTCGCCGAGGGTGTCGGCGGTGAGCGACAGCGTTTCGAAGGTGGCGTCTTCCATGAAGTGGTAGGCGTCGCCGTCGGAATACTGATACGTGGCCGGCACCTGGACGAGGTCGGGCTCGGCGAATTTCTCGGCCGCCTTGAAGGTCTTGTCGAAGACGGCGCGGCTCAGCAGGTTGCGCATCTTGAGGCGCACCAGCGTCTGGCCGCCACGGGCCGTGGGCTTGCTCACTTCGACGTCGATGCAGTGGTACGGAGCGCCCTCGAACTCGAAGTACATCTTGCGCTTCACGTTGATGGCTTCAATCAGACTCGGCATGGGGACAGGGTCTCGGGTCTCGGGGCTCGGGTCGGGCGCGTCAAGCGAGTGGGTGCCTGGAGCACCCCTTGCTCCGGCGGAGATGATCGTACAACGTCAGTTGGCGAAGCCGGAGGAAGGGGTGCTCCGGGCGGCCACGTTCCTCGCGCGCATCGTCAGGAGGCTGGACCCGGAGGTGGAAGCGCAAGCGCGCGGGCGAGGGCTTCGGCGGCGGCCAGATCGGCGGCGGCGGCCGGGGCCTTCCCGAACACCTCGACGATGGTGGCCGTGACCTTGCCGGTGTTGGTGAAGGTGTGCATCACGCCACCCTTGAGGCTGAGCGCTTCGCCGGGGCCGACGTCCACCGGCGGTTGCCCTTCGACGGTGAGTCGGAGCTGGCCGGTGATGAGCACGAACACGTGATAGGTCGCATCCGCGTGGTTGTGGTTGCGGCGCGTGGCGCCGGGTTCCGCATAGTCGCGCAACACGCGAAAGGGCCCCTCGTTGAGCACCTGCAGTGACGAGATGCCGGGGTCGCCCTGCACCGGCCGGGCCTTCTCGGGTCCTGCCACGGCTTGCGCGGCGGCCGGCGCCGCCGACAAGCCCACCAGCAACGCCACCGCTCCGACTGCATGTCCACACGTCATCGGGCTTCTCCCTCCGCCGCCATCGGCAGCGGCCCATTCTATGATGACGCCGAGATGTCGACGCTTCCCTGGTACCGCCAGGTCTCCGCCGCCCAGTGGAAGGCCTTCCTCACGACCTTCTTCGCCTGGGTCCTCGACGCCTTCGACTTCACCATCCTGACCTTCGTCCTGGCCGACATCCAGCAGAGCTTTTCAGTCAACAAGGCGCTCGCCGGGCTGCTCGGCACCGTCACGCTGCTCTTCCGCGTCGTCGGCGGCATCGGCGCCGGCACCCTCGCCGACCGCTACGGCCGCAAAGGGCCGATCCTCTTCTCGATCGCCTGGTACACGGCGTTTGCGATGCTGAGCGGCGCCTCCACGTCGTATGTGATGTTGTTCGCGTTCCGTGGTCTCTTCGGCATCGGCATGGGCGGAATGTGGGCGGCCGGCATGCCGCTGGCGCTCGAGCACTGGCCGCAGCACCTGCGTGGCATCGCCTCGGGCATCCTGCAGGGCGGCTACTCCGCCGGGTTCCTGCTCTCGTCGCTGGTTTTCCAGCTCGGCTACCCGCTCATCAGCGACCGGCCCGAATGGGCGTGGCGGGTGATGCTGTGGTCGGGGGCGATTCCCGCGGTGCTGGTATTCGCCGTGATGTGGACGGTGCCCGAGAGCCCGATCTGGCTCGAACAGCAGCGCAAGCTCGCCGCCGAGGGGGGACGCCGTCGGCTCTCGCTCGGGCGCCTCTTCGACCGCGATCTCATCTGGGTCACGCTGCACACGTCGCTGCTCATGGGGGCGTTCGTGTCGGTCTACCAGTCCACGACGTTCTGGTACCCGACGCTGCTCTCGACGATGAAGCTGCAGCCGCTCCCGTTCCTGCTCCTGCTGAACGCCGGCGGCCTGCTCGGGTCGGTGGCGCTCGGGGCGATGTCGGAGAAATGGGGCGGGCGCCGCGGCTCGGCCACGCTCGGCATGGTCATCGGCGTGGGCGCGGTGCCGCTGTATCTGTTCGCAGAGAGCTCGGCGATGCTGCTGCTGGGCGCGTGGCTCATCGGCTTCTTCGCGGCCGGCGCCTGGGGCATGGTGCCGGGGTATCTGTCCGAGCGCTTCCCCACCGAGGCGCGCGGCGTCGGCACCGGCTTCGCGTACCACGCGGGGGTGGGCATCGGCTCCTACGCGCCGTACCTGATCGGCCGGCTGCAGGACGGCGGCACCGACCTTCGCGTCGCGATGGCGTCCTGCATCGTCACGGCCGGCGTGGTGTGCGTGGCGCTGCTGTGGCTGGGCCCGGAGACGCGCGGACGCACGCTCGACCAGTTGTAACGGGGTCTGTCACGGTCACGAAATGTAACGGGGTCTGTCACGGTCACCGCTCAAGCGAGCAACCCGCAGCCGTGACCGTGACAGACCCCCATGACAATCTGTGACCGTGACAGACCCCGTTACAACTGGTCGAATGATGCGCGCATGCGCATCGCCCTTGCAGCCGCGTTCGCGCTGTCGCTGACCTCGGACGCCTACACACAGAACCCGGTGCCGACGTCGGTGTGGGCGTCGAAGCCCACCGTCACGCCCGCCTACCGCGTCGGCCTCGTGCCGTGGATCAAGCTGGCCGACGTGAAGGCGAAACACGCCGGCCAGGCGTCGTGGACTGAGGCCCTGTTCGACGACGGCCGGCTGATGGCGCACTACATCGCCGCCGCCCCCGGCACCGCGCAGAGCGCGCGCTTCCATCCCGATACCCGCGAGTGGTTCGCCGTGCTCGAAGGCGAGGTGCGGGTCGAGATCGAAGGGCAGGCGCCGCTGGTGGCCACCCGCGGATCGCTCGTGAACATCCCGCGGCAGACCGTCTACCCGAAATACACGGGCGGGCGTTTCGTGCGCGTCGACAAGAGCGAGATGCTGGTCATCTACGGCTACGAGAAGAACATGCCGCCGCTCGACACGACCGACAAGGGCCACTTCCACCCCGAGAGCGCCGAGGCGTGGCTGGTCTTCACCGGGAAGATCCGCTACGCGTTCGAGGGCCAGCAGCCGTTCATCGCCAGCGAAGGGGACGTCGTCTACGTGCCGTCGAACACCTGGCACGCGACGCGCTTCATCGGCGACGCGGCCTCGTGCCGGCTGTCGATCACGGAGTACGTCGGCAACCCGCTCGTGCTCGAACCGCGCCCGGCGCGCGCGCGCCGGGCCAGTGAGCGCGAGCGGCGCTACCGCTGCCCGCCGCCCTTCCAGCTTTCGCGCACGATCTTCCAGGCGCCGTCTTCCTTGAGCAGCGTGATGACGCCGGTGGCTTTGGCCTGACTTTCGGCGCTGACGCCTTCCACCTGAAGCTCGGCGCCGGTGGCCGACGGCGTTTCCTTGACGACCGTCACGCTGCGCCGGTCGTCGAACATCTTCATCATCTCGAAGCCTTCCTTCCGCTCCGCGGCCGGCGCTTTGGAA
>JANNIB010000088.1:0-19604 GCA_031404695.1 Acidobacteriota bacterium
CCGATCCGTACCGCCATGTGGTCGTCGTCCGCCTTGGGCCGTCAGTGTCCGGACGGGTCTGTCAGACCTGTCGTCCCATTACCTTTTCGGTCATGGCGGTCCTGCACTGCAGCCGCCGCTGCCCCGTCGCCCCGGAAGGACAGGTGCAACGGCACGACGTTCCATGCAGCCCGACGGCACCGGCGTCTGTCGATCCGGGCGGTCGGGCCGCCCGAGCGGTCGTCGTTCCGACGCTTCCATGACGGGACGGCGCCACGGATTACGGTTCTGACGGGCGCTCCAGGGGTCAGCCCCCCTGGCAACGCCGGCACGCGCCGCCCACGGGGGGCCACGACGCGACGAAGAAGAGCATGGAAGTCCATCGGTATCAGCCACTTGACGGCCCGGCGACGAAACAATCGGACAGGAATGCGCGTAGTACACTGGACAGACGGCTCACGCCCCCACCCGACGAATGTCTTCATCTAGCAACCCTCCGGCCATATCGGTGGCCGGTCGCCTGATACAGATGTGCACATCGCCGCACGCGGCCATGCGCGCCGCGGTTTCGAGTTCGGCCGCTGAGGTCGCGCTCACGTGGGCGCTCCTGCTAGCTGTCTGGGGCGGCGCCGCCTGGGTCCTGCTCGGCGCGCCGGTGGGCCGGCAGGCGCTCGTCGATGAGCGCGTCCGCATGGTCGAGGCGGTCGGCGGCACGGTCGACGACGCGGCTTACGCGGCGCTTCAGGCCCAGCCGCCCTATTGGATCTACCTCTCGAGTGGTGGCCGGGCCCTGCTCTTCCCGGCCGTGACGGTAGCGGTGGCCGCAGGCCTCTATCTCTGGCTCGGCCGGCGCGGTGCCGGGTTCCTGCCCGCGCTGAGTGTGGCCGTGCATGCCAGCCTGGCGCTGGTGGCGCAGCAGCTCGTCGCCACCCCGCTGCACATGGTGCGGGAGTCGCTGACGAGCCCGTTCAACCTGGCGGCGCTGTTGCCGTTATTCGACGAAGGCTCCCTGCCGGCCCGCTTCTTCGGCACGGTCGAGCTGTTCGGGCTGTGGTGGGTATGGCTGCTCGCCGTGGGCTGTGCCGCGCTGGCGGGAGAGCGGGCCCGCGACTACGTCCTGCCGCTCGCCGGCGTCTATGTAGGTGTCGCCGCAATCATCGCGGGACTCGTGGTCCTGACGGGAGGGTCGTAATCGTGTTTCGCAGAAAATGGCCGTGGGTCGTCGCGCTGCTCGTGGTGGCCGGAGTCGCCGGGGGCGCCTATGCCCGTTCGAAGCAGGAGAAGGGCACGCTCGTGACCGGGGAGACGGTGCAGCGCCGGGATCTGGAGGCGCTGGTCTCGGCGTCCGGCAAGATCGAGCCGAAGCGGTCGGTGAACATCAGCGCCCAGACCATGGGCCGCGTCACCAGCATCGGCGTGCGCGAGGGCGACCGGGTCACGTCCGGACAGTTCCTGCTGCAGATCGATCCGATCGCCGCGCAGAGCGCCGTGCGGCGCGACGAAGCCGGCGTCGCCGGGGCGCGGACGGGCCTCGAACAGGTGCGCGTCCAGGTGCAGAGCGCACGGGCGAACCTCGACGTGGCCCGCCAGGCCCTGAAGCGTCAGCAGGAGCTGTGGGCCGCCGGCCTGACCACGCGCGAGGCCCTCGAGAAGTCGGAGGCCGAGGTCGAGGTGCGCGAAAGCGACATCAACGCCCGCGCCCAGGAGATCCGCACCCGCGAAGAGCAGGTGCGCCAGCAGGAAGCCGGGCTGGTCAGCACCCGCTACAACCTGTCGCAGTCGCGCTTCGAGTCGCCGTTTGACGGCATCGTCACCCGCCGCAACATCGAGGAGGGCGAGAACGTCGTCGTCGGCACCATGAACAATGCCGGCACGGTGCTGCTCACGGTGGCCGACATGTCGGTCATCGAGGCGGAAGTCGAGGTGGACGAAACCGACATCCCGCTGGTGCAGATCGGCCAGAAGGCGACAATCACGATCGACGCCATCGAGGGCAAGACGTTTGCCGGGCGCGTGACCGAGATCGGCAACAGCCCGATCCAGGCGACCGGTCAGGCCACCGGACAACGCACCGCCACCAACTTCAAGGTGGTCGTGACGCTCGACGAGGCGGCGCCCGACATCCGCCCCGGATTCACCTGCACCGCCGAGATCTCCACGGCCAGCCGTGCCAACGCCGTGGCGGTGCCGATTCAGGCCCTCACCGTGCGTGAACTCGAGTACGACACGGCTGGCGCCGTGGTCCCGAGGGTGCGTCCGGCGCCGGCCTCGCGCTTCAGCTTCGGCGCCCCGGAGCCGTCCACGGCGACCACCGCTCCCAGCGAACTCCCGGTCGGTCACACCCGCAAGGAGATCGAAGGCGTCTTCATGATTCGCGACGGCCGGGCCGTCTTCACGGCGGTCGAAGTCGGCATCGCCGGCGAACGCTACTTCGAGGTCACGTCGGGCCTGAAGGACGGCGACCGGGTCATCACCGGCCCCTTCGAAAGCGTGCGCAACCTGTTCGATGCCGACGAGGTGCGGGAAAACCGGCCCGCCGCCACCACGGCCAAGTAGCCGCCGCGCAGGTCCACCATGCAGCAGCTCTGGGAGTCGGTCAAGCTGGCGCTCTCGTCGATCTGGGCCAACAAGCTCCGGTCGCTGCTGACCCTGCTCGGCAACATCGTCGCCGTGTCGTCGATTATCGCCGTGGTCGCGCTCATTCGAGGCGTCAACGGCGCGGTGTCCGACGCCATCGTCTCCGACCTGGGCGCCGACTCCTTCACCATCAGCCGCATGGGCCTCATCCGCAACGAGGACGAGCGCGACCGGCAGCGCAACAACCCGCGCATCACGGCCGACGAGGCGGAGGCGATCGAACGCTTCGGCACCTCCATCGGCGCCGTGATGGCGCAGGCGCAGCAGAACGCGTCGGTGGCCTACCGCGCCGAGGAGCTGGAGTCGATTCAGATCCAGGGGGTGACCGAACGCTATCTCGACTTCTCGACCTTCGACGCCGAGCGCGGCCGCATGATCAGTCCGATTGAAGTCTCGCGCAGCCGGCCGGTGGCGCTCATCGGCTGGCAGATCGCCGACCGCCTGTTCGGTGCCGAAGACCCGCTCGACAAGACCATCAAGGTCGCCGGCGTGCCCTTCCGCGTGGTCGGGGTCAGCGCCAAGAAGGGCTCGTTCTTCGGCAACTCGCTCGACGAGTTCGTGGTCATTCCGCTCGGCAAGTACCAGAAGCTGTTCGGCTCGCGTCAGAGCCTGGCGCTGATGGTCAAGCCGCGCGATCCGGCGCGGGTGTCGATGGCTCGCGACGAGGCGCGGACGGCCCTGCGGGTGACGCGCCACCTCGGCCCCGGGGAGGACGACAACTTCGGCATCGTCGCCTCGGATTCGATCATGGACATCTTCCAGCAGGCGACCGCCGGCATCGCCGTCGTGCTGGTCGGGGTCGTCGGACTGTCACTGGTTGTCGGCGGCATCGTCATCATGAACATCATGCTGATGGTCGTCAGCGAGCGCACCCGCGAGATCGGCCTGCGCAAGGCGCTCGGCGCCAGGCCGCGCGACATCATGTCGCAGGTGCTGACCGAGTCGGTCACCTTGTCGATCACCGGCGGGGTCATCGGCGTCGCCATCGGCGCCGCCTTCGCCAAGGGTCTGGCGGCGGTGACGCCGCTGCCCGCCACCATCGAGACGTGGTCGATCGTCGTTGGCGTGCTGGTCACGGCGTTCGTCGGCCTCTTCTTCGGCTGGTATCCCGCCCGCCGCGCCGCCAGGCTGGCGCCAATCGAAGCCCTGAGGCGCGAATGATCCGGCGCTTCCGCACCCGCCTGTCGCTGCTGCGCGAAACCGCGGTCATGGCCCTCGACACGCTGTGGGCCAACAAGCTGCGTTCGGTGCTGACGGTGCTCGGGGTCGTCATCGGCATCACCTCGATCGTCGGCATGACGGCCCTCATCCGCGGCTTCGACGAGTCGCTGAAGGACTCGATCCGCTCGCTCGGCCCGAAGACCATCTTCGTGCAGCGCTTCGGCGCCGTCAGCTTCTCGTCGGGCACCTCGTTCCTCGAACTGATGCGGCGGCCGTCGCTCAATGCCGACGACGGCGAGGCCATCCGGCGGCTGGCGCCGTCGGTGGCCCTGGTCGACACGTGGCTCGGCGGCGGCCCGCCGCGGCCGACCATGGAACGGGTGTTCTACGGCAGCGAGCGCACGCCGCCCAACGTGATCATGGGCGTCTCCGAGCGCTTCGTCGACGTCCGCTTCGCAAAGATGCTGGCCGGCCGCTCGTTCACCGAACAGGAAGTGGACCGCCGCCGCAACGCCGCCGTGCTCGGCTACGGCCCCTATGAGGCGCTGTTCCTCAAGTCGGGCATCGATCCTATCGGCAAGCAGATCCGCGTCGGCGCCGTGCGCTACACGATCATCGGCGTCATCGACAAGCAGCCCAGCTTCGGGCCCAGCCAGGACGACTTCGTCATCATCCCGTTCACCGCGTGGCGCAAGCAGTTCGGCTCCGAACGGGTGCGCAGCGGCGCCTTCGGCGGCGCCCCGGTGATGATCGCGGTGGTGCCCCACGAATGGGCGTCGCGCGAAGACGCCCTGCGCGACGTCGAGGCGGTGATGCGCATCCGGCACGGGCTCACGCTCGACAAGCCGAACGACTTCGACCTGGTGACACAGGACGCCATCCTGAAGGTATGGGAGCAGATCTCGCAGGCGGTGCTGCTGTCGCTGGTGGTCATCTCGTCGATCGCGCTGATGGTGGGCGGCATCGGCGTGATGGCGATCATGACCATTTCGGTCACCGAGCGCACGCGCGAGATCGGCGTGCGCAAGGCCATCGGCGCCAGGCGCACCGAGATCCTGTTCCAGTTCCTGATCGAGGCGGTGGTGCTGACCTCGATCGGCGGCGTGCTCGGCATCCTCTTCGGGAGCGGCATCGGCTTCGCCGTCAACGCCATCTCGGGCTTCCCGATTTCGCTGCCGTGGTGGTCGTTCGCGCTCGGTCTCGGCTTCTCGGCCGGGGTCGGCATCTTCTTCGGCATGTTGCCCGCCTGGCGGGCCTCGCGTCTCGACCCGATCGAAGCCCTGCGCTACGAATAGCTGCCCGCCGGCATTCCGGCGCCCTCTTGACTTCGCCCGGCGAAGGCATAGGCTACGGGGACACGCGGAGGGTCCGGCCTATGAAGGTCTACGATGCCGCCAGTATCCGGAATGTCGCTGTAGCGGGGCACGGGGGCTGCGGCAAGACGCAGCTCGTGTCGGCCCTGCTCTTCGCCGCCGGGATGGTGAACCGGTTGGGACGGGTGGATGACGGCACCACCGCCACCGACTACGACGCCGAAGAAATCGCCCGCAAACACACGCTCGGCACTTCCCTCGCCTACGCCGAGTGGCGCAAGACCAAGATCAACCTCCTCGACACGCCGGGCGTGGCCAACTTCTTCGCCGACACCCGGGCCGCGCTGCGGGTCGCCGACGCCGCGCTCATCGTCGTCGATGCCGTGTCGGGTCCGGCCGTGCAGACCGAGAAGGCGTGGGCGGCCGCCGACGAGCTCGGCCTGCCGCGAATGGTGGTGCTCAGCCGCTTCGACCGCGACCGCGCGTCGCTCGAACGCTCCGTCGCGGCGCTCCGCAAGACCTGTCACCGCAACGTCTTTCCGATCCATCTGCCGATTGGCGAAGGTGAAGCCTGCACCGGTGTGGTGGACGTCATCGGCATGAAGGCGTTCACAGCGCCGGTCGACGGCGGGCCGGCGGTGGAAGGCCCGATCCCCGACGCGCTGCTCAAGGAAGCCCAGGCCGCGCGCACCGCGCTCATCGAAGCGGTGGCCGAGGCCGACGAGACGCTGATGGAGCGCTTCTTCGAGGCCGGCACACTTGGCGACCACGACCTCATCACCGGTCTGCAGCGCGCCACCGCGGCGGCGCAGCTCTTCCCCGCCGTCTGCACCTCGGCGTTCAGGAACATCGGCATCGACGCCACGCTCAACGCCATCCTCAGCTGGCTGCCGGCGGCCGCCGATCGCACGTTCACGGCCATCGCTGCCGCCGGCCTGGAGGTCAGACGCCCGGTGTCGGAGGCGGCGCCGCTGGCGGCCTTCGTATGGAAGACGGTGGCCGACCAGTTCGCCGGGCGGATAACCCTGTTCCGCGTCTACCAGGGCGTGCTGACCTCGGACTCGACGGCGCGCAATGTGACGCGCGAGGCCGACGAACGGCTCGGCAGCCTGATGCTGATGCAGGGCAAGACGCCGGTGCCGGTGCCGGAGGTGCGGGCCGGCGACCTCGGCGCCGTTGCCAAGCTCAAAGAGTCGCGTACCGGCGACACCCTGGCCGGGCCCAAGGCCGGCCTCACCTTCGCGCCGATGGCGATGCCGGAACCGGTGCTCTCCTACGCCATCGAGCCGAAGTCCCGCGGCGACGAAGACAAGATCAGCACCGCCATGCATCGCCTCGAGGAAGAGGACGGCGCCATTCACTACGCCCGCGATCCGAACACCAGCGAACTGCACCTGTCGGGGCAGGGCCAGCTGCACATCGAGGTGACGGTGGCGAAGCTGAAGCGCCGCTTCGGCGTCGAGGTGCTGCTCAAGCCGCCGCGTATTCCCTACCGCGAGACCATCACGATGGCGGTCGAGGCCCACGGTCGCCACAAGAAACAGACCGGCGGCCACGGTCAGTTCGGCGACTGCAAGGTGCGCTTCGAGCCCCTGCCCCGCGGCGCCGGCTTCGCCTTCGTGGATGACATCTTCGGCGGCTCGATCCCGCGCCAGTTCATCCCCGCGGTCGAGAAGGGGCTCGACGAATCACGCGCCCGCGGCTTCCTGGCCGGTTACCCGATGGTCGACTTCAAGGCCACTCTCATCGACGGCTCGTACCACGACGTCGACTCGAACGAGCTGTCGTTCAAGACCGCCGGCCACCTCGCGTTCAAGGACGGCATGGCGCGGGCGCGGCCGACGCTGCTCGAGCCGATCATGCACGTCGAGGTCTACGCCCCGGCCGAGTTCGCCGGCGACCTGATGGGCGATCTGAACGGCCGCCGCGGGCGGATCGCCGGCATGGACACGCGCGGCACCAGCACCGTCATCCGGGCGCAGGTGCCGATGTCGGAGATGCTGACCTACGAACAGCACCTTACGTCGGTCACCGGCGGCCGCGGCACCTATCACATGGAGTACTCGCACTACGAAGACGTGCCGGCGCCGCTGCAGACGAAGATCGTGGCCGCGCACAAGGCCGCGCATCCACACGCCGGCGATCATCACGCCTGAAAAACCGCCGTACAACGAGACGGCCTGGCGACCGCGAGGCCGCCAGGCCGTGTGAGTGCTGAGCGCGGGAAGCGCCCGGTGCTGTTACGAGCCGCCGGCCTTGCGCGGCGTCGTGTTCTTCTTCGCGGTGCCGCGCGCGGGCTTCGAGGCCTTGCTCGGCGCCCCGCCCTTGGCGTCCTTCTTCTCGCCGCGGATGCGCGAAGCGGCGGCACGCAGCCGTTCGCCCACGCTCTTCTGCGACTTCGGCGCTTCACCCGTTTCGGCCTCGGCCGCCTTCTCGGCAGCCGCCTTCTTCGGGTCGAACTCCGATCCGACCAGTTCGACCAGCGCCGTCTCGGCGCCGTCGCCCTTGCGCAGGCCGAGCTTCAGGATGCGGGTGTAGCCGCCCGGCCGTTCCATGAAGCGCGGCGCGATGTCGCCGAACAGCTTGGTGACGACGTCGTCGTTGTGGATGTCGCGGCCGACCTGACGGCGCGCCGCCAGCGTCTTCCCCTTCGGCTCGGCCGCCTTCACGCCGCGCTTGGCCACGGTGATGATCTTCTCGACGAAGGGCCGCAGTTCCTTGGCCTTCGGGAGCGTCGTCGTGATGTGCTCGTGCGTGAGCAGCGCTTCGGCCTGGTTGCGGAGCATCGACAGGCGATGATCCGTCAGCCGGCCCAGTTTCCGATGTCCTACTCGATGTCTCATGGCAGTGTGTCCTGACCGCTCGTTCCCGCGGCGTTAGTCCTGCGCCGCCTGGTCGAGGCGCATGCCGAGCCCGAGACCCATGGTCTGCAGGATCTCCTTGATTTCGTTGAGCGACTTGCGGCCGAAGTTCTTGGTCTTCAGCATGTCGCCCTCGGTCTTCTGCACGAGCTCGCGGATGGTGCGGATGTTGGCGTTCTTGAGGCAGTTGTACGAGCGCACCGAGAGCTCGAGCTCCTCGACGCTCTTGTCGAGGTGCTCGTTGGCCCCGCCGGCGCGAACTGCGTCACCGGCGGCGTCGCCGGCCGGCTCGTCTTCGTCGTCGAGGTTGATGAAGATGCTCAGGTGGTCGCGAATCAGCTTGGCCGAGAGCGACACGGCGTCGCGCGGCGTCACCGAGCCGTTGGTCCACACGTCAAGGGTGAGCTTGTCGTAGTCGGTGGTCTGGCCCAGGCGCGCCGCCTCCACCAGGTAGTTCACCTTCTTGACCGGCGAGTGCACCGAGTCGATCGGGATCCAGCCGATGCCGAGATCCTCGTCGAAGTTCTTGTCGGCTGCCACATAGCCACGGCCGCGCTTGATGCGCAGCTCCATGTGCAGCTTGCCGCCTTCGGAGATGGTGGCGATGTGGGCGTCAGGCTCGAGAATCTCGACGTCGGCATCTGCCTCGATGTCGGCCGCGCGCACCTTGCCGGCCTTGTTGACGCGCAGCGACAGCGTCTTGGCCGCGTCGGTGTGGACCTTGAGCGGGATCATCTTCAAGTTGAGGATGATGTCGGTCGCATCTTCGACCACGCCCTTGATGGGCGAGAACTCATGCAGCACGCCGTCGATCTTGACGGCCGTGACGGCCGCGCCCTCGATCGAGGACAGCAGCACGCGCCGCATGGCGTTGCCGACCGTGGTGCCGAAGCCGCGTTCGAACGGCTGGGCCGTGAAGCGGCCGTACCGATCGGTGAGCGTATCGCGCTCGAAGTCGAGCCGCTTGGGACGCTGGAAACCCTTCCACAACATGTTGATCACCTTCTCGCCAACGGGCCGGCAGACCGGCCTCCAGACCTGCATGTAAGCATCGCCGGCCTCCCGCTGCAGGTCTGTCGAGCTGCGGGCCGATGATGGGCGTCCCCGGAACCCCCCGGGGCCGTACTTTCTGAATCCCGAGCCCCGGAACCCGGGGCCCGAGACCCGCCTACTTCGAGTAGAGCTCGACGATGAGCTGTTCCTGCACCGGCAGGTTGATCTGGGCGCGCGTCGGCATCGAGACCACCTTGGCGCCGAGCTCGCCTTCGAGGGCGATCCATTCCGGGATGCCGCGGCCCTTCACCTCACCCACGGCGTGGAGAATCGAGGCGTTTTCCTTGCTGGTCTGCCGCACGGTCACGATGTCGCCGGCCTTGAGCGAGTACGACGGGATGTCGACCTTCTTGCCGTTGACGAGGAAGTGACCGTGGCGCACCAGCTGACGCGCCTGGGCGCGCGAGGTCGCGAAGCCCATGCGGTAGACGGCGTTGTCGAAGCGCCGCTCGAGCAGCTGCAGCAGCGTCTCGCCGGTGATGCCGCGGGTGCGGTCGGCCATCTCGAAGTAGCGGCGAAACTGATCTTCCAGCACGCCGTAGGTGCGCTTGACCTTCTGCTTCTCGCGCAGCTGCACGCCGTAGCCGACCATCTTCGAGGCGCGGCGACGGCCGTGCTGGCCGGGGGGCATGTTGCGCTTCTCGATGGCGCACTTCTCGGTGTAGCACCGCTCGCCCTTGAGGAACAGCTTCATGCCCTCACGGCGGCAGAGGCGGCAGACCGGTCCGGTATATCGAGCCATGTAACGTCGTCCTTCTCTCTCTGTATGCGGGAACGCGCGACTAGACGCGGCGGCGCTTGGGCGGCCGGCAGCCGTTGTGCGGAATCGGCGTGACGTCGCGAATCGACTTCACCTCGATGCCGGCGTTCTGCAGGGCCCGGACGGCCGACTCACGGCCTGATCCCGGACCCTTGACCAGCACTTCGCAGGAGCGCATGCCGAACGTCTTGGCGACGTTGCCGGCGGTCATGGCTGCCTGCGTGGCGGCGTAAGGCGTGCCTTTGCGCGACCCCTTGAAGCCGATGGCGCCGGCGCTCGACCACGACACCACGTTGCCTTCGGTGTCGGTGATGGTGATGAGCGTGTTGTTGAACGACGCCTGGATGTGCGCGAAGCCGTGGTGCACCACGCGCTTCTCGCCGCGCTTCTTGAACGTCTTCTTCTTGGGGGTCGACTCTTTCGCGCCTTCGGTCTTGGCCATGGGTTACACCGTCTTCTTCTTGGCAACCGCGCCCTTGCGCGGCCCCTTGCGCGTGCGCGCATTGGTCTTGGTGCGCTGACCCCGGGCGGGCAGCCCGCGGCGGTGGCGCATGCCCCGATAGCTGCCGATTTCCATCAGCCGCTTGATGTTGAGCGAGATCTCCTTGCGGAGGTCGCCTTCCACACCGCCCTGCTCTTCGAGGACGCGGCTGATCTTGCGCACGTCGTCATCGGTCAGGTCCTTGACGCGGATGTCACCGCTGACACCGGCGGCTTCGAGGATCTTGCCGGACCGGTGCTGCCCGATCCCGAAGATGTACGTGAGCCCGATTTCGACCCGCTTGGTCCGCGGAAGGTCAATGCCTGCAATACGCGCCATAACTGCTTTCGCCTCGTGAGGACCAGCCCGGTACCGCGACTCATGTGAGCCCCAGCCCCCAGCCTCCAGCCCCCAGGTCCAGTCCTACCCCTGCCGCTGCTTGTGCTTCGCGATCGTGCAGATGACCCGCACGACGCCCTTGCGACGCACGACCTTGCACTTGACGCAGATCTTCTTGACTGACGCTCGAACTTTCATCGCTCGTCCCTACAGTTTCTCGACGATGCGTCCACGCGTCCGATCCGTGGGCGACAGCGCCAGTTTCACTCGATCCCCGACGACGACCCTGATGTAGTTGCGCGCCGGCGAACCGCCGAGATGCGCGACGACGTCGTGCCGTCCCTCCACACTCACCCGAACCAGCGCGCTCGGGAGCAGTTCCCGAACCTCGCCTTCCACTTCCAGCGGAGACGTCGGCGCCTCGCCGGTCATCGTCTACGCCGCGGCGTTGGCCGCCGCGTCGGCCCGGGTCAGGACCCGGCAGCCGTCGGCGGTCACCGCCACCGTGTGCTCGAAGTGCGCCGACAGACTGCCGTCCTTGGTGACAGCCGTCCACCCGTCGCTCAACACCTTCACCCCCGCGCCGCCCATGTTCACCATCGGCTCGATCGCGAGGACCATGCCCTCGGCCAGCCGCGGCCCGCGCCCCGGCGTGCCGTAGTTCGGAATCTGCGGCTCTTCGTGCAGCGTCTGTCCGATGCCGTGTCCCACGAATTCCCGCACCACCGAGAACCCCGCCGCCTCGACGTGGCGCTGCACCGCAGCGCCGATGTCCGACAGCCGGGCGCCGGCCTTCACCACTGCCAGCGCCTCGTGCAGCGACTGCTTCGTCACCTCGAGGAGCCGCGCCGCCTCCGGCGCGATGGCCCCCACCGGCACCGTCACCGCGCTGTCGCCGTAGAACCCATCCATCTTCGCGCCCAGGTCGACCGAGAGAATGTCTCCCGCAACCAGTTTGCGCGCCGACGGAATCCCGTGCACCACCTGCTCGTTCACCGACGCGCAGATCGTCGCCGGATATCCGTGGTAGCCCTTGAACGCCGGTTCCGCCCCCGCTTCGCGCAGCCGCCGCTCGGCCAGGGCATCGACCTCTGCGGTCGTCACCCCCGGCGCAATCATCGCCGCCAGCTCGGTGAGCACACGGGCGACCAGCGCGTTCTCACGCGCCAGCCGCTCCAGCTCCGCCGCTGATCGACAGATGATCATCGTCGCTAGGTTCCCTACCGCGTCCCGTTCACTGCCGCCACCGCCTCGGTGATGGCCGTGTAGACATCCTTCGGGCTGCGGGCGCCGTCGACGCGTCTGAACGTCTCCCGGCACTCGTAATACCCGATCATCGGCTGGGTCTCGCGCCAGTAGACCTTGAGCCGGTCGCGCACGACCGTCTCGCTGTCGTCCGAGCGCTGCACCAGCCGCCCCCCGCACACCTTGCACGCCTGGGCTTCCGACGGCTCGCCGTCGAAGGCCGACACGGTCGTGCCGCACGACTCACAGATCCGCCGTCCCCGCACCCGCCGCACCAGTTCTTCATCCGGCACGCGGATTTCCACCACCGTCAACGGCTCGCCGTCGAGCAGGCCGTCGAGCGCCTTCGCCTGGGCAACCGTGCGCGGAAACCCGTCGAGCACGAACCCGCCGCGGGCGTCGTCGTCGGTCAGCCGGCGCCGCACCAGCTCCACGATGAGATCGTCGCTCACCAGCTGCCCGCGCGCCACCGTTTCCTTCACCTTCAGCCCCAGCTCGCTGCCGGACGACACCGCATCACGCAGCATGTCGCCCGTCGAGATCTTCGGCACGCCGTGATCCCGGGCAATCTGCACCGCCTGTGTGCCCTTGCCCGCGCCAGGCGGACCGAGCATCAGCAACCGCAACGCCATGACGTCAGTCGCGCCGTCCCCGGATGCGGGTCTTCTTCATGAAGCCGTCATAGTGCCGCATGATGAGCTGCGACTCCAGCTGGCTCACGGTGTCCATCGCCACGCCCACCACGATGAGCAGCGAGGTGCCACCGAAGAAGAAGTTGACGCCCAGCCCCTGGGTGAACCACTGCGGCAGGTTGCGATCGAGGAAGTCGCCGACGAACGGAATCGGCGCTACCCGGAAGCCGGTAATCATGAATTCCGGCAGCAGCGCCACCAGGCACAGATAGGTGGCGCCGGCCAGCGTGATTTTCGTGAGAATCGAGTCGATGTGCTCGGCGGTGCGCTTGCCCGGGCGGATGCCCGGAATGAACCCGCCGTACTTGCGCATGTTCTCCGACACGTCATCCGGATTGAAGATGATGGCCGTATAGAAGTAGGCGAAGAACACGATCATGACGATGAACAGGAGGTTGTACAGCGGCATCCCGTAGGCCACCTGCTGCAGCACCGAGTTGGCCCAGCCGCCCACCGGGAAGACCCCGGTCAGCGTGCCCGGGAAGGCCAGCAGCGAGCTGGCGAAGATCACCGGGATGACGCCGGCGGTGTTGACCTTGAGCGGGATGTGGGTGCTGGTGCCGGCGAACTGGCGGCGGCCGACGACGCGCTTGGCGTACTGCACGACGATCCGGCGCTGGCCGCGCTCGACGAAGACGATGGCGGCAATGACCGCGATCATCAGCGCCACCAGAATCAGCAGCCGGATGAGCCCGATCTGCCCGGTGCGGAGCTGGTCGAACGTCAAGGTGACGGCGCGCGGGAAGTTGACGACGATGCCCGCGAAGATGAGCAGCGACATGCCGTTGCCGATGCCGCGTTCGGTGATCTGCTCGCCCAGCCACATCACGAACATGGTGCCGGTCGTGAGGGTGAGGATGCACATCAGCCGGAAGCCCCAGCCCGGCTCGTAGACCAGCGGCAGGCCGCCGGCGATGTTGGTCTGCTGCTCGAGGTAGATGGCGATCGCCATCGACTGCGCGACCGCCAGCACCACGGTGAGGTAGCGGGTGTACTGGGTGATCTTGCGGCGGCCCAGCTCCCCTTCCTTCGAGATGCGCTCCAGGTAGGGCCACACCACGGTCAAGAGCTGCAGGATGATCGACGAGCTGATGTACGGCATGACGCCGAGCGCGAAGATCGTCACCTGCGACAGGTTCCCGCCGGAGAACATGTCGTAGAAGCCGAACATCGTGCCGCGCGCCTGCTCCGCCAGCAGCGCCAGCGCCGCCGTGTTCACGCCCGGCGTCGGAATGTGGCTGCCGACGCGATACACGCCCAGCATCGCGAGCGTGAACAGCACACGATTCCTGAGATCGGCGACCGCAAAGAGGTTCTTGAACGCGTCGAGCATGGCCTACGCCTTCTGACTGCCTGACCGGGAACCGGCCGTCAGGCCGCGGGCTTTCCCAGGACTTCGATGGTCCCGCCGGCCGCCGCGATCTTCTCGGCCGCCTTGCCGCTGAACTTGTGCGCCTGCACGGTGAACGCCTTGCTCACCTCACCGCGCGCCAGCACCTTGATGGGCAGGCGGCGATCCGAGACCAGGCCGATGGCCCGCAGTGTCTCGGGGCTGACGACGGCGCCGGCATCGAACCGCTCGGCAATCGCGTCGAGATTCACCACCGCGTACTCGATGCGGAAGATGTTGTTGAAGCCGCGCTTGGGCATGCGGCGGTGGAGCGGCATCTGGCCGCCCTCGAAGCCGCGCTTCGACTTGTAGCCCGAGCGCGACTGCGCGCCCTTGTAGCCGCGCGCGGCGGTCTTGCCGCTGCCCGAGCCGGGGCCGCGGCCCACGCGCTTGCGCGTGAACTTCGAACCCTTGGCGGGACGGAGATTGCTGAGATTCGTGGCCATGTGCGTTACTCGGCGACCGTCACCAGGTGACGGACCTTGTGAATCATCCCGCGGGTCTCGGGCGTGTCAACCAACGTGACCGTGTGGCGGATGCGGCGCAGCCCCATTCCGATCACGGTCTCGGCCTGCGTGCGATTGAACCCGATCGGGCTCCGCACCAGGGTTACCTTCACCGTCTTTGCCTGCTTCGTCGACATGATGTCCTCAGCCCGGCCTCAGGCCGTCACGCCCATGACGTCGTCCAGGTCCTTACCGCGCAGACGGGCGACGTGGGCCGGGTCCTTCAGCATCGAGAGCGCGGTGAACGTCGCGCGCACCACGTTGTGCGGGTTGGCGGTGCCGAGCGACTTGGTCAGCACGTTGTGAATGCCGCACGACTCGACCACCGCGCGCACGCCGCCGCCGGCGATGATGCCGGTGCCCTCGGGCGCCGGCTTCAGCAGCACGCGGCCGGCGCCGTAGCGGCCGATCACGGGATGCGGGATCGAGGTGCCCTTCAGCGGCACGCGGATCAGGCCCTTCTTCGCGGCCTCGATGCCCTTCTTGATGGCCGAGGGCACTTCCTTGGCCTTGCCGATCCCGAACCCCACCACGCCGTGGCCGTCACCGACCACCACCAGCGCGCTGAAGCTCAGGTTCTTGCCGCCCTTCACCACCTTGGTCACGCGGTTGATGGCAACCACCGTGTCCTTGATGTCGAGCTGGCCCGCATCGATTCGTTCGCGTGTCCGCATCATCGCCTTCCGATTCGCCTAAAACTCGAGTCCGGCCTTGCGGGCCGCCTCGGCCACTTCGCGCACACGGCCGTGGTAGAGGAACCCGTTCCGATCGAACACCACCTTCGAGATGCCCTTCGACTTGAGCCGCTCGGCGATGGTCTGGCCGACGACGCTGGCGCCCTTGTTGTTGCCGGCACGGGCGCCGTCGGTCATCTTCGCCTTCACTTCGGCCTCGACGCTCGAGGCCGACGCCATCGTCTGACCTGCCAGGTCGTCGATGACCTGCACGTAGATGTGCGAGACGCTGCGGAAGACGCTGAGGCGCGGCTGTGCCGCGGTGCCGCGCACGCGCTTGCGGATCCGGTATTTGATCCGCTGACGACGATCGTCTCTGTTGGTGATCTTCATCGGCCTACGCCCCCGTCTTTCCGGCCTTCTTCTTCAGGACCTCGCCCATGTACCGCACGCCCTTCTGCTGATACGGGTCGGGCTTGCGGAGCGAGCGGATGTTGGCAGCCACCTGGCCGACCAGTTGGCGGTCGACCCCGGTCACGGTGACGTGGGTCTGCTTTTCGATGGCGACGTCGATGCCGACCGGAATGTCGAAAATCACCGGATGCGAGTAGCCGAGGGCGAAATGCACCTGCTTGCCCTTGACCTCGGCGCGGTAGCCGACGCCGACGATGTCGAGCTCGCGCTTCCAGCCCTCGTTCACACCGAGCACGGCGTTGGCCACGAGGCTGCGCGCCAGGCCGTGGAACTTGCCGAGCGTCTTGTCGTCGGGGCGCTCGCGGCGCGCCAGAATCTGTCCGTCCTCGACGGCTACCACGACTCCGGGCGGCAGCGCCTGACGCATCTGGCCCTTGGGCCCCTTGACGTCGACACCGGCGGCGTCCACCTTCACGGTGACGCCCTTCGGAATCGGAATCGGCTTCTTCCCAATACGTGACATGTCTACAACCCCGTAGGGACTGGGGACCGGAGATCGGGGAACCGGAAGAGTTCCCGCGCCATCCCGTCCGTCGACCCTGGCACTACCAAACGTTACAGAGAACTTCCCCGCCGATGCCCGCCTTGCGGGCACTGCGGCCGGTCATCACGCCGCGCGAGGTCGTGAGAATGCTCACGCCGAGGCCGCCGAGCACCGGGCCGATCGCGTCGGCTGGTGTGTAGACGCGCCGGCCGGGCCGGCTCACCCGCTGAATGCCCGAGATCACCTTCTCGCCCCCGGGGCCGTACTTGAGCAGCACCCGGATGAGTGGACGCGCCGTCCCGCCGGCCCGAGTCGGCTTGTCGTCGACGAGCTTGAAGCCCGCGATGTAGCCTTCGTCCTGCAGGATCTTGGCGATATCGGCCTTCAACTTCGACGCGGGCATGTCCACGCGGGCGTGTCTGGACGCCACGGCGTTTCGTACCCGGGTCAGCATGTCTGCAATCGGATCAGTCATGTTCTTCGTGCTCTCGTCAATCTTCCCGAGCCCCGGAACCTGCGTCCCGGACCCCGACTACCAGCTGCTCTTCGTCACACCCGCGACGTCGCCCGTCAGCGCGTGCTCGCGGAAACACAGTCTGCAGAGCGCGAACTTCCGCAGGTAGGCCCGCGGTCGTCCGCACCGGCGGCAGCGGTTACGGTGGCGCACCTTGAACTTCAGCGCCTTCTTCTCACGAGCGATCTTCGCAGTCGTCGCCATTGCTCGAGTCCTCGGGTCCTAGTTCGTGCGGAAGGGCATGCCCAGGAGCTGCAGCAGCTTTCGGGCTTCCTCGTCCGTCTTGGCGCTGGTCACGACGCACACGTTCATGCCGCGCGCCTTGTCCACCTTCAGGTAGTCGATCTCGGTGAAGATCAACTGGTCGCGCAGCCCCAGCGTGTAGTTGCCGCGGCCGTCGAAGCCACGCGCCGACACGCCGCGGAAGTCGCGCACGCGCGGCAGCGAGATGCTGATCAGGCGATCCAGGAAGTCATACATGCGGTCGCCGCGCAGCGTCACCATGGCGCCGATCGGCTGGCCCTCGCGCACCTTGAACTGCGCGATCGACTTCTTGGCGCGGCGGACCGCCGCCTTCTGGCCGGTGATCTTGCCGAGTTCGTCAGCGGCCACATCGATGATCTTGGCGTTCTGCGTCGCTTCGCCAAGGCCCATGTTGACCACGACCTTCTCGACCCTGGGCACCGCCATCACGTTGCCGTAGCCGAATTCCTTCGACAGTGCGGGCACCACGTCCTGGAGGTAGCGCTCCCGCAGCCGGTTCGTCTTCGTGCTCATGTCGCCTTACCCCTGCCGCTTGCGGCGGACGCGCACCTTGGTGCCGTCGGCCTCGACCCGCACGCCGATGCGCGCCGGCTGGTTGGACTCCGCGTCGACCAGCATCACGTTCGAGACGTGGATGGCCGATTCGCGCTCGAGAATGCCGCCCTTGATGTTCTTCTGCGGATTGGGGCGGGTGTGGCGCTTGATGAGACCGACGCCCTCGACCACCACCCGGCTCTTGTCGGGCAGCACCTGCAGCACACGGCCGCGCTTGCCGCGATCCTTGCCGGCCCGCACCAGCACCGTGTCGTTCTTCTTGATTCGCACCTTGGCCATGGCCTACAGCACCTCGGGCGCGAGCGAGATGATCTTCATGAACCGGCGCTCACGCAGTTCACGCGCCACCGGCCCGAACACGCGGGTGCCGACCGGCTCGTTGTTGTCGTTGACCAGCACGGCCGCGTTGCGGTCGAACCGGATGTAGCTGCCGTCGCGGCGGCGCTGTTCCTTGCGCACCCGCACGATGACCGCCTTCACGACCGAGCCCTTCTTCACGTTGGACTCGGGGGTGGCTTCTTTCACCGACGCCGTGACGATGTCGCCCAGGCGCGCATAACGTCCGGTGGATCCGCCGATCGGATTGATCACCGCGAGCTTGCGCGCGCCCGAGTTGTCGGCCACGTCGAGAATCGTCCGCATCTGAATCATGGCGGCTCTCCTCCTAGACCTTCGAGGCGCGTTCGATGACGCGGGTGACCGACCACCGCTTGCGGCGGCTGATCGGACTGGATTCGGCGATGGCGACCAGGTCGCCCATCCGGGCGTCGTCGTTCTCGTTGTGCGCCATCAGCTTGGTGGTGCGCTTCTGGATCTTGCCGTAGACACCGTGCTGGACACGGCGCTTGACGGCCACGACGACGCTCTTCTGCATCTTGTCGCTGATCACGACGCCCTGCATTTCGATCTTCACGGCCATGGCTACTTCGCCTTTTCCCTGAGAACGGTCTTCACGCGCGCCAGATTCTTGCGGGCGTCGCGCAGGGCCACCGGCTTCTCGAGCTGGCCCATCGCCTTGCGGATGCGGAGACGGAACAGCTCGTCCTCGATCTCCGAGGCCTTGGCGCGCAGGCCGTCAGCATCGATCTCGCGCAGTTCGGTTGCCTTCATCGCTGCTTCTCCTCACCGAACCGGACGGCGAACTTGGTCAGGATGGGAAGCTTGGCGGCAGCGAGTTCCATGGCGCGACGCGCCTCGGTCTCACTCACGCCTTCCATCTCGAACAGGATCTTGCCGGGACGCACGACCGCGACCCAGCCTTCCGGCGCGCCTTTGCCCTTGCCCATGCGGGTTTCGAGCGGCTTCTTCGTGACCGGCTTGTCGGGGAACACCCGCACCCAGATCTTGCCGCCGCGCTTGATGAAACGCGTCATCGCGACACGCGCGGCTTCGATCTGCCGATCGGTCATCCAGCACGGCTCCAGGGCCTTGAGCCCGAAGTCGCCGAATGACACGTCCGAACCGCGCCACGCCTTGCCGCACATGCGGCCGCGCTGCTGCTTCCGGAATTTGACTTTCTTCGGCATCAACATGATGTCGTCTCGCTATCCACGGGCGCCGGCCGCTCGACGCGGACGGTCGCGGTATTCTTCGTCGCGGCCCACGCGCGGGGTGAGCCGTTCGCCCTTGTACATCCAGACCTTGACGCCGATCTGGCCGTAGGTGGTGTGGGCTTCGTGAAAGCCGAAGTCGACGTCGGCGCGCAGCGTCTGCAGCGGCAGCTGGCCGTGGAGATACCACTCGGAGCGGGCGATTTCGGCGCCGTTGAGCCGGCCCGACACCCGCACCTTGATGCCGCGGGCGCCGAAGCGCAGCGCCGACTCGACCGCCTTGCGCATCGCCCGGCGGAACGCCACGCGCTTTTCAAGCTGCATGGCGACCGATTCGGCCACCAGCTGCGCGTCGAGCTCGGGCTTCTGGATCTCCTGGATGTTGATGAAGACCTCGCGCTTGGTGCGCTTCTGGATCTCCTGCTTCAGCTTGTCGACCTCGGTGCCCTTGCGCCCGATGATGATGCCGGGGCGCGAGGTGTGCACGTCGATCTTCAGCTTGTTGGCGGCGCGCTCGATCTCGATCTTGGACACACCGGCGTGCTGGAACCGCTTCTTGAGGTCGGCCTTGAGCGCCAGATCCTCGTGAAGCAGGTCCGCGTAGTCCTTGCCGGCGAACCAGCGCGACTTCCAGGTCTTGTTGAAGCCGATCCGGAACCCGTACGGGTGAAC
>JANNIB010000089.1:0-7404 GCA_031404695.1 Acidobacteriota bacterium
GCCACGACGACGTGGCGAACACTGGGCCAGTGGGCGGGCACCGGCAGCCGGCAGACCGAGTCGTTCGACGTCGCCTCCGGCGCGCTGCGGCTGCAGTGGCAGGTGCGGGCTGTGACGACCACGCGGGCCGGTCCCTCGCGCTTCCGGGTGTGGCTCTACAGCGCCATCAGCGGACGTCCGCTGCAGCTCATCGCGGAAGAACACGGCCCGGGTGCGGGCACGGCCCACGTGGCCGACGACCCGCGCGTCTCGTACCTGCTCATCGAGGCCGACGGTGTGAGCTGGACGGCGAGGCTGGATGAAGCGACGGCGCTGGCAGCCGCCCGCTGACGCGCGTAAGCGCCAGTCGAAGTCTGCATCCGGCCATCGCACGGGCCAATGCCAGGCCCGTGCCGTGCGAGATCACCGCCCGATCATCTTGGCGCCGGCAGGCGTGGAGCGCCGTTGTCCGGCGGCGGGGTGCGTGCCGTGTTCAGCACCATCGCCAGCATCGTGTAGTAGCCGACGATGCCGATGGTGTCGACGACGCCTTTCTCGCCGAATGTCGACACCATGCGCGCGTAGGCAGCGTCGCCGACGGCCTGCGTGCGCATCAGCTCATCACAGAAGTCATACAGCGCTGTCTCCTCGTCAGTCATGCTGACGGGTCGACGCCGTTCGGCGATCGCGCGCGCCACCTCGGCCTTCACGCCGGCCTTGATCGCGATGGGATAGTGCACGGCCCATTCGTACTGTTGCGACCAGCTTCGCGCCGCCATCAGGATCACGAACTCGCTGTGACGCGGCTCGAGCTGCGTCTTGTAGCGCAAGTAGTCGCCAAGCGCCCGCGCCCGCGTCAGTATCTCGGGGCTGCGCAACAACGGCACGAAGGGACCGGTCAGCTCGGCGCTCCTCGCGGCCCGAAAGTCTGCCACGGCTTGCTGCTGCTGGAGGGTCAGCGTGTCCGCCGGAATCGCCGGCATGCGATCCTGCGCGTTCGCGGCGCCGGCGCAGAGGACCGCGCTCGCCAGAATCCCCAGAAACGAGAGTGCTGCGCGGCATCGTCGGTCCGTATCCATGAGGGTTCTCCGTGGCGGTGAGAGCGCTGGCGCCGCCGAAGGGCATCAGTCGCCGGCCGGCTTCGCCAGATAGGCCTTCGACTGCGCCTCGCTCTTGAGCGGCGTCACCTTGTCGGGGTCGATGCGCACCATCAGGTAGTTGATGTGGTCGTCGATCTTCGTGAACCAGTGCCCGGTGCCGGCCGGGATCACGACGACGTCGCCGGCCTTCAGCTGATGCGCGACGCCGCCTCTGACCTCCGAGCCGTTGTTGCCGGGCCCGTTGTACTCGATGACGGTGCGCAGCGTCGCCGGACGCCGCTGCCGGTTCACGATGTCGGGGCCGAGCACGAGCGTCGCTGCGCCCGAGATCACGTGATACACCTCGCTCACCAGGTCATGTTCGGCCACTGAATCCGGCGCCGGCTTGTCGAGCCGGCCGCGGTAGACCATGCCGATGCCGATGTGCGCCTTGCCGATGAACACGTCGCGCACCTGCTGGTCGATGATCTTCTCGGCCATCGCCTTCTTCGTGTAGGCATCGAGTTCCGAGAGCGGAATGTAGGTGCCCGGGCACATCTCGCAGGTGGGCTGCGGATCGGTGGGGTTGATTTTCGCCTGGGCGAACATGCCGGCGGCCACGCAGGCGACGGCGCCGAGCGCCAGGACCAGGGTCTTCAGCGGATTCGTCATGTCGGGAACCTCGTTCGGAGACGGCGGATCGCGGCCTATTCTCGCACCGCTATGCCCTGTAGTATCAGTCTCGATTCCGGGAGGGAGGCGATGGTGCGACGACTGCCGAGGATGGAGAGACGCCAGGCGGGCATGATTGGCGCCCTGCTCGTGGCCGGCGCGGCCGTGCTCGCGGCGCGCCAGGCGCTGCCGCCGGCGCCGCCGGGCGAGTGGCGCTACATCGGCGGCGACGCCGCCCAGACGCGCTATTCGCCGCTCGATCAGATCACTGCCGGGAACTTCGACGCCCTCGAAACGGCGTGGACCTGGCGCGGCGACAACTTCGGTCCGGCGGTGGACTACGTCTCCCGTTCGACGCCGCTTTACGTCGACGGCGTGCTCTACACCGTGGCCGGGAGCCGCCGCACCGTCGTGGCCATCGACCCCGGCACCGGCGAAACGCTGTGGACCTACCGCGAGCCGCCGACCACGCGCTTCGACCGCGGCATGCGCAACAACTACGGCAAGGGCGTGGCCTACGGCGAGATCGGCGGGCGGCGCGTCATCTTCTACACCTCGCCGGCCTTCTTCCTGCACGCGCTCGACGCGAAATCCGGACAGCACGTCGAGGGCTGGGGCGCGCGGGTCCCGATTCCCGGCTTCCCCTCGAGCGGCGTTGTCGACATGCTGCCGGATCTGGTGCGCGACTGGGAGCCGTGGCTGAAGGCCGAGAAGAAGTACGACGCCGAGAAGGGCATCCCGCGCGAGCTGGGCAATCTCTCCACCTCGTCGCCGCCGATTGTCGTGAACGGCGTCATCGTGGTCGGAAATGTGCACGAGCAGGGCTACTACCAGACCCGCACCGAGAACATCCCAGGCGACATCCTGGCTTACGACGTGCGCAGCGGCAAGCACCTGTGGAAGTTCCACGTCATCCCGCGGCCCGGCGAGTTCGGCCACGAGACGTGGGAGAACGACGCCTGGCGCACCACCGGCGACGTCTCGTCGTGGGCGCCGATGTCGGCCGACCCCGGGCGCGGCCTCGTCTACGTGCCTACGAATCCGCCGACGATCGACTTCTACGGCGGCTTCCGGCCGGGCGACAACCTGTTCGGCACGAGCATCCTCGCGCTCGACGTCAAGACCGGCAAGCGCGTGTGGCACTACCAGACGGTGCATCACGACATCTGGAACTTCGACAACCCCACGGCGCCGGTGCTGCTCGACGTCGTGGTTGACGGCAAGCCGACACCGATCGCCGTGCAGACGACCAAACAGGGCTTCGCCTACACGCTCAACCGCGAAACCGGGCAGCCGGTGTGGCCGATTCCCGAACGTCCGGTGGCGGCCTCGGATCTGCCGGGCGAGAAGCTGTCGCCCACGCAGCCGCATCCCACACGGCCCAAGCCGCTCGAGATCCAGGAGCTCACCGAAGACTCCCTAATCGACTTCACGCCGGAGCTACGCGCTGAAGCCATCGAGATTCGCAAACGCTACAAGACCGGGCCGCTCTTCACGCCGCCGATCCAGGTAGGGCACCCGTCCGGCCTGCGCTCGTTCGTGAGTTGTCCGGCCGGCGCCAGCAACATCAACGGCCCCACCACGGCCGACCCCGAGGCCGGCGTGCTCTACGTGGCGACGCAGCGCCTCTGCCGGGCCGAGAACCTCGTGCCCGGCGAGAAGATGGACGAGCCCGACGATCCAAAGACGACCGGCGCCACCTTGTCACGCTGGGTGGTGGCCAATCGCGGCGACCTGCGCGGCCCCGACGGGCTGCCAATCTGGAAGCCGCCCTACAGCCGCATCATCGCCATCGACATGCACAGCGGCGAGTTCCTGTGGGAGACGCCCAACGGCGACACGCCGCGGCACATCCGCGAGCATCCGCGGCTGCAGGGGCTGAACATCCCGCCCACCGGCCAGATGGTGCACGGCGTGACGATGCCGACGCGGACGCTGTTGCTGACTGCACCCGGTGGCGATCCCGTGCTCTACGCGCTCGACAAGCGGACCGGGAAACGTGTGGGCACGGCACGCCTGCCGGCACCGGGGCAATACGGCATGATGGGCTACCTGCACGAGGGCCGGCAGTACGTCGTCGTGCAGGTCGCCAGCGGCACGATGCCCGGAGCGCTCGTGGCGCTGCGTCTGCCGGCGCCGGCCAACGCCGTCAAGCCTGGCTGAACCAGGGGCAAATCGTCAGTCCGCCGTCGTGTCTCCGGGCAGCACCAGTCGATACACCAACACCGCCGTGCCCAGGCGAAGCTGGTCACCGGCGACGAGAGGCAGCGGCACCTGTACTCGTGTCGTGCCACGCCACGAGCCGTGCCGGCTACCGAGATCTTCGAGCGTGGCTTCCATCCCACGAACGATGATCCGCGCGTGGTGGCGCGACAGGGAGGGCAGGAGAATCTGCAGGTCCGCGTCGTCCGCTCGACCGACGATCGTGATGCCCTCGGCGAGCGGAAACTGCCGATCGTTCCAGACCAGGCAATGAGGACTCGTCACCGGCGCGGCGGCGGCGTCCTGCTCCTCGAGCACCGGGGCCACGAATCGATAGCCGTGCCTGGGTATCGTCGCGACCCAGTCGCCGGCCTCGCTGAGCGCGCGGCGAAGCACGAGCACCTGCTGCGCCAGATTGCCCTCTTCGACCACCGTGCCCGGCCAGACCATCGCGAGCACGTCGTCTTTCGAGAGCGCGCGCGTGCGATGCCGCACCAGCGCCACGAGCACATCGAACGCCTTGGGCGTGAGCGCTACGGGCACGCCGTCGCGTTCGAGGCGACGCTGGTCGGGCACCAGCCGGAACGGACCGAATCGGTACGACAGCACGGACAGTCGTGCGATTCTACCGCTCAGCGCGCCGTCAGTCGCATCTCTCCTCCCGTGGCCGCCAGGAGCACGGCGCGCTCGGCAGAGCTGAGCGTGTAGGACCGGGCCGGCGAGTCGAGCACGTCGCCGGGGCGGTAGCGTCCGCGCATGAGTCCCGCCTCCGGGTGGGTTCGGCTGTTCAGCAGGACGTGACCCAGTTCGTGGGCGAGGCCGCGACCGATGAACTTCGCAAACGGCAGGCTGTCCACCGCCTCGGGGCGGGAAACCTTGTTGAGATCGGCGATCAGGCGGCGCGTGCGGGCCAGGCGAAGGAACACCAGTCGTCGGGCGCGCCCTTCCACGAAGGGCACCCAGCCGAGCGCAGCTTCGTGAGCGGCCTCTCCGACAAGGGCCTCGGTGTCGGCCTTGACGAGGATCAACCGATCGCAGTTCTCGTCGGGGGCATCGGTCCAGCGCACGTGCACGTCGTATTGGTTCCAGATGACGTTGGTCTCGACCAGCACGACGTCACGCTCGCGGCCATTCAACGTCAGCTTCGCCGAGGCCACGATGCAGACGTCGAGGCCCTGGGTCGATCCCGCAAGCGGACCCGCCGAGGCGCCATGACCAGCCGCCATCGCCACTGCCCAAACGACACCCGCGCAAAACCATCGCATCGCGTCCTCCCGCGCTCGTCGTGCGAGCGCTGCTCGATGCGAGCAGGGTAGGAAGTGAGAGGCGGACGGGTCTTTGGCGCGCCATCAAAGCGCGCTCAATATTTATGAAACCGGAAAGAATGGGCTCTGAGCCCCGGCCATCTGATGGGTTGAGCTGCTATCGTGGCGCCGCTAGTATTGGCTTCTGCAGGCCGCAGAGGAGCGGCCGACCGATGCCGTTGGCAGCCGGGACGCGACTGACACACTTCGAAGTAATCGCCCCAATCGGCGCCGGTGGGATGGGTGAGGTGTATCGCGCCCGCGACTTGAAGCTCGGGCGCGATGTGGCGTTGAAGGTGCTGGCGGAGGCGTTCGCGCTCAACGACGACCGCCTCAAGCGATTCGCGCGCGAAGCCCGCGCCACCGCGGCGTTGAATCACCCGAACATTCTCACCGTGTTCGAGGTGGACTCGAGTGCTGGCACCCCGTTCGTGGTGTTCGAGCTGTTGTCCGGTCAGACGCTGCGCCTGGTGATCAACGGCCCGCTGGGCGTCGTGCGTTCGGTCAACTACATCACGCAGATCGCCCACGGCCTAGCCGCCGCGCACGAGCGTGGCATCGTTCATCGCGACATCAAGCCTGACAATCTGTTCATCACCAGCGACGGCCGGCTGAAGATCCTCGATTTCGGCATTGCCGCCTACGACGGCGGCGAATCAACCGGCGCGCGGGAGTCGGCGCTGACGGCCCCGGAGGTGATGATCGGCACCGCGGGATACGTGGCGCCCGAACAGGCGCGTGGCGAGCCAATCGATCCCCGGGCCGACATCTTCGCGCTTGGCGCCGTGGCCTACGAGATGCTCACGGGGCATCGGGCCTTCCCGGGCCCTGCCGCCGAGGCCATCGCTGCCATCCTGAGGGAGGAGCCCCCGGCGCTTGCGGATGTTCAGCCGAGGGTGCCGGAGGGTGTCGCGCGTATCGTGCAGCGCTGTCTCGAAAAGCGGCCCGACCAGCGCTATCAGTCGGCGCGTGATGTGGCGTTCGCGCTCGAAGCGGTGGCGGCACCGGCGGTCGCGACCGCCAGCCGGGCGACGTGGCCACGGTGGGCGCCATATGTGGCGGTGGCTCTCGTCGCCGGACTATCGGGAATCACCGCGACGAAGCTTGCGCAACCGGCGTCGCCGCCAGCGTCTTCGCTTCGACACACCGTGATTACTACTCCGGTCTCGGCGCATCTCACGCCCAGCGATTTCGTGCCGTTCGCGCTGTCGTCGGATGGGGCGACACTCGCCTACGTCACCGTGCAGCCCGAGCGGATGTTCATCCGCCGACTCGACGACTTCGACCTCACCCCGCTTGCGGGAACCGATGGCGCCTACGACCCATTCTTCTCACCCGACAATCTCTGGCTGGGTTTCTGGTCACATGGCCAGATCAAGAAGATACCCGTGGCCGGCGGACCGGCGGTCGTCGTCTGCGCCTCTCCGGACATGTACGGCGCGGCATGGGCACCTGACGGCACCATCGTGTTCTCGCCGGGCATCGGTGCGGGTCTGCAGACGGTAAGCGCGGCCGGGGGCACGCCGCAGGCGCTCACCACCCCGGATCCCAGCCGCGGCGAACTCCTCCACAGTTTTCCCCAGCACGTGAACAACGGCCAGGCAGTGTTGTTCACGGTCACGTCGCGGTCCACCGACGATCCGTTCTCGGTGGAGCTGTTCGACCTCCAATCGCGTACTCGCCGCCCGATCGTGCCCGGGGCCCAGTACGGCCGCTACCTGCCCACCGGACACCTCGTCTACGTGCGAAACCACACGCTGTTCGCGGTGAGGGTGGCGAGTGGCACGCTGACCCCGGTGGGTACGCCCCAGGTGGTCGTCGAGGACGTGCAGTTCGGCCTGTCGGGCGAGGCACAGTTCGCCGTCGCCAGTGATGGGACGCTGGCGTACTTTCCCTACCAGCCCCCCAGCAACCGCCGCCTTGTGTGGGTGGATCGCACCGGCGGCGTCGTTGATGCCGGTCTGCCGCCGCGGCCCTATGGCACGCCCCGCGTTTCTCCCAGGGGCGACCTCGTCGCCGTGATGATCCGCGCCGCGGCATCTGAAGATCTCTGGACCGCGCCGCTTGGCCGCTCGACACTGGAACGACTTACGTTCGGCCGCCGCGTCCTGTTCGCGTTCGGCGGGTTGGCCTTCGATCCAGACGGCACGCACCTGGCGTACGCCGAG
>JANNIB010000090.1:0-17963 GCA_031404695.1 Acidobacteriota bacterium
CTCGGGGGCGAGCGGTCGCTCGCGGCCGGCGGCCTCGGCTACTACTCGATGAACCTGCTCGCGTTCATCTCGCCCGGCGACTGGTCGTCGTTCCTGCCGTCGGTGCCGATTGCCGTCGATGGCCAGGCCTACGAAGGCTTCCAGTATCTCGGCCTCGGTATCCTGCTGGTGGTGGCGATTGCGATCGGCCTGCGGGCGTTCGGCCGCGGGCCGGGTGGCGCAGCCGGACACGCGCCGCTGTGGTCGCCGTGGCTCATCGCCGCGTGCCTCGCGATGACGGCCTTCGCCGTGAGCCCGGTCGTCACCCTCGGCAGCCGTACGATCGTGAATTTCGACGGCCCGTGGACCGCACCGCTGGCCCTCTTCCGTTCGTCGGGGCGCTTCGTGTGGCCCCTCGTCTATCTGATGCTCACGAGTGCGACCGTCGCCGTGATGCGTCGCGCTCCGGGCCGATCGGGCCTCGTCGTGCTCGCCGGCGCCGTCGTGCTGCAGCTCGTGGACCTGCGCGGAGCGCACGCGTTGCGGCGGCAGGTAGCGCACGATCCGGCGTTCCACGCGTGGACCAACCCGTTCGCCGACGTTCGCTGGCATACGGTAGCGCCGGCGTATGCCCATCTGGCGCTGGTGCCGCCGCCGCAGTGCGGCGCGGCGCCGGTGCCGTACGAAGGCGTGATCGCGCTGACGGCAGCCCACGGACTCACGATCAACGCCGGTGTGGTGGCCAGGCGCGACGAGCGCGCGCGCGAAGGCTACTGCCGGGCGCTCGACGCCGACATCGATGCCGCGCGCCTGCAGGACGACACGCTGTACGTGGTCGCGCCCCCAGCCGCGGCGGTGCTGACAGACATGGGCCAGGGACGCGTGGTGTGCGGCGCGATCGGCGGCGTGTCGTTCTGCACGACGCCCGCGGCGCAGGCGCGATGGGCCGACCGCGTCCGCCTCGATTGACACCCGGCCCGGGCGCCGGGCTCAATGTCTTCTGCTATGCCCTTCGGGCTCAGTGTTTCTGCAGCTCGACCACGATCACTTCAATCGGCTCGGTGCCGTTGTTGACGTCGGCGTGGGTCGTGCCCGGCTTGTCTTCGGTCAGCCAGTAGGCCTTGCCGGATTCCCACAGCACCTTCTCGGACTCGCCGCTCTTCTGCACGATATCGAGCGTGCCGCCCTTGATGGCGATGAGCGCGCGCGGGTGCTCGTGGCGATGCATCGACAGCGGCTGCTTGGGCATGATGATGCTCTTCCACGCCCGCACGTGCTGGTTTTCGAACTGCGGCTCGCGCCGGGTGCCGCTCTGCGCCGTCTGCGCCGTAAGTGTGGCCGCCACGCCGAGCACGCCACCCAGGGCGAGCACACCAATCGTCTTCAGGATTCGCATCATCAGCTCCTACCGTACTGCCACGAAGTCGATCTCGATGCGCGCGCCGCGCGGCAGCGCCGCCACCTGCACGGTCGAGCGCGCCGGCGGTACGCCGCCGGCCGGGAAGTAGGTGCCGTAGATCTCGTTCACCTTCGCGAACTCGGCCAGATCCACCATGTAGATGGTGGTCTTCACGACGTGGCCGTAGCCGAGGCCCGCCTCCTTCAGCACGGCGCCCAGGTTCTCCATCACGCGACGCGCCTGCGCCTCGGTGCCGCCGGCGACGATCTGGTTGCTGGCCGGATCGATCCCGATCTGGCCCGACAGGTAGACCGTGCCACCGGTGCCGACGCCCGGCGAATACGGGCCGATCGGCGTGACCACGCCTTTGTAGGCCGACTTCGCGGGGCCCTGAGCCTGCGCCATGGGGCGGAACGATTGCGCCGCGAGCACGAGCGTACCGACGACGAGAAATCCGACGAGTCGCATGTTCCGAGCCTCCTGTTCGTCCAGCGCGGATTATATAGGCCCAGGGCGGGGCTCGGGGCCAGGGGCTCAGACCCGGCGCTACGCCGTGCGCGGTGGACTATGCCCAGGGCCGCGCCCTCAGCGCATGCGGGCGAGCGCGGTCAGGGCCGTGCGCCGCGCCGATTCTCCGGTGGGCGTGGGCGTGGTCTCCATCGCCAGCAGCGCTGCCAGCGCGCGCAGCGTCTGCTTGGCGTTCTCCACGCGGGCAAAGCGGACGGGGTCGATGTTCGGTCCGCCGGCCCACAGCGCCTTGTGGGCCTCGACCCAACGCTCCGTCCACGCCTCAAACATGGCCGCATCGGCGTCGGCGCGACGCACGGCTGCGTGCAGGGCCGCCGCGAGCCGCTCCTGCTCGCCCCACACGAACACCGTCTCAGAGGCCTCGAGCTTGTCGCGCATGGCCTCGAGCAGGCGCGCTGAGTGGGCCGGCGTCCACTGCGATCCGCGGGCAAGGAACTTGAAGGCGTCGGCGGTGTGGGCGACCGAATGCATCCAGCCGGGTCCGGCCACGAAGCCGCGCGTGTCGCGCTCGCGGGCGAAGTAGTCGAGCAGACGCGCGTAGAGCGTCTCGACCTCGGCCGCGGTGAGAAACGGCGTCGCCGCCTCGCGCGCGGCGATGAGCGACAGGCACAGCGCCGAGAACGAGCGCCGCAGTACCCGCGCGTCACCGGACGTGCCGAGCCCGTCGTCCAGATTCGCCGACCAGAGGGTGATGAGGCGCCGCAGATCGTCCGGCGCCACCAGGGGCGTGCTCACTATCCACGCCGCGGCCGCCGAGTAGGCCACCTCGTCGCGCAGCACCGGATCGGGCGACGCCAGCAGCGCGTTCATCTTGACGAGCAGGCCGATCGGCGTCTCGCCCGCCGGCACCGCGAAGCCGCTACGCGTGAGCGCCACCCACTGCTCGCGTGTGCGTGGCTGCGCCTCTGCCGGGTCGCCCCACGCGAGTGCCGCCAGCAGCACCAGGAGATGTGGCCGCATGGCTGGAATTCTATGCGGGGGAGCGTTCGCGGGACCAACGTCGGGACCGCAGGCCGATGCTACACTCCCGCCATGTCACGACGCCTCGCCGCCCTTTTTTTGGCCGTGCTCGCCAGCCCCGCCATCGTCACCATGAGGGCCAGCCAGCAGGCGTCACCCGCCGGACCTCTGCGCTTCGAGATCAGCTATCCGGCGATGCGAAGCGAAGAGCCGTTGACCGGCCGGCTGCTGCTCATTCTCTCGACGCGCAAAGACGGCGAACCGCGCTTCCACGTGAACGACGGACCCACCGGACAGCCGGTGTTCGCACTCGACCTCGAAGGCTGGCCGGGCGGCGCGCCGGCGAGCGTCGCCGGGGCCACCATCGGCTTCCCGGTGCAGCGGCTGTCGGAGCTTCCAGCCGGCACCTTCCGCGTGCAGGCGCTCTTCCATCGCTACGAGACCTTCAGGCGCAGCGACGGCCACACCGTGCAGCTGCCGATGGACCGCGGCGAAGGTCAGCAGTGGAACCAGGCGCCCGGGAACCTCTACTCGACGCCGCGCGAGATCACGATCGATCCGGCGACCAGCGGGGCGGTAAACATCCTGCTCGATCAGATCATCCCGGAGATCACGCCGCCGAGAGACACGAAGTACGTGAAACACGAGCGCATCCAGAGCGCGCTGCTCACGAAGTTCTGGGGCCGGCCGATGCACATCGGCGCCAGCGTGCTGCTGCCCGAAGGCTGGGACACGCACCCGAACGCGCAGTACCCGCTTTTCATCTATCACAACCACTTCGCGCCGACGATGACCGGCTGGCGCGAGACGCCGCCGGATGCGAACCTCGAGCCCGACTTCTCGGCCCGCTTCAACCTCAAGGGCTACAACCGCATCCAGCAGCAGTACGCGTATCAGCTCTTCAAGGACTGGACCGGCCCGAATTTCCCGCGCGCCATCGCCATCGAGATCCAGCACGCCAACCCCTACTACGACGACTCCTACGCAGTGAACTCGGCCAACCTCGGCCCCTACGGGGATGCCATCGTGCAGGAGCTGATTCCCTATCTCGAGAAGAAGTACCGCGGCCTGGGCGAAGGCTGGGCGCGCTTCATGTACGGCGGCTCGACCGGCGGCTGGGAAGCGATGGCGGCGCAGGTCTTCTATCCGGAAGTGTTCAACGGCGCGTATGTCGCCTGCCCCGACCCGGTGGACTTCCGCGCCTACACCACCATCGATCTCTACAAAGACAAGAACGCCTTCTGGCTCGACGACACCTTCAAGCAGACGCCGCGGCCCGGGCATCGCAACTACCTCGGGCACGTGGACGCGATGGTGTGGGAGAGCAATCGACTCGAGCTGGTGCTCGGCACCCGCTCGCGCTCCGGCCAGCAGTTCGACATCTGGGAGGCCGTCTACAGTCCGGTCGGCCAGGACGGGTATCCCGCGCGCATCTTCGACAAGGGCTCGGGCGTCATCAACAAACAGGTCGCCGAGCACTGGCGTGAGAACTACGACCTCATGCACATCCTGAAGCGCGACTGGGAGAAGGGGCTCGGGAAGAAGCTCGAGGGCAAGCTCCACCTCTACGTCGGCGACATGGACAACTACTACCTGAACAACGCCGTCTATCTGGCGGAGCAGTTCCTCGAGTCGACCAAGGCGCCGTACTACAACGGCGAGGTGGCCTACGGCGATCGCGCCGAGCACTGCTGGAACGGCGACCCGACGCGCGACAACGCCTACTCGCGGCTGCGCTATCACCAGATGTACATCCCCAAGGGCGTCGAGCGGATGCTGAAGACGGCGCCGAAAGGGGCGGACCTCACCAGCTGGCGGTACTGACGGCGGTGCGCGTTAGGATAGGGGCATGAGACTCGTGCTCGCCGTTCCCATCGTGCTCGCGCTCGCCGGTCCTGCGTTCTCGCAGGCGCCGGCGCAGCCTGCACCGGCGCAGCCGGCCCCCGCCGCGCCGAGGCCTCGTCCCCGTGCCGCCGCGCCCTCGACGGCGACGGCAACCCTCACTGTCACCGTGACCGACGCCTCGGGCTCGCCGCTGGCCGATGTGAAGGTCAGCGCCGTCGGCCCGCTCGAGCGGGAAGGCGTCACGACCGCCGCCGGTCAGGTGCGCCTGCTCGGCATCCGCGCCGGCACCTACCGGGTGCGCTTCGAGCGCGACGGCTTCCACACCTTCGAGAAAGAGGTGAGCTGGCGCGCCGGCACGCCGGCGCCGGTCGCCGAGGCGACCCTCACGTCGGCCCCGCCGCCGTCCGCGCCCCCGCCGCCAACCGCCACGACGCCGGCCGCTCCCGCGGCCCCGACCTACGTCCCGGACCTGCCCTCGGGCAAGCCCTCGACGACATCGCTGCTCGACTACATCGAGCGCAACTTCATCTCGAGCAAGGAACCGCAAAAGGAATCGCTCATCGGCTGCAGCGCCAGCGCGCAGTCGTGGCTGTGGCAGATCCGCGAGCCGTGGCAGGGCCGCCGGCATGAGTCGGCCGAGGCCATGCTGTACGTGGTGGGCGGTGACGGCACCCTGCGTCTCGACGGCCGCGACGTGCAGGTGGCGGCCGGCAGCTTCGCCGTCGTGCCGCGGGCGACCGACTACGGGTTCACGCGCCGGGGCCGCAACCCGCTCATCATCCTGGCGACGCTGTCGGGTCCGCCCTGCGCGAAATAGGGCGGGGCTCGGGGACCGGGGCTCGGGGCCCGGGGCAGTAAACTAGAGTTGCATGAGCACGAACGACCCGGCGGCCGCCGCGGCCGACACCTCCCAAGCCACGTCCCTCGACTTCATCCGCGAGATCGTGGCCGCCGACGCGGCCGCCGGCGCGTCGGTGGTCACCCGTTTTCCACCCGAGCCCAACGGCTACCTGCACATCGGCCACGCCAAGGCCATCTGCCTCGACTTCGGCGTCGCCGACGAGTATCGCGGCTGGTGCAACCTGCGCTTCGACGACACCAACCCGGTGAAGGAGGACGTCGAGTACGTGGACTCGATCAAGGCCGACGTCCACTGGCTGGGCTTCGACTGGGCGGACCGCGAGTTCTACGCCTCCGACTACTACGAGCGGCTCTATCAGGATGCCGAGGGCCTCATCCAGCGCGGCGCGGCCTACGTCGATTCGCACTCGGCCGACGAGATCCGCGCCCACCGCGGCACCCTCACCGAACCCGGCACCGACTCGCCGTATCGCACGCGCGGGGTCGACGAGAATCTCGATCTGTTCAGCCGCATGCGCGCCGGCGAGTTCGCCGACGGCACCCACGTGCTGCGCGCGAAGATCGACATGGCGTCGCCCAACATCAACCTGCGCGATCCGGTGCTCTACCGCATCCGCCATGCCGAACATCACCGCACCGGCAACGCCTGGTGCATCTATCCGATGTACGACTACGCGCATCCGCTGTCGGACGCGTATGAAGGCGTGACGCATTCGCTCTGCACGCTCGAATACGAAGCGCACCGGCCGCTCTACGACTGGGTGGTGCGCGAGGCGCAGGCGGCGCACGCACCGCGCCAGATCGAGTTCGCGCGCCTCAACCTGAACTACACGGTGATGAGCAAGCGCAAGCTGCTGCAACTGGTGGCGCAGAAACACGTCACCGGCTGGGACGACCCGCGCATACCGACCATCTCTGGCCTGCGTCGCCGTGGCTACACGCCCGAGTCGATTCGCGACTTCTGCGCCCGCGTCGGCGTGGCGAAGAAGGAAAACGTCATTGACATCGGGCTGCTCGAGCACTGCGTGCGCGAAGATCTGAACAAGCGCGCGCCCCGCGCCATGGCGGTGCTCACGCCGCTGAAGGTGGTGCTCACCAACTACCCCGAGGGGCAGACCGAGACGCTGGCGGTCGTGAACAATCCGGAAGACGCCGCTGCCGGCACCCGCGACCTCCAGTTCGCGCGCGAGCTCTACATCGAACGCGACGACTTCATGGAGACGCCGGCGAAGAAGTTCTTCCGCCTCGCGCCGGGGCGCGAGGTCCGCCTGCGCAACGCCTATCTCATCACCTGTCAGGAAGTGGTGAAGGACGCCGCTGGCGAGGTGGTCGAGCTGCGCTGCAGCTACGATCCGGCGACGCGCCCGATGGGCGCAAGGTGAAAGCGACGCTGCACTGGGTCTCGGCGGCCCATGCCGTGGACGGCGAAGTGCGGCTCTACGACCGCCTCTTCACGGTCGAGAGCCCCGAGTCGGCGGCCGAGAAGTCGGGACAGACGTTTCTCGATCTGCTGAATCCGGCCAGCCTCGACGTGCTGACCGGCTGCAAGCTCGAGCCGATGCTCGGCACGGCGCCGGCCGGCACCCGCGTGCAGTTCGAGCGCCTCGGCTATTTCTGCGCCGACCTCGACACCGCCCCCGGCGCGCCCGTGTTCAACCGCACGGTGTCGCTGAAGGACACCTGGGCCAAGGTCTCGGCGCGGGAAGTCTAGCTACGCCCAGAATAGGGACAGTCCCTAAGTCCCTCACCCTAAGTCCCTCACCGCCCAGAATAGGGACAGTCCCTCATCACGGAGACACGGCGACGTCGACGGGTGTGGCGTTGAGGGCCTGGGCCGCCTGCCCTGGGTCGAGGCCCACCAGGAAGCCGCGGCGGCCGCCGTTCAGGAAGATCTTCTCGAGATCCAGGATTGAGCGCTCGACGTAGATCGGCAGCACCTTGCGGGTTCCGAAGGGCGAGGTGCCCCCCACTTGATAGCCGCTGTGGCGCTCGGCCACCTCGGGTGCGCACGGCTTCACGACCTTCCGGCCGATCTGCCGCGCCAGGTTCTTCGTGGAGACCTCGCGATCGCCGTGCATCAGGATGATGAGCGGCGCTTTGGTCTCGTCTTCCATCACCAGCGTCTTCACGACGTGATGTTCGTCCACGCCGAGCTCACGCGACGACACCTTGGTGCCGCCTTTGAGCTCGTAGCGGTACTCGTGTTCGGTGAACGGAATGCCGTGCTTGCGCAGCGCATGCACGGCGGGCGTCGCGCCAGCGGCCATCCTCAGCCCAGCTTCGGCGCGCGGTCGTGCCAGCGCGCTCTGTCCTGATACGCCTTCGCGAGCGCCAGCAGCTGATGCTCACGGTAGGGCTGCGCGTAGAACACGATCGCCGTCGGCGTGCCGCCCTCGGCGAATCCGTTGGGCACGTTGACGGCCGGATAGCAGGCGAGGTTCGCCATCTGGAAGTGGCGCTGGCCCGGCAACTGCGGCGGGCGTGGCGGGCGCGGCGTGCCCGGGGCGCGCGGCGGCGGGGGCCCGCCCGGGCCGCCTTTGCCGATGCTGTTCGAGGCCACGACGTAGACGTCCACGTGTGCGGTGGCCTTCGCCAGCGCCTCCATCATCATCATGCGGGCGCGCTGCGACTGAAGGAAGTCGACCGCCGAGGTGAGCCGCCCGGCCGGCCGGGCGCGGCCGCGCGACACCTTCGCCATCCGCCCGGCGCGCGCGTGTTCGTCGAAGAACGCCGCCGACTCGACGCCGATGCCGCTCATCTCGAGGGCGACGTCGGGCACCGCGACCGGCGCGAAGTCTTTCACGCCGAGCGCCTTCAGCGCCTCGAGCGTCGCGGCAGCGTTGGCCTTCGCCGCCGGCTCCGTCAGCTCGTCGAACGACGCCTGCAGGATGCCCACCTTCAGCGTGCGGACGTCGAGGCCGGCACTCCAGTTGAAGGGCAGATCGCTGACGCTCATGTCGCGGCCGTCGGGTTTGGCGATTGCCTGCATCACCAGCGCGCAGTCTTCCGCGTAGCGGCAGAACGGGCCCAGCCGATCCTGCGTCCACGAGAGCGCCATCGCGCCGTGGCGGCTCACGCGTCCGAACGTCGGGCGCAGACCGACCACACCGCAGCGTCCGGCCGGACTCAGGATCGACCCGCTGGTCTCGCTGCCAATCGCGAACGCGACGCCGCCGGCCGCGGTGGCCGAGGCCGGTCCGGCCGACGAGCCGCTCGACCCCTGCGTCGGATCCCACGGGCTCTTGGTCTGGCCGCCGAACCAGTTGTCGCCGGCCGCCAGTTCACCGGTGGCGAGCTTGGCGATGAGCACGGCTCCGGCATCGCGCAGCATCTCGACCATCGAGGCGTCGTAGTCGAACTGCTGATCGACGAACGCCGGCGAGCCCCAGGTGGTCTTGAAGCCCTTGACGGTGATGATGTCCTTGCAGCCCCATGGGATGCCGTGCAGCGGGCCCTTGTAGCGGCCGGCCGCGATCTCGCGATCGGCCTGAGCCGCTTCGGCGAGGCCATGGTCGTCGAGGAACGTCACCACGTTGTTCAGCACGGGCTGGTGCCGATGCAGCCGCGCGAGGTACATCCGCGTCAGCTCGACCGACGTCACCTGCTTCGTGCGCACCAGTTCGGCCAGGTGTCGCAGCGGCCAGAAGGCCACGTCTTCGAGGGTCGCCGGACGCTTCACCGCCGGCGCCTTGCTCATCACCCACGGCTGGCGCGCCTTGTCCACGCGCATGCCGGCCACGACCGGGCTGAAGTGGTAGGGCGGCGAGACGTCGTTGGGAATGTGGACGGCGCGCAGTTCTTCGAGCCGCTCGAGGCTGGTGTTGGCGCCATCCACCAGCTGCGTGCGATCGTCCTCGCTCAGCTCGATCCCCGACAGGCGGAGCGCGTCGGTCACCATCTCGAGCGTGACGCGATCGACCCCGGCCTCCTGCACCTTGGCCCACAACACGCCCGGGGCGAGCGTCGTACCAAGTCCTGCCCCCACAAAGTGCGCGAGGAAGCGGCGGCGGGTGTCGGCGGTGTGCATCACGGCCGGGATTATAAGACCTCCGGCGTATCATCACGGGATGCGATTCGCTGCGCTCGTTCTGCTGATGGCAGGCACGGCCGCGCTTGGCGCCCAGAACGCCGCGCCGTTCCTGCCGCCACTCGATCGGGTGTTGCCGCCGCGAGCCGAGACCATCTACCGCGCGCTCGCGCCGCGGGTCGATACGCGCGCGGCGATGGACGTCGTGACCACCATCGCGCCGCTGTGGCGCGTGGCCGGGAATCCGCAGTTCGACCAGGCGCTCGAGCTCATCGAGGGGCGGCTGAAGGCGGCGGCCATCAGTACGCACTACGACACCATCGCCTCGCCGAGCCAGGGCTGGGAGATGCGCGAGGCGGTGTTGCGCCTCGACGGCGCCGACGGCGACGTGGTGCTGTCGCGCGCGCAGGACCGCGTGCCGCTGGCCATCAATTCGTTCCCGACACCCGCTGGTGGCACCACCGCCCGCCTCATCGACGTGGGTGCCGGCACCGAGGCCACACATTACGAGGGCCGCGATGTCGCCGGCGCGGTCGTGCTCGCCGACGGGCCGCTCGGCGCCGTGTGGAACCAGGCCGTGAAGGGGCGCGGCGCCGCCGGCGTCATCTCCACGCAGATTGCCGGCTACACGCAGCCGGCGACCACGCCGGGCGTGCTGCAGTGGGGCGCGATTCCGTATGCCGCTGACCGCCCGTCCTTCGGCTTCAAGGCCACGCCGCGGGCCACAGCACGCCTTCGCGCGCGGCTGGCCGCCGGCGCCGTCCGCGTGCACGTGCAGGTGGACGCGGTCTTCCATCGTCGTCCGGTGCGGACGCTCGTCGCCGAGTTCCCCGGCACCCGGTGGCCCGACCACCGGGTGGTGCTCGTGGCCCACGTGCAGGAGCCGGGTGCCAACGACAACGCCAGCGGCACCGGCACGCTGCTCGCCGCCGCCCTGGCGCTGCAGGCCGCCATCGCCGACGGCACGCTGCCCCGCCCGGCGCGCACGCTCTCGCTCATCTGGGGCGATGAGATCCGTGCCAGCGACGCCTGGATTGCCGCCGACCGGGCCCGCGTGTCGCGCGTGCTGGCGATGATGTCGCTCGACATGACGGGCGAGGACACGACGAAGACCGGCGGCACCTTCCTCATCGAAAAGGGCCCCGACCCGACGGCCTTCTGGCCACGCCCCACCGACCCGCACAGCGAATGGGGCGCCAGCGAGGTCGATCGGGCGTTGCTCAAGGGCACGTTCCTGAACGATCTGCATCTGGCCGTGGCGCTGCGGCGCGCGCGGGACACCGGCTGGGTGGTGCGCACCAACCCCTACGAAGGCGGCAGCGATCACACCTCGTTCACGAAGGCCGGGGTGCCGGCGCTGCTCAACTGGCACTTCACCGATCGCTACTACCACACCAATCTCGACACCATCGAGAAGGTCAGCCCGGTGACGATGGGCCACGTCGCCACCGCCGTGGCCACCACGGCGATGTTCCTGGCCTCGGCCGGTGACGCTGATGTGGTGCCCCTGCAGGCGCTCGTCGCCACCGCCCGTGATGCGCGTCTGGCCTCGGAGCGGCAGCTCGCGGCGGCACCGGAGATCCGCGCCGCGTGGTCCACCTGGTACGCCGAGGCGCTCGCCAGCGCTGCCCGTGTTGGCACGCCGGCGCCCTGAGCCGCCCGGCCCGGGCCGCCGCATCGGGCGTCACCGCCGATCAGGGCGTGGCAAAATGGCAGCGCGCATGACATGGCAATGGTTCCTGCTCTGGACGCACCGCTGGATGGGCCTGCTCAGCGCCGTGGTGCTGATCGTGGCGGGCGTCACTGGCGCGCTGCTGGTGCTGCCGATCGCGGAGGCCACACGCGGAAGCATCGCCACCCTCCATGTCGACCTGTTCGCGGGCGAGTTCGGCCGGTGGACCGTCATCGTGGCCTCGGGGCTGTCGCTGCTGCTGCAGGGTGGCGGCCTGTGGCTGTGGTGGCCGCCGAAGTCGCTGGCGGTGCGCACGAACCGCGGCTGGTGGCGCTTGTCGTACGACCTGCACAACTTCACGGGCGTCGTGTCGCTGCTGATGATGGCGCTGCTTGCGGGCACGGCCATCGGCCGCGTGTTCTTCGACTACGTGCCGGTCCCGGGCTCTCTCTCGATCGTGCCGCGAGTGGTCGGTCGCCTGCACCATGGTGAGGGGTTCCCGGCGCTGGTGCTGCTCGTCTACGCGCTCGGTTCCCTGGCGTTTGCGGTCCAGGCCGTCACCGGGATTCTGGTCTGGTGGCGCCCTTCGGCCCCGCTCAGTCGGGAACGCCGCGATCCGCCGGCGGCGCCATCGCCTGGCTGAGCCACGCCTCGGCGGCCCGCTGACCGCGGCTGATGGTGGCCGGTGACACGCCGAGCAGTTCGGCGACCTCGTCCACAGTGAGGCCTCCGAAGTAGCGCAACTCGATGAGCTGTGCCTGGCGCGCATCCACCCGGCTCAGCTCGGTCAACGCCTGGTCGAGCACCAGCAGGTCGAACGTGCGGTCGTGCGAGATGGCCATGCCTTCCTCGAGCACGTCGATGGCGGCGCCGCCGCCGCGCTTGGCCGCCTGCGCGCTGCGCGCGTGGTCCACCAGAATGCGACGCATCACCTGAGCCGCCAGCCCGAAGAACTGCCTGCGATGCTCGAAGCTCACGCGGTCCTGCCGCACCAGACGCAGCCACGCTTCGTGCACCAGCGCCGTGGGCTGCAAGGTGTGATCGCTGCGTTCGCGCCGCAGCAGCGCGTGCGCGGTCTTGCGCAGCTCGAGGTAGACCAGCGGCATGAGCGCATCGAGCGCGCCGGCATCGCCGTCGGTCCAGCGCACCAGTAGCGCCGTCACGCGTTCCGGAGAGGGGGTCTCGGCGTCGCCGTCCATCAGGGTCTCGCAAGACGCGCGGCACGCGCGCGATCGGAGGTCAGCGCGGCCAGCGCCGCCGCGCGTCGCGATTCGAGAGCGGGAGCGAGCGTCGCCGCCGTCCACATCCGCGCGCTATCGTCGAAGAGCGCCGTCACCTGCGCCAGCGTCTCGGGCCGGGCCGCCGGCGACTGCCACTCGGCGATGGCGAGCCACGCGCGTCCGAGATCGCCGTGCACGCTCGCGGCCAGAAGCGGCGGGCTGAGTGGTGCGCTGTCGAGATCCGCCGCGGCTTCGCCGGCCAGCGCCGTTGCCCGCCGGTCGCGCGCCGCCGCCCGCAGGCGCGCAAGGTCGATAGTGGCCTGCAGCCGTTGACTGCGGGTGTTGACCGCGCTCGGACCGGTCAGAAGACGCGGCGCCGCGCTGCGCACGCGCCCGAAGCGGACGGCCGCATCGCCAGAACGCCCGCCCGCGGCCAGCGCGCGGCCAAGGCGCCGATCGAGCACCACCTGCAGGTAGGCGTAGCGGTGACTGTCGGGCTCCGCGGTCATGAGAGCCGCGTTCACGGTGTCGGCTTCGAGCAGCGGCCCGAGCGCCGCAGCCGCGTCGCCGGCCTCGGCCAGCAGGCCGCCCAGACGAAGCAGCGCGTTCACGAGGTCGAAACGCGCGCGCCGGTCCACGGGGTCTTCGGCCGCGGTCATCCGGGCCAGTGTGGTCGCCCGCTCGAAGGCGGCCGTGGCGCCGGCCACGTCCCCGAGGTTCTCGAAGGGGCGCGCGGCCAGCACGTCACCGAGGCTGCCGAGGCTCACCATCAGCGCGCGCCGGTAGTCGACGTTGGTCGGGGCGTCGCGCACGAGCACCTCGCGCACCCCGACGGCGCGCGCGAAGGCGGTCGCCGCCTCCTCGATCCGGCCGGCGGCCAGGCGCGCGGCGCCGAGCGCATTCACCGCCGTGGCGACGTTGTTGCGCAGGTCCGCGTCGGCCGGGGTGGTCGCCGCCAGACGCTCGGCGATAGCCATGGCGCGGGTCGCGGCGGCATCGGCGGCCACCAGATCCCGCTGATCCAGCGCGGCGCGCGCCATCTCCGAGTGCACCTCGCCGACCAGGCGGAGCGCGGCGCGGGTATCGCCGCTGGCCAGGCTGGCTTCGCCGACATCCCGGGCGCGGGCGAAGGCGCGCTGACTGCCCGCCCCGTCTCCACGCGCGCGCAGCACCTGCGCCCGACGCAGCGACACCGTCGCCACCTGCAGCAGGGTGCCGGGCGAGCCGTTGGTCTCGAACGGCGCCAGCAGCGCCTCGGCGCGGGCGTAACTCTCCAGCGCCGCCTCGGGTTCGCCGAGGTTGGCATGCAACGGATGCCCCTGCACACTGCCGATGCGTTCGTAGGCGGCGGCCAGTTCGCCGGCCAGAGCGGCGTCACCTGCCGCGTCCTCGCGCAGATTCTCCAGGTAGGTCAGCGCGGTGCGCACGATCGCGCGGCGCGCGTCGGTGGCGCCCGGCAAAGCCGCGATGCGGTCGTGCACGTCGAACACGAACGCATTGGCGAGCCCGCGCACCTGCGCGAAGCGGTGTTCGGCGCGGCGCGCCTGATAGAGCGCCGCCGCGGTGCCGCCCGCGATGCTCGCGGCGACCAGCCCGGCGGCCACCACGGCCGCCCGGTGCCGCGCCACGAACTTGCGCGCGCGGTAGCCCCACGTGCTCGGCCGCGCCGCCACCGGCAGGCCGTCGAGGTAGCGGCCGAGATCGTCCGCGAAGGCGGCCATCGAGGCATAGCGCCGCTCGGCCTCCTTGTGGGTCGCCGTCGCCACGATGGTGTCGAGGTCGCCGCGCAGCTGGCGCGCCAGGGCGCGGGCGCCGGCCGCGGCCACCCGCACGCTCGGCGGGGGCGGCTCGTCGTCGCCCACCGACCGCGCCAGCGCCACCGGCGACGAGGTGTCGGCGCGCTGGCCGGCCGCGCCGGTGAGCACTTCGTAGAGCACGAGGCCCAGACCGTAGACATCGCTGCGGGTGCTGACGGCGCGGCCGAGCACCTGTTCCGGACTGGCATAGTCGGGCGTCCACGACGTGATCCCGATGGTGGCGCCGGTCTCGGCGGCCGGGTCGAGCAGCTTCGCGATGCCGAAATCGAGGACCTTCGGCACGCCGTCGGCGGTGACCAGGATGTTCGAGGGCTTCAGATCGCGATGCACGACCAGATGCTGGTGCGCGTAGTCGAGCGCCGCGCAGACGCCGCGCACGAGCGCCACCCGGTCGCGCACGCCCAGCTGCCGATTGCGGCTGAAGGCCGTGATCGGCACCCCGTCCACGAACTCCATGACGAAGTAGGGCTGCGTCCCTTCGGTGCCGCCGTCGAGGAAGCGGGCGATGTGGGGATGGTCGAGGCCGGCGAGAATCTGCCGTTCGAGGCGGAAGCGCGCCTCGAGCAGCGCGCCGGCGCCGGCCCACGGCGCCACTTTGATGGCGACGCGGCGCTGGAACTCGTCGTCGCTCGTGCCCTCGTAGACCACGCCCATGCCGCCGCGGCCCACTTCGCGCACCACGCAGTAGGCCCCGAATCGGCGCGGCGCCTCGCCGGCCACCGCCGAGGCGTCAACCCCCTCGCCGATGACCTGGCGAAGGCGCCCGGCCGCAACGGCTTCGTGCGCGAGCATCGCGGCCACCTCGGCCGCCAGGTTGGGATCGGCCGCGGCCTCGCGCGCCAGCGCGGCGGCCTGCCGGTCAGCGGGCAGTTCGACCAGGTCATCGAAGACCTGCTGCAGGCGTTGCCAGCGCTCGGGGGTCAGCGGGAGGGGCACGAGTGGGGACAGTCTAGCCGGTGGCACGGCGTGAAAGGCCGGACGGCCGAATCCGCTAGTGCAGGCATGACGAGATGCGGGCCGATCCTCCCGCCGGCCGCCCGCGGAGATACAATTTCCGCGGCATGCCCACCACCACATCCGCGCCGCTGTCGGCCCTCGTCCAGGCGCAGTTGCACACGCCCTCGCCCATCCGTCAGATCATGAAGATGGCCGAGCGCGCCAACATCGTCGCGCTCGGACTCGACCCGAACGACGTCATCTCGTTTGGCGGCGGCTGGGTCAACCACGCCGCCCCCGAGGAGTTCCGCCAGGCCTACGTCGAGGTCGTGAGCGACCCGGCGCTCTTCCATCAGAGCGGCGCCTACACGGCGACGCTCGGCGAGATGGGCTGCCGCGAGCAGATCGCGCGCTTCGAACAGCACCTGTTCGCGATGCCTCGCATCGGCGCCGAGCACATCGCCATCGGCCTGGGCAGCACACAGCTCACGCACGACCTGTTCCGGACGCTGCTCAATCCCGGCGACACGGTGATGCTGCTCGACCCGACCTACGCGAACTACGAGGGCCAGCTGGCCTTCGTGGCGCCAGGCATCCGGATCGTGCGCCTGCCGGTGCTCGATGCCGCCACCTGGAGCTATCGCCCCAACGAAGACCCCGACGGCGTCGCCGGCGACTTCGCGCGCCTGTTCGACGCGCACCGCCCGAAGCTGGTGCTCTTCGGGGCGCCGGACAACCCGACCAGCCAGGTGGTGCCGCAAGCGCTGGCCGAGCTGATGCTCGAACGCACGGCCGCGGCCGGCAGCTGGCTGGCCATCGACTTCGCCTACAAGTGCCAGTACTTCGAGGCGCCGCCGGCCTACTACGGCTGGTCCCCGGCCGACCACCCGCACCTCATCGGCATCCACTCCAACTCGAAGTGGGCGCGCGGCCTGGGCCGACGCCTCGGCTGGATCGAAGCCGCGCCGACGGTCATCGAAGCGCTCGAGCGCGTGCAGCAGTGCAGCATCCTGTGCCCCGACACGCTGTCGCAGATGACGATGGCGCGTTATCTCGCCACTGCCATCGACAGCGGGGCCCTGCGCCGCTATGTGGACGACGCCAACCGCCTCTACAGCCGCGCCGCGCAGGTCACCCTCGAAGCCATCGACGCCCACATCGGCCGGCCGCGCCTCGTGCCGGCCGGCGGTCTCTACACCGTGATGGAGGTCGGCCGTGACGCCGACCAGTTCGTGCCCGAGGCCCTCAAGGCCACCGGCGTGCTGGTGGTGCCGGGTCGCGGCTTCGGCCCCTCGATTGCCAACGGCGTGCGCATTTCCTTCGGCCCGCTCGTGATGGCCCCGGAGAAGATTACTGAAGGGCTGCGCCGTCTGGGCGCCTGGATGCGGGCCTGAGCGCGGCCGGGCGAGGCTCTGTGCTAGATTCAGGGCGCTTCGCGGCCGACCCGCAAGCGCCCTTTCGACGGCGTCCGGATTGAGACCTATGGCCACTTACCTGCGCACGCTCACCTCGTCGCTCGCCCTGCTCGCGTTTGCCACCACCGCTGCGGCTCAGGGTGGGGCCCTGCCCAAGGTGCCCACGCCCACCGACGTCAAGCCCGGCAGCATCACCTGCGACGAGTGTCCGTACCCGTACCCGAGCAAGTACCTCGACATCAGTGTCTACGAGCAGGACGTCCGCATCGCCTACATGGACACGCCGGCGCAGGGCACGCCCAACGGGCACACGGTGCTGCTGCTCCACGGCAACAACTTCGGCGGCTTCTACTTCAAGGCCATCATCGACGGCCTGACCAAAGAAGGCTTCCGCGTCATCACGCCCGACCAGATCGGCTACGGCCGCTCCTCGAAGCCGATTGCGCCGTACAACTTCAACTCGCAGGTGCGCAACACCTACCGCATCCTGCAGCACGAGAAGATCGAGCGCGTGATGGTGATTGGCCACTCGATGGGCGGCATGATGGCGGCCCGCTTTGCGACGCAGTTTCCGAAGGCCACCGAGCGAATCGTCATCTACAACCCGATCGGGCTCACCGACGGCCGCTACGACCGCCCGATGACGCCGATCGACGAGGGCTACAAGTCGAACCTCAAGTCCGACTACCAGGGCACCCGCGCCGGTCTCGGCCGCTACGTCGCGCACGATCCCACCAAGTGGAACGACGAGTTCGAGACCTACACGCGCATCCGCTACTCGTGGACGCTCAGCAGCGACTGGCCGCGCCTGGCGATGGTGCAGGCGCTCATCGGCCAGATGCTCTACGCCGATCCGGTCGTCTACGACTGGGCGCACATCCAGGTGCCCACGCTGGCCTTCGGCGGCGCCGAAGACATGCTGCTCGGCCCGGCGAAGAACTTCCAGGACCGGATGGCGTTTCTTGCCAAGAGCGTGCCGAACAACAACGGCAAGCTGCACCTGATTCCGGGGCTCGGCCACGTCCCGCACCTCGAAGCGCCCGAGAAGGTGCTGCCGCCGCTGGTGGCGTTCCTGAAGGAAGGCGTGACCGCAAGGTAACCGCGACTACGCCCGCTGATCGTACGGCAGCCCGTTGAAGTCGGGCACCGCATCGGGGCGCAGTATGAGCCGCGTGAACATGAACACCAGGCCGTAGCGCCCGTCGGCGCTGCGGCCGACGCTGAGCGGCACGCGGTTGTGGATGTGCCAGTCGTACATGGCGTGGAAGACGAGGTATCCCACCTCCATGAAGTCCGGGTACTTC
>JANNIB010000091.1:0-48121 GCA_031404695.1 Acidobacteriota bacterium
GACGAACTGCCCGAACGCCATGATGACGTGTCCGGCCGCCTCGACGCCCTCGTGCCCCTGCATCAGGATGAGGCGCGTGGCGGCGACGTTCAGGGCCAGGCGCAGCAGCGTCAGCAGCAGGAGCAGCGACGGGAAGACCGAGAACTCGACCGGGTTCTTCACGTAGACGACGGTCAGCAGCAGCACCACCGACAGGCCGATGTTGATCGACAGCAGCAGGTCGAGCAGCAGCGGCGGCATCGGCACCACCATCAGCATGACCACCGCGAGCAGCGCGATCGGCACGAGCAGGTGCGAGGGATTACGGGGCGAGCTGGTGGTGGCCATACGGATCTCAGAGCATCAGCTGACGGATGCGGACCAGGTAGGCGAGTATTTCGGCGACCGCGCCGAACAGATCGCCCGGAATGACGTCGCCCACCTCGGCCCCCTTGAAGAGGCCCTGGGCGAGCGGCTTGTTCTCGACGATGGGCACGCCGGCTTCGCGCGCGATCTCCTTGATGCGCTGCGCGAGCAGGTCCTGGCCCTTGGCGACGACCCTGGGCGCGCTCATGGCGCCGCGCGTGTACTCGAGGGCGACCGCGAAGTGGGTCGGGTTGGTGATGACGACCGTGGCGGTCTTGACGGCGGCCAGCATGCGCCGGCGCGTCATGTCGCGCTGAATGCGGCGGACGCGGGCCTTGACCTCGGGGTTGCCTTCGCTGCCCTTCGATTCGTCGCGCAGCTCCTGCTTGCTCATCTTGAGCGACTGGTAGTGCCGGAACCACTGCCAACCGACGTCGGCGCCGGCCAGCATCAGCAGCGCCATGCCGCCCTGCATGAGCAGGCGCCAGATCCAGCGCCACGCTTCGGCGCCGGCCATCGCCGGCGACATCCAGGCCAGACGCGGCGTGTCGGCCATCGCCTGCGCGCTCATCGAATACAGGAGCGTCGAGACGATGGTGACGGCAATCGATGCCTTGAGCACTGTGACGCCTGCCTGCGACGGCGCGAATCGGGCGAAGCCCTTCGACGGACTGAGGCGCGTGAAGTCCGGCGTCAGGCGCTCAGGCGCGAAGACCCACCCCGACTGCACGAGGTTGCCGGCCAGCCCCGTGAAGGCCGCCACGGCCATCATCGGCGCCACCAGCCACGCCAGCAGCAGGCCATCGTGCGTGATGATCGTCCCGAGCAACTCCGGCGTCATCGTCTGGTGGGCGCGGTCGCCCAGGCCCCGCAGGCCGTCGGCGAGATGTTGCTGCAGGCGGACGACGCTGGTGGCGCCGGTTTGCGCCAGCACCGTCGACACCGCCAGCAACGACAGCGCGGCGACCAGGTCGGCGCTGCGCGGGACGTTGCCCTTCTCGCGCGCCTCCTTCAGCTTCTTCGCTGAAGGCTTTTCGGATTTCTCTCCGCTCTGCTCGTCGGCCACGGCTGCCTCAGCGGAACGCGCCGGCGGCGCGCAGCGCCAGCTCGCCGATACCCGACGCCGCGGCCCGCACCACGGAGGGCACCAGCGGCACCATCGCCGCCATCGCCAGCAGGCCGACCGCGACCCGCAGCGGCGGCGCCACTGCCAGCAGGTTCAGTGACGGGGCCACCCGCGCCATGATCGCGGTACCGACTTCGACCAGCAGCATCACGACCACGATCGGCGCCGCCAGCCGCGCGCCGAGCACGAAGACGATGCCGAGCAGTTGCACGACGGTGCCGGCGAGCGACGCGCCGATGCTGCCAACGCCAATCGGAATGGCGGTGTAGGACGCGGCCAGCGCGCGCAGCAGCGCGTGGTGGCCGTTCATCAGCAGGAACGTGATGAGGGCCAGGTTGCCGTAGAGATTGGCGACCAGGTTGCTGCGCACGCCGCCCTGTGGATCGACCACCGAGCCGTACGACAGCATCAGCTGACTGCCGGTGAGGTGGCCACCGAGCTCGGCGCCGGCGAGTACCGCGCGCAGCGACAGCGCCATCAGCACGCCGATCGCGATCTCACGCGCCACCACTAGCCCGAGGCCGGCGGTCGACGCGAACGACTGCGGCGGCACCGCCGGCACCAGCAGCACGGCGATGACGACCGCCAGGCCGATGCGCACCGGCGGTGGCGCAAACGCGCCGCCGAAGGCCGGCGCGGTCGCGATGAGCGCGCCGGGGCGCGCCACCAGGATGCCCAGCTGCGCCATGGTCGAGAACTCGTTCACCGCACCAGCTCCGGCAGGCGCTGGATGAGCCCGGCCGAGAAGGCCGACACCACGCGCAGCATCCACGGGAAGGTCACCGCGAAGGCGATGAAGATCGCGGCCGCGCGCGGGATGAACGCCAGCACGTTGTCCTGAATCGACGTCACGGTCTGGAACACGCTCACCAGCACGCCGGCGATGAGCCCGGCGGCGAGCATGGGCGCGGTCACGATGACCGCTGTTTCGATGGCCTGGCGCACGACGCCGACGACGAGGGCTTCAGACATGGCGGGGCTCGGGTCTCGGGGCTCGGGGCTCGGGTTTAGAGGAAGCTCTTCACAAGCGATCCGACCAGCAGGTGCCAGCCGTCGATGAGCACGAAGAGCAGGATCTTGAACGGCAGCGAGATCATCGCCGGCGGCAGCTGCAGCATGCCCATCGAGAGCAGCGTCGTCGAGACCACCAGGTCGATGAGCAGGAACGGCACGAACAGGAAGAACCCCATCTGGAAGCCGGTCTTGAGCTCCGAGATGGCAAACGCCGGAATGACCACGCGCATCGGCAGCTCGTCGGGCGTCGCCGGCCGCGCCACCTTGCCGAGCTCGACGAAGAGCGCCAGGTCGGCTTCGCGCGTCTGCTTCAGCATGAACGCGCGCAGCGGCGGCGCGCCGCGCAGCAGCGCTTCGGTGACGTCGATCTGGCCGGCCATCGCCGGCTGGATCGCATCGGCATGGATGCGCTCGCCGACCGGGGCCATGATGAAGAACGTCAGGAACAGCGTCAGCCCGACCAGCATCTGGTTCGAGGGCATTTCCTGCGTGCCGAGGGCCTGTCTCAAGAAATGGAAGACGATGGCGATTCTCGTGAAGGAGGTCATGATCACGAGGATCGCGGGAATGAACGACAGCAGCGTCAGGAAGAGGACGACCTGCAGCGGCGCCGAGACCGCGCCGACGCCGTTCACCGTGAGGTCGAGCTGATTCATGACTGTTCCGGGGTCTCGAGCGACGCGGCGAGCGTGTGGGAGAACGACTGCTGCAGCTCGGCGACGAGCGACACGCCCCCCGGGGCCACCCCTACCAGCAGGCGGCGGCCTTCGACGGCGACGATGACGAGCGAGCGCTTCTCGCCGAGCGACAGCGCCGACTCGACGCTGAGCACCTGACGGCCCTTGCGCGCGTCGGTGACCCGCTTGAGGCCCCACACCATCGCCGCCAGCAGGGCACCGACGATGCCGAGCGCCGACAGCGACCGCAGGCCGAGCGCGCCGAGGGCGGCCGGATCGGCGGCGGCGTCCGCCACCTGCATGAGCGCAAAGAGCGGCGTCATTCCCACCCCACGCCCGACGGCACGGTGAGCCGCGAGATCCGCACCGTCGCCGCGTCGTCGACGACCGCCACTTCGCCGTGTGCGATCGAGACGCCGTTCACACGGACGTCGAAGTCGCTGCCGGCCGACTCCGACAGGCGGATGACGCTGTGCCGGCCCAGCTGCAGGCATTCGGCAACGGTCATCTGGCTGGTGCCGATGATGAAATCCACGCCGCAGAAGACGTCAGCCATCGGCGCCAGCGCGCCCAGGGCCTCGTCGACGTCAGAACTGGACGACGAAGTCGGAGAAGAGGACATCGACCACCTCGATCTCGTGGAGGGCCTCGGCGACGCGTTCGGCAATCGCCTGGCGCAGCGCCACCTTGCCGTCGGGTGTCACCAGCGCATCGGCCAGCTGCATGCCGAGCAGTTCGAGGATGATGGCGCGCGCCTGCATCGCCAGCACCGGCGTCTCGGTCATCTCGGTGGCCTGCAGCGCATCAGCCACGACCAGCTGCACGGTGACCCGCACGAAGCGTCGGCCACCCGGATCGGCCAGGTTGGCGACGAACGGATCGAACGACACCAGGCCGCGCTCCTTGGCCGAGATCTCCTTGGCCACCGGGGCGGCTTCTTCGTGCGCGGCCGCCTGGGTCTTGTAGTAATAGCCGCCGCCGGCCAGCGCCACGATGACACCACCGATGAGGATCATCTTGTTCTTGCCGCCGCCCTTGGTGGCAGCGGCAGCGGCGTCAGCGGCCGGCGCCGGTGCGGCGCTCACTGCTCGCCCACGGGCAGCCACTGCCAGGCCACGCCGCCTCCCGGATACGCGCCCTGAATCACGTCGATCGGGCCGTAGCCGTCACCGAAGTCGATCTTGTCGAAGTCGGTCTGTTTGGCGTTGATCCCCTGGGCCTTCAACCGGTCCACCACCGCCGCGAGGCTCTCGGGCATCGGCGGATAGTCCTGGAAGATCCGCGCCGCGACGTACTTCGACGTCATGGCATCGCGGATGGTGGGGTCGTCGATCTTGGCGTGGCTGAAGCCGGCCAGCTTCGAGCGGTAGGCGCCGGTGCTGCCGGTGCTGCCCGGGTCGGCCGCCGCCAGGGCGCCGGCGGCGCTGCCGGTGCCTCCGATGAGACCGGTCAGGAAGCTGCCGAACTCGGCCTTGGTGAGCTGGCCGTCCTTGTTGCCGTCGTACTTGTCCATGACGCGCGAGATCAACTGGTTGATCGCGTCGCCGGCGGCGGTGTTGCTGGTGTTGGTGAGATTCATGGTGGTGAGGTCCTCGCTACTCCGTGGTCACTTCGAAAGGGGTGTCGTGGTCGGACGTCTGGCGGCGCGCGCGCTGGCGCGGCGGCGGCTGCTGTTGACGTGACTTCGCCTGGCGATCGCCCTGGCTACTCTGCTTTTCCGGCTCGCTCACGGTGAGGCGATCGAGCTTCAGGCCGTGCTCGACCAGCGCGTCGCGCAAGGTGGCGGTGTGCGATTCCATCCAGCGCCGCACTTCGGGCGTGTCGGCCTGCAGGGTCGCGGTCACGACGCCCTGGTCCACCTTGATCGTGGCGACCACCTCGCCGAGGTATTCGGGGCGCAGCGTGACGCGCGCTTCACTGCTGGCGGCGCCGGTCCACTGCATGCGGATCGACCTGACGATCTGGGTGTGCACGGCCTCGGCGGTCGGCCCATCGAGTTCGGGCCCCTGCGTCGGCGGGTCCACCAGCAGCGGCGCGCGGTCGCGCAGCACCGGCACCTCGAAGGCCTGCAGCATCGTGGTGACGGCGGCCGGCAGCGCTGGGGCCCGCGCCGCATCGGCGGACGGCGCCAGGGCCTCGGCCACAGCGGTCGAGGCCAGGGCCGCGCGCCAAGCCGCACCAGCGGTGGGGCCGGGAAGCGACGCATGGTCGGTGGCGCCAGGCGTGGACACGGCGGGAACCGACGCCGCGGGAGCGCCGGCGGCCGGCGCACCCGCCGGCATGGCGCCGGACCAGGCGCGGCCCTGCTTGCGACCGGAGTCGTTCGGATCGCTGCCGTGATCGGTGCCGCCGGTGCCGGTCGCCGTTGCGCCTCCGCTCAGGGCGGCCTGCGTCGCAAGACCCGGGGCCGGCGTCTCGCGCGTGTCGCCGTCGATCTGCCGGGCCAGCGCCCGCTGCAGCGCCAGCGCCCGTTCGGCGTGCACCTGCACCGGCATCTCACGAGGTACGGCGGCAGGCGGAGCGGACGGCGCTGGGGTACTGGCCGGCGTCGGCGTCGCCTCGATCGGCGTGCCGACGGTGCCGCGCGTCTCGGCGGGCACGGCCGGTGCGCCGTCGTCGAACCTACGGGCGCGGGCCGGCGTCTCGCGCATACCGCGACGACGATCCAGCCCACGCACGTGCGCCTCGACCTCGGTCGCAGGCGTCTCGGTGCCGGCCGCGTGGGCCGGCGGTTCGTCGGCGTCAAGGCCGTCGGTGACCGCCTCGTCGACGGACGGCATCAGGGCGCTGCCGGCAGGCGTCGCCGGCACCGTGGCGGCGTGAGGCGTCACCTGCGCGGTGGTCGTGGTCGCCGCAGGGGCGGTGGCGTTGGTGGCCGCGGTGCCCGCGGTGCCCGCGACAGCCACTTGGTCGGCCGCACCGGCCTTGCCCGCAGGGCCCGGATTGCCGGTGTGGTTTGCATGGCCCGTGGCGCCACGATTGCCCGGGTCTGCCGCGGAGGCCGCGGTGCTGGTGGCATGACGGGCAGTGGCTGTGGTGACGATGCTGCCGGCCGGCGCGGTGGCGGGGGTGGTGCCGTCGACACTCACGACAGTCGTGCGGCCCGGGGAGGCGGCGGCGATCACGCCGCCGCCGCCGCCGGATTCAGCCGCGGCCGGCGTCTCGGCGACCGGCGCGGTGAACATGATCGGCACGGTCACGGGAATCGTTGCCGACGGGTCGTCGGTCGGCGTGGCCGCGCCGGCGACCGCGATGGTGTCGTCTTCGATCTCGCCCGCCGTCTCACCAGCGTCGGCCGAGGTCGTGAGGAGTCCGCCCACGAGCTGGCGGAACACGTCGTCGAAGGCCTGATCGGCGGCCGGCAGCACCGCCGGCGGCGCCGCCCCCCCAGCGAGCACCGGCAGACTGGTGCCCGCTCCGGCGGCGGTCGCGCTGTGCATGCCGATCACGTCAACGCTCCTTAACGCTTGAGGTTGAGGGTTTCGACGAGCAGCTCGTCGGCCACGGTGATGCTGCGCGAGTTGGCCTGGTAGCCGCGCTGCGCGAGGATCATCTGCGTGAACTCCTGCGCGATGTCGACGTTCGACTGCTCGAGCGCGCTGCCGAACACGCTGCCGCGGCCGCCGGTGTTGGCGACGCCGACGTTGGCGATGCCCGACACCTGGGTCTCGGCGAAGCGGTTGGCACCGAGCTTCTGCATGCCCTGCGGGTTGTTGAAGTTGGCAATCGCAAGCTGGGCGATGACGATGGTGCGGCCGGTGCCGATCGAGGCCTGGATGTTGCCGTCGGCATCGATGGTGATCGGGTTGATGGTGCCGGCCGCGAAGCCGTTCTGGGTGATCGACGAGGTGGCCGAGGTGGCCGCGTAGCCGGTCAGCGACGGCTGGTTGTTGGCGTCATAGAGGTCCCAGGTGAAGTTGGTCGGCGCCGCGCCGTTCGCCCACGTCGGGCTGGTGATGACCACATCGGCAGCCGGCGCCGTCATCAGGCCGGTGGGCCCGAAGGTCATGTTGCCGGTGCCGATCGACACCGGCGTGCCGGCGGTGCCGCCGGTCACGTCGCCGCCATCCACCGAGATGTCGTAGCCCCAGGCGCCGGGCGCGGTGTTGGTGTAGGTCACCGTCGCCACGTGCACATCGCCGAGTGCGTCGTAGATCTGCACTGACGCGGTGAAGGTGTCGCCCACCGCGGCGCTGGCGTCGAGGTTCGTGACGGTGCCGAACTGCGTCGTCGCGCCGGGCGCGCGCAACACGCCGGGCGGGATGATGATGTCGGACGGCTGCCCGGTGGTGATCACGGCGCCGGTCAGCGGGTCGGTCTGCGTGTAGCCCTGCACCGGGAGGCCCTCGGCCGACACCAGGCGGCCGTTGGCGTCGAAAGAGAAGTCGCCGGCGCGCGTGTAGGAGCGGTCGGTGCTGCCGACGATGAAGAAGCCGCGGCCCTGGATGGCGACGTGGCTGCTGACGCCGGTGTTCTCGAGGCCGCCCTGCGTGAAGTTGGGCGTGATGGCGCCGGTGGTCACGCCGAGCCCGACCTGCATCGGGTTGGCGCTCGCACCGCCCACGTTCTGGCTCACCAGATCCATGAACTGCACGGAGCTGGACTTGAAGGCCACCGTGTTGATGTTCGCGAGGTTGTTGCCGATCACGCTCAACTTCTGCTGATTGGCGTTGAGGCCCGAGAGACTAGCCGAGAAACCCATGCGTGGTGTCCTTCCTGTCGAAAGCCGTATCGTCGGTGGCGCGGTCAGTCGCGCGGGTCGCCGTGTGTGCGGTAGAGCGGATCCGAGTCGCGGGAGATGAGCGCCGGAGGCGGGTCGTCGCACCACTGGCGCACGGTCATGAAGAGGTGCGCGACCGGCAGCACGTCACCGGCAAGCGCGCCGCTCCACGCGTCGTGACTGCCTGCCGTGCGGGCGTCGGGTTCATCCAGGGTCAGCACCTGTCGCTCCTCCTCGGGCTCCTGCCCGCGGACACAGGTATCAAAGGCAGTGCCAGACCGGCGGAGCGATTCAAGTTCCGGCGCCGATGGCCGATGTTCAGGCGCGCGTCAGGCCGGAGTTGCAGTTTTCCAAGGGGATCCGCGTCGGGAGGCGGCTGGCGGCGGGGAAGACCGGGCGAGGGCGGAGCGCTCGGGGAGGGCCGGAGCGGCCGCCAGGCTGTCGGTGGCCCGACAGCCTCGACGGCCGGCCGGTCGTCAGGGCTTGGCGGCGGCGGTCGATGCCGGGGCCAGCAGATCGACGAGGGCGTCAATCTTGTCGTTCAACTGCTGCAGTTGCTCGAGCTGGCTGAACTGCGCCAGCTGCGCCAGGAACTCGCCGTCGGCCTGCGGCTGCGTCGGGTCCTGATGCTGCAGCTGCGTCACGAGCAGGTTGAGGAAGGCGTTACGGCCCAGGCTGCTCTCGTCGATGGACGACGAGACCGGGGCCGGCGCCGAACTGCCGCTGGTTGCGCTTGTTTGATTGATCGTCACGGGTGCCTCCGGCATCGAGGGCCTGACCTGCAAAGCGCAGGCTGGCCAGTTGGTCCATCTCCTGGATGTGCGCGCGATCGCGCGCCATCGTGTACTTCCGCCAGGCGCGGTCGCGCAGGCGCTCGAGCACCCGCCGCTTCTGCATCGCCGCGTTGAGCGCCGCCGCGGCCCGCCCGGCGGCCTGATCGGCGTCGGCGGCCACATGCATGGCGACGTGCACGCCCATCCGAAGCCGTACGATCCAACTTCGGTGCCACTCGAGCGTGCCATGGGTGGTGCCGGCCGCTGCGGCGCTGTCGAGCGCCCGGCCGGCCTCCCCCACCGCGTCGCGGGCCGCGGCCAGTGCCGCGTGGGCGCGGTCGCAGACGGCGCGTTGGCGCGTCAACGCGGTGCGGGCGGCCTCTTCCTCGCGACGTCGCAGGTCGAGCACGATTGCGGCGCGGAAGTGGAAGGCGCGCATCGTCAGATCGCCTGGAGCGCCTCGACGGCGTCACCGAACCCGACCAGGCTGTCGGCCGGCTGACAGAGGAACGCCTGGATCCGGTCGCGCCGTTCGAGCGCCTGGTCGATACGTGGTGTCGTGCCCTTCACGTAGGCGCCGACGCTCACGAGGTCTTCGGTGTCGCGCAGCGTCGCCAGCCACTCGCGCACATCGGCGGCGCGGCACCGGTGTGTCACGTCGGTCACGTCGGGCATGGTGCGGCTGATGCTCGACAGGATGTCGATGGCCGGATAGTGGTTCCGACCCGCCAGTTCGCGCGACAGCACGATATGGCCATCGAGGATGCCGCGCACCGCGTCGGCAATCGGCTCGTTGGTGTCGTCGCCTTCGACGAGGACTGAATAGACCGCCGTGATGCTGCCCTTGCCGCGGACGTTGCCGGCGCGCTCGAGCAGGCCGGGCAGCAGGGCGAAGACCGAGGGCGGGTAGCCCTTGGCGGTCGGCGGCTCGCCGGCGGCGAGGCCGACCTCCCGCTGCGCCATCGCGAAACGGGTGACCGAGTCCATCATCAGCAGGACGTTCTGGCCGCGGTCGCGGAAGTACTCGGCAATCGCGGTGGCGCCGTAGGCCGCGCGCAGGCGCACCAGCGGCGGGCTGTCGGAGGTCGAGACCACGACCACCGAGCGCTCGAGGCCGGACGGACCGAGGTCGTGTTCGAGGAAGCTGCGGACCTCGCGCCCGCGTTCGCCCACCAGCGCCAGCACCACCACATCGGCGGCCGTGCCCCGCGCCATCATGCCGAGCAGCGTGCTCTTGCCCACGCCGCTGCCGCCGAAGAGGCCCACGCGCTGGCCGCGGCCGCACGTGAGCAACGCGTCCACGGCGCGCACGCCGGTGCCGATAGGCGCGACCACCGGATCGCGGTCGAGCGGGTTCATCGCCGGCGGGCGCAGCGGCGCGCGGTCGCGCGCCTGCAGCGGACCCAGGCCGTCGAGCGGCCGGCCGAGCCCGTCGATGACCCGTCCGAGCAGCCCCTCGCCCGCCGGCAGCGACAGCACGCCGCCACGGGCGATGATGCGATCGCCGGGACGGATGCCGACGGTGTCGCCAAGCGGCACCGAGAGCAGACGGCCGTCGCGAAAGCCCACCACTTCCACCGGCAGCGTGGCGCCGCCTTCGGTCCGGCGAAGTTCGCACACGTCGCCGACGCGCGCCCGCGGTCCCTGCGATTCGACCACCAGCCCGACGACCCGGGTCACGTGGCCGAACACCGGCGCGCCCTCGGCCTCGCGCAGGCGCGTGAGGTAGGGCGCCAGCGACAGGGCGGCGTCAGGCCGCGGCATCGTCACGCAGTCCCACCGGCAGGTTGGGCCCCTGCGCGTCGTCGCCGAAGAGCGCGCGCGTCAGTTCGTCGATCTGCGTCGCCACCCCGATGTCCACCGAGCCGAACTCCGACTGCACGACACAGCCGCCGCGACGCACCGAGCCATCGGCCACGATCTGCACGCCGTGGGTCGTCACCGCCGACGGGCCGCGGCCGAGCGCGACGACCGCGTAGTCGTCGGGGTGGAGGCGGATGCTCGCGGTGGAGACATCGGCCAGCCGGTCGAGGGCGACCCGCGCCATGGCGAGCAGCAGGTCGTGGTCCAGCGACACCTCGCGCTGCAGCACCTTCTTGGCGATGGCCAGCGACAGCTCGACCACTTCGCGTTCAGTGCGGCGGATGAGATCGCTGCGCAGTCCCTGCAGGTCGTCGAGCGTCTGTGCCAGGCGGCGCAGCATGGCATCGGCGCGCGAAGCCGCGGCCTCGGTGCCGGCCCGTTCGCCCTGGGCGTAGCCCTTGGTGAAGGCGTCGCGCTCGACGGAGGCGAGGTCTGCGGCCGCCGCGGGCGGCGCGGAGACGGCCATCGAGGCCGTGCCGGTGCCGCCGTAGAGCAGTTCGGGCTCGGCGGCGGCCGGCGCCGCGCCCCACGTGAAGCGTTCGGGCGGGGCGGGGGCACTGATGCGGCGGGCTCTAGACGACATACGGCTCTCCGGCGCCCGAGCCGGTCGTGATCACGCCTTCTTCTTCGAGCTTGCGCGCGATCGCGACCACTTCCTGCTGGGACTTCTCGACGTCGCGCAGGCGCACGGCGCCCATGATCTCCATCTCTTCCTTGAGCATCTCGCCGGCGCGCTTCGACATGTTGTTGAAGAAGCGGCCGCGGATCTCTTCGTTGGCGCCTTTGAGCGCCACCGTGAGGGCCTTCTTGTCGGCGCGGTTGACGATCTCGCGGATGCCGGTGTCTTCCACCGTCGCCAGGTCGTCGAACACGAACATCAGGTTGCGGATCTGGACCGCCAGATCCTGCGACCGCTCTTCCACCAGTTCGAGCGCGCGCTGGCTCATCGGGCGGGCCATCCGGTTGAACAGCTCGGCCACCGCCTTGACGCCGCCCTGGTGTTCGCGGGTGGGACCGCCGAGCGACTTGAGACGCTGGTCGATCACGCTCGAGATCCGTTCGATGACCTCGGGAAGGATCTCCTCGATGTTGGCCATCCGCACGATCACGTCCGCCTGCAGCTCGTCGGGGAGCTGCGTGATGAGCTGCGCGGCGCTGTTGGCGTTCAAGCGCGACAAGATGACGGCGATGGTCTGCGGGTGCTCGCCGAGGATGAACTTCGACAGCTGTTCCGGGTTGGCCTTCTCGAGCGACGCGAAGCCGGCGGTGGCCTTGAACGAGGTGAGCACCCGGTCGATGATCCGCCGGGCCGTTTCCGGGCCCACCGACTGCCCGAGGAGTCGGCGCGCCTGTTCGACGCCCCCCGTGGCGATGTGATCGGCGGCTTCGGTCATGTCCATGAACTCGGCCAGCACCGACTCGCCGACATCGGCCGGCACCTTGCCCGCGTTGGCCACCTCGCGGGCCAGCGCCTCGACCTCATGTTCCTGGAGGTACTTGAAGACCTCGGCCGAACGACCTTCGCCGAGCGCCATCATGACGATGGCGGCCTTGCGGGCGCCGCTGAGCGGTGGTTGCGCGACGGCCATCGGCTAGCGATCTTCCTGCGCGAGCATGGCCCGCACCAGCTTGGCGACGTGTTCGGGATCCTGTTCCGCCTTGGCCGCGATGCCGCGCATCGACGACACCCGGCCCGGATCGCGCCGTCCCTCGACGGCCGCCTGCATCTCGCCTTCGAGCTCCGCCACCGTGCGGCCGCCGGCCAGCGCCGGCACCGCCGTGCCGACGCCGGCGCCGGCCGGCGCCAACGCCGCCATGCCCACCTGCGGGCCGAGGGCGGCGCGCATCGTCGGCCGAATCACGGCAAAGAGCGCGACCAGCGCCAGCAGGCCGACCAGCGCCCAGCGCATCACGTCGCCCACCGAGACGCCCAGCGTCGAGACCACCGTCGGCGAGACCTGCTTCCACCACGGACCGGCGGGCTCCTCGACGGCTTCGGGTGCTTCTTCGAAGGCGATGTTCTCGACGGTCAACCGGTCGCCGCGCTCGGCGTCGAGACCGACCGAGGCAGCCACCAGGCCCTTGATGCGCTCCAGATCCGCGGCCTCACGGGGCGTGTTCGAGGCCGGCTGTCCGTCGGCGCCGGGCGTGCGGACGTCATCGACGATGACCGCCACCGACAGGCGCTCGATCTGGCCGCTCGGTTCCACCGTGTGCCGCGTCTTCTTGCCGATCTCGTAGTTGACGGTCTCGCTCACGCGGCCCGACGTGCCTTCACTCCCCGAGACCTGGAGGGCCTGCGGATTGGCGGTGCTGGCCTCGGGCGGCTGGTTGGCGCGCGCGCCGGCGACGCCGCCGGTGCGGGCGGCCTTCGTCGCGGACGCCGCACTGGCGGTCGTGTCCGACAGGCTCTGACGGCTGCGGATGACCGGCGTCTGGTCCCACACTTCCTCGGTCTCCTCGGCCGTGTCGGCCGAGAAGCGCGCCGCGACGTTCACCCGCACGCGTCCGGGCCCGACCACCGGCTCGAGCAGGGTCACCACCTTGGTCGTGAGGTCGTGCTCGAACTTCTGCTGGTGTTCGACGTTCGGGCCCGGCAGCTCGGCGTCGTGGGGCGGCGTGGGGAGCGGCCGGCCGAAGGTGTCGACGATCACGACCGACTCGGGCCGCAGCGATTCGACGGCCGACGAGACCAGGCCGGCGATGCCGGCGACGGTTGCCGGCGCCAGCGGCCGCGAGTTGCGCAGCTTCAGCACCACTGAGGCTTTGGCCTGCTGCGCCGATTCCGTGAACAGCGAGTCTTTGGCGAGCGCGATGTGGACGCGCGCACTGGCGACGTCGCTGATGGTGGCGATCGTGCGCGCCAGTTCGCCTTCGAGTCCGCGACGGTAGTTGACGTGCTCCAGGAACTCGGTGGTGCCGAACGAGGTGCGGTCGAAGATCTCGAAGCCGATGCGGCCAGCCGTGGGCAGCCCCTGTGAGGCGAAGTCGAGCCGCAACTCGTCCACCTTCACGGCTGGGACCATCAGGGTCGAGCCGCCGTCTTCGAGCAGGTAAGGCGTGTTCGCGGTCTTCAGCTTCGCCACCACCGCATTGGCCGATTCCGGATCCATGTCGCGATACAACACCGTGTACGACGGCGTGCTGGCCCAGTAGGCCGTACCGACGATGACGCCGACCACCGCCACGAACGCGGCGATGAGGCTCGCGATCTGGCCGGTCGACAGCGTCGAGCGGAGGCGATTGACGTGCGCGAGGAGCTGCTGGGGATTCACGGCTCAGTCCGGCCTAGATGGGCATGCGCATCAGATCCTGATACGCCTGCACGAGCTTGTTGCGGACCTGGACGGTGAGCTGCATCGAGACTTCCGCCTGGTGCAGGGCCAGCATCGCGGTGTGGACGTCGCCTCTGCCGTCGGTCATGGCGGCCACGGCCTGGTTGGCGTCGGCGCCGCTGGTCTCGACCGACTCGAGCAGCTTGGCGAGCGAACTGCCGAAGTCGCCGCCGTCGCTGGCCGGGCCGCTCTTCGCGCTGGCGGCAGCGGCAATCGGATTCGACGTGCCGATGGAGGTGATGGGCATGGCTAGCGTCCGAGCTCCAGAGCCTTCTGGATGGTGTCGCGAATGAGGTTGATGGCCGTGAGGTTGGCCTGATAGGCACGCGCCGCCCCCAGCATGTCCACCATTCTTCCGGCACATCGACGTTCGGCATCGCCACGAAGCCTTCGGCATCGGCGTCGGGATGGGCCGGCTCGTAGCGGCGGCGGAAGGGACTCTGGTCTTCGACGATCTCGTTCACGGTGACTCCTATCGCCTCGGCCCGCCCGAGCGAGTCGCTGAAGGGCTCGATTGGCTCGGCCCGCAACACCACGTCGCGGCGGCGGTACGGCTGGCCATCGGGCCCGCGCGTGGACTCGGCATTGGCGATGTTCGACACCGCCACCTCGATGCGCGCACGCTGCGCGTCGAGGGCGGTGGCGCTGGCGGTGATGGCATCGGACAGTGGCATCGGGGGACCTCGGACTACCGGCCTTCGTTGATGGCGTAGCGCACGAGACGGAACTTGGCGGTGAGTGCGGTCTGGGCCCGGCTGAAGTCGCCCGCGGCGCGCGTCAGCGCCAGCAGCTCGCGATCGACCTGCACGTTGTTGCCGTCGCGGCGCGACTGCAGGCCTTCGACTTCGGCCGTCTGCCCGCCGTCGGGGTCGGGCTGGCCAAGGTGTTTGTCGCTGGTCCGGCGCATCGTGCCGAGCTGGTCGTTGAGCGCGTCGTCGAACGAGACGTCGCGAGTACGGTAGCCGGGCGTGTCCAGGTTCGCCAGGTTGCTTGCCGCCACGGTCTGCTTGGCGACGGCATTGTTCAACTGACGGCCCAGGGCCGAGAGGATGGCGGCGTCGCTGATCTCAGGCACGCCCCAGCCCTGAGCAAGACTGGTGCCCGAGGCGCGGGAGCGGCGATGGATCGGCGTTCCGTGCAGTTCTGTCCCGCCGGTGTCGGCGGGCCGACACGTTATCGTCGGTGCAGCGTCGCCAACTGGTGGGTACCGAGCGAACTCTCGATGCGCCCGAGCGCCGACTCGATGCGTGTCAGCCGGTCGGCCAGTTCGGCCAGCGACAGCCCCGGCCGGCCCGGCGCCGGCGCGCCGTCGCCCTGCTGGAGGGCGCGGTTCTCTTGTTCGAGCGACTCGCGGTCGACGATTCTGCGCAGGATGACATCGAGCTGTCCGAGCGAGAACGGCTTGGTCAGATAGTCATACGCGCCCAGCCGCACCGCGGCGATGGCCGAGTCGAGCGAGGCGTAGCCGGTCACGATGACCACATAACTGGAGGCATTGGCGTGGCGCGCCGCTTTCAGCACCGCCAGCCCGTCGGCACCCGGAAGGCTCAGATCGGTGACGACCACCTTGAAGCGGCCGTTGGACCGCTCCAGGGTGGCGATGGCGCTGCGGCCGTCGGTGGCCCCGGTCACGGCCATCCCGAGTTTCGAGAAGTACGAGGAGATCACCTCGCGGACGGCTTCGTCGTCGTCGACGACCAGGGCTTCGATTCTGAGGAATGGCTCGGCTGGCATGGGCGTTGCTGCTTTCGTGACGTGGTAATCGGCAATGTGCAGAAAACCTGTGGTGGGACCGGTCATCGACCGAGAACTACTACAGCAACCGCATTGCCAGGCCGAGCCGATTCATGACCCAAGCACCTCCCCCGACCGTTCTCGTCGTCGAAGATGAAGCCGCGCTGCGCGAGCTCATCGCCGAATCACTCGAAGCCCAGGGCTTCGCCGTCGCCCAGGCCGCCGATGCCACCGACGCCACCGAGCGCCTCGCCGGCTTCGCCTACGACGCGCTGGTCGTCGATCTGCGGCTGCCGGATGCCGACGGCATGGACGTGCTCGACGCCGCCCTGGCCCGCTACCCCGAAATCAAAGCGGTGGTGATGACCGGTTTCGGCGGCGTCGAAGAGGCGGTCAGGGCGATCAAGCGCGGCGCCATCGACTTCCTCATCAAGCCGTTCCAGCTCGGTCAGCTCGCGCACATCCTGCACGCCGGCATCACCGAGCGGCGGCTGCGCATCGAAAACGCGCAGCTGCGCGCGCAGCTCCACGATCGCTTCAGTTTCGACAACGTGGTCGGCCGCAGCGCCGCGATGCAGCACGTCTTCTCCACCCTCGAACTGGTCTCGCCGATGAACAGCGGCGTGCTCCTCCAGGGCGAAACCGGCACCGGCAAGGAACTCATCGCCAGGACCATCCACTTCAACAGCCCGCGCCGCGACCAGCATTTCGTCGCCTTCAACTCGGCGGCCATTCCCGAGAGCCTGGCCGAGGCCGAACTCTTCGGGCACGTCAAGGGCGCCTTCACCGGCGCCGTCAACGCCCGCGTCGGCCGCTTCGAGCTGGCCCACAAGGGCACGCTCTTCATCGACGAGGTGGGGTCGATGTCGATGGCGCTCCAGGCCAAACTGCTGCGGGCGCTGCAGGAACGCGAGGTCGAGCGCGTCGGCGAGTCGAAGTCGTTCAAGTTCGACATCCGGGTGATTGCCGCCAGCAACGTCGACCTGCGCAGGCTGGTCAAGGAAGGCACCTTCCGCGAAGACCTCTTCTACCGGCTGAACGTGGTGCCGCTCACGCTGCCGCCGCTGCGCAGCCGCCGCGAGGACATCGCGCTCATCGCCCAGCACTTCCTGCTCAAGTCGTGCAAGAGCAACGGCCTCACCGGCAAGGTGCTCGGCCAGGCGACGCTGCGCGCGCTGATGGACTATGCGTGGCCCGGCAACATCCGGCAGCTCGAGAACGCCATCGAGCACGCGGTGGCGATGAGCGGCGGCGAGCGCGAGATCGCGCCGTCGATGCTGCCAGACGACGTGCGCCACCCGGGTCAGTCGTCGCTGCTCACGCCGGTCACGATTCCCGACGAGGGCCTCGACTTCACCTCGGTGATGACGCAGCTCGAACGCGAACTGCTCCGCCGTGGCCTCGAGAAGACCGGTGGCAACAAGCGCCAGGCGGCGCGCCTGCTCAACCTGAGCCGCACGACGCTCATCGACAAACTGAACCGCCTCGGCGGCGACGAAGCGGTGTCAGCGGCCTAGAGGCTTCAGCGTCACGACGGCCAGGGTTCCGCCGTCGGGCGGCGTCTCGAGCGCCAGGGTGCCGCCGGCCTCCTCGACCAGGGCGCGCGTCACCTGCAGGCCGATGCCGAGGGCGCCGGCCACCGCACCGGGCCCCGGTGGCCAGCCGAAGATCGCCGCCTGCCGGACGGGGTCGATTCCGGGGCCATTGTCGGCCACCTCGATGGCCACCGGGTCGCCGCCGTGCACCCTGAGGCGGATGGCGCCACCGGCCTGCCCCGCCAGCGCCTGCTCCGCATTCAGCACCAGATTGAGCAGCACCTGCTGGAGACGATGGCGCGCCATCGCGCATTCGAGGTCGTCGCCCTCGACCGCCGCCGTCAACCGCAGCTTCTTGAACGCGTGCTGGCGCAACGCCAGCACCTGCTGCGCCAGGACCAGTGGGCGCGCGCCCTCGAGCGCGGGACTGTCGGCGCGCACGAAGGCGATGAGATTGTGCAGGACCGCCGTCGCGGCGGCCGATTGCCCGACAATTGAGGTCGTGCGCCGGGCGACCGCCGCGGGTGTCGGGTCGAGCGCCAGCACTTCGGCGGCGCCGCTCATCACCTGCAGGATGTTGTTGACGTCGTGGACGGTCGTCGCCAGCAGCCGCACGGCCAGGGACTGGCGGTTGACGGTGACCAGCCACTCGACGGGCGGCGGACCGATTCCCCGGACGGGCATCAACGGGTCCACGGACACGGCCAGAACTTAGCACGAGTGCGGCTGGCCGGCGGCCGGCGCCGACGGCCCCGCGGTGCCTGACCGGTCCCGCCGGATCGAAGCCAGCTCATCAAAAATATAGTGTGCAACCCATTCGTGAATGTGTAGTATCCGGTCGACCCGGATGGGGCGCGATCGCGCCTGACGAGGATTTCGAGCCCCGTCTAACTCGAGCCTCCCCGTGACGGTGTCTCGAGGCGTCGCTGGATGCGTGAGTGGATGAATGAGCCCCCCCGGCTGTCAACGGCCGTCCGATCGTTCGTCTCAGGCCAGTCTGCCGACGGGCCCGGAGGCAGTGACTCGGCGCTGCAGGCGCTGTTTCAGGCGAGCCCGCTGCCGCTGGTCGTCAGCGCTGTCGATACCGGCGAACTGATGGCGGTCAACGCCGTGGCCGAGGCCCTGTCGGGCTACTCGGCCCGGGAGCTGCGAGGCCGCACGGTCTACGACTTCGGCTACTACCGCGACGCGCCCGATCGTGAACGGCAACTGGCCGACGTGACGGCCGAGCCACATGCCGGCCGCCTGGTGCGCCTGAAGACCGCGCGCGGCCAGGAACTGCAGCTGCTCGCCCAGACCAACCGGATTGCCCTCGACGGCCGCGACTGCTACCTCACGGCCTTCACCGACGTGACCGCGCTCAGGCGGATCGACGACGGCCTGCTGGCCGCGCAGCGCATGGAGGTGATTGGCAAGCTGTCGGGCGGCGTGGCACACGAATTCAACAACCTGCTGACGGTGATGCAGGGCCATCTCGACGCGATGGCCGAGGAAGGGGCGCTGCCGGACTCGGCGCGCAGCCGTGTGGACGCGCTCGGCCGCGCCGTCGCCCAGGCGTCGCGCATCACCTCCGGGCTGCTCACCTTCTCGGGGCGCAATCCCACGACGTCGTCCGTCATCGACGTCAACGGCGCGCTCGACGGCCTCCGCTCGCTCATCACCGGCACGCTCGGCGAGACCATCGAGGTGGACTGGCAACTGAGCGCCACCCCCGCCACCGCGAACATGGCCCATGCGCACGTCGCGCAGGTGGTGCTCAACCTCGCCCTGAACGCCCGCGAGGCCATGCCCGAGGGCGGACGCCTCGTCATCGCCACGACCCGCGTGACCGAAGCACCGGCGGCCGATGGCGTCACCGGCGATGGCCCGTGGGTGTGTCTGCAGGTGGACGACACGGGGCATGGCATGTCGGAGGACGTCCGCCGGTACGCCCTCGAGCCGTTCTTCACCACCAAGGGCCCGGGCCGCGGCGCCGGGCTCGGGCTGTCGATCTGTCGCGGCATTGCCGAGCAGGCCGGCGGCCACATCAGCGTGCACTCCGTCCCCGGCACCGGCACCAGCGTGCGCCTCTACCTGCCGTGGGCGCCGGGCCAGAACCGCGACGTCGGTCCGGCGCCCCCCCGGCCGGTGGCGCCGCGCGCCGGCGGCAAGGTCGTGCTGCTGGTCGAAGACGAAGCGGACGTGCGCCACATCGTGGCCGAGATCCTCCGCCGCGCCGGTCACGTCGTGCACCTGGCAGACGGGCTGACGGGCGCCGAGGCGGCGTGCGACGGCCTGACCGGCCTCGACCTGCTGCTCACCGACCTCGTGCTCCCGGGCGGCAACGGGCTCGAAGTCGCGCGTCGCATCCGCAGCCGCTACCCCGAGGTCCCGGTGCTGTTCATGTCGGGCTATTCCGAACCGGTGTTCGCCGGCGCCGAGCCGGTGGAACACCTGCTGCAGAAGCCCTTCACGTCGCGCACGCTCCTCGACAAACTCGACAGCCTGTTCCAGTCCTGACGCCGGCCGCAGCCGCGCGGCGCCGCATTCAAGACCCCGTCGCGCCGGCCGATGTCCCTCTTGGCATGACGGTCACACTCGATCAGGTTCACGTCGCGCGCCAGCCGATTCTCGACGCCCGCCAGCAGGTCTTCGGCTACGAACTGCTCTACCGGGCCGCAGCCGCCGACCAGTCGTGTGTGGAAGGCAATGGCAATGTGTCGGCCCGGGTCATCGGCGACGCGCTGCTCGGCATCGGCTTCGACACGCTGACCGACGGCCGGCGCGCCTTCATCAATCTCGACATGCACACGCTGCTCGCCGATACGAGCGGGCTGCTCGATCCCGAGCAGGTGGTGCTCGAGATTCTCGAGACGGTGGCGGTGACGCCCGAGGTCATCGAGATGTGCGCGTCGCTGCGCGAGCGCGGCTTTGCCATCGCACTGGACGACTTCGTGCCCGGCTCGGCGGCCGAGGCCCTCGTGCCGCTGGCGCGCTTCGTCAAGCTCGACGTGCTGGCGCTCGGCGCCGACCAGCTGCTGGAGACAACCAGACGCCTGCTGGCCGCCGGCGTCACCGTGGTCGCCGAGAAGGTCGAGACCGCCGAGGTGTTCGAGCGCGCTCGCACGGCCGGCTGCTCGCTCTTTCAGGGCTACTACTTCTGCCGGCCCGTGACCTTCTCGGGCCGCGCCCTGCCGGCCAATCAGCTGACGCAGATGCGGCTGGTGGCGGCCCTGAATCAGCCGTCGGTCTCGCTCGGCGCGATCGAAGACCTGCTGAAACACGACGCCGCGCTCTCATACCGGGTGCTGCGTTCGGTGAACTCGGCCGGTTTCGGCCTGCGGCGCGAGGTCCACTCGATCCGCGAGGCGTTGTTGCTGCTCGGCCTCGACCAGGTGCGCAAGTGGAGTTCGATCTGGGCGCTGGCCGGCCTCAACAAGGGCCCGGGAGAACTGGTGACGATGACCGTCATCCGCGCCCGGTGCTGCGAGCTCCTCGGTCAGGCGCTCGACCGCTCGGACAACGGCGCCGCCTACTTCCTGCTCGGGCTGTGCTCGCTGCTCGACGCGCTGCTCGGCCATCCGATGGACGTGGTGACCAAAGAGCTGCCCCTCGATCCGGAAATCCTGGAGGCCCTGCTCGGCGAGGGCAACGGCGCGCGTCAGGCGCTCGACGCGGTCGTGCACTTCGAGCAGGGGCGATGGGAGGAAGCCGCCGCCATCACGTCCGCGCTCGGGCTGGCCGCCGACGCGCTGCCCGACGCCTACGCCGACGCGCTCGGCTGGGCCCGCAAGCTCACACACAGCGCCGCCTGACGTCGCGCCGGCATTTGCACAGAATAATCGTTCTCATGGGAAATTCCGTGCAGCGGTGATGCGATGATGGTCCGGCGGCCGGATTTGCAGGTCCAGCGGCGGAAGGAACGACGTGAGTACTCAGTTTCCGGGGCGCCGTGCCGGACCCCTCCCCCAGGCACGGCGGACGGTACTGGTGGCTGGCGGCACCGATGAATTCCGGCGCCAGCTGACGGTCCTGCTCGACAGGCAGGGCTACGGGGTGGAACCGGTGACCGACGCCAGCGCCGCCTTGTCGGCGCTCGTGATGCACGCGCCCGACGCCGTGGTGCTGCGCGACGCGCCGCCGACCTTCGACGCGCTCGATGTCTGCCGGCGCCTGCGCGCGCATACCGGTTCCAGGCGTACGCCCGTCGCGGTGCTGGCCCCCGCCAGTGTCCCCGCCGACGACGGTGTCCAGCTCGACGCCGACCTGCTCCCCGCCGAGGCCTCGCCCATGGAGGTGGTCCGCTGGGTGTTGACGCGGGTGCCGGCCGAGACCACCCCGCACGACCGCCTGCGCCTCACGCTCGCGCGCACGACCGACCATGCCGAGGCCGTGCCGACGTCCACCGAGGTCGGCCCGGCCGCCGATTGGCACCTCCTGTTCGAGCACGCCGGTGACGGCGCGGCGCTGGTCGACTCGGCGGGCCGCGTGCTGCAGGCGTCGGAGCGCTTCGCCGCCGAGCTTCGCCAGCCATCGGCCGCGGCCTGCGAAGGCCGCGACCTGCTGGCCCTGCTGCCGTCGGCACCGGCCGCCGGCGACTCCGCCGAGGCCGGACCGCCCACGCTCACCGTGACCATGACGCGTGACGGCGAGGTCGTCCCGGTCGACCTGGTCTTCACGCCGGCGGGCCACGGCCCGACGGCACCGGTCTTCGTGACCCTGCGCAGCCAGCGCTGGCGCCAGATCGCCACCGAGGCGCTCAGCGTCAACCACGATCTGGCGGAGCAGCTCCGACGGTCGCAGAAGATCGGCGCCCTCGGCCGCCTGGCGGGCGGCGTCGCGCATGACTTCAACAACCTGTTGCAGGTGATCGGCGGCTACGCCGAAACGCTCGGCGCCGAAGGGCTCGACCATCCGTCGCGGCGCCGGCTGCTGCAGCGCATCCAGCGCGCCACCGATCGCGCCGCCTCGCTCACGCGCCAGCTGCTCGCCTTCGGCCGCCGGCAAGTGCTGGTGCCGCAGGTGCTCGACCTGAACGTCACCGTGCTGTCGCTCGAGCACATGCTCGGCCGTGTCATCGGCGAAGACGTGCAGTTTGTCACCTCACTGGCGCCGGACCTGCGGCGTGTGAAGGTCGATCCGGGCCAGATCGAACAGGTGCTCCTCAACCTCGCCATCAACGCCCGCGACGCCATGGCCGAAGGCGGCACGCTCGAAGTGGCGACCGCGAACTTCATCCTCGCCGACGCGTGGAGCCATCCGTCACTGCCGGTGCCGGTACCGGCCGGCGACTGGGTGCTGCTGTCGGTGCTCGACACCGGCACCGGCATGGACCCGGACACCGCGGCGCAGGCCTTCGAGCCGTTCTTCACGACCAAAGACGCCAGCCGCGGCAGCGGCCTCGGCCTGTCGATGGTCTACGGCATCGTCAAGCAGAGCGGCGGCTTCACGTGGATCGAAACGGCGCCCGGCGCCGGCACCAGCGTCCACGTCCTGCTGCCGGCGGTGCACGACGACGTGGTGCCGGCGCCGCGCGACGACGCCGGCCCCCAGAGCCGCCTCGAGTCCACCGGCGGCACGGTGCTGCTGGTTGAAGACGATCCCGAAGTGCGCACGCTGTTCACGACCTTCCTGCGCGACGGCGGCTACGTGGTGCACGAGGCCGGAGATGGCCGCGAAGCGCTCGAGATGTTCGAGCGCCACGCCGACGACATCGACGTCGTGGTGACCGACGTCGTGATGCCGAACGTCAGCGGGCCGTCGCTGGCGAGCGCGCTGCGCGCGCGCAGGCCCGACGTGCGCGTGCTGTTCGTCTCGGGCTACACCGACGAGCTGGAGCTCGGCAGCCAGGATCCGCACGCCGCGCACGTGGCCAAGCCGGTCACGAGAAGCGCCCTGCTCAAACACGTCGCCGCGCTCATGGGTCACAAAGACCCCTAGGCAGCCGATTGCGGCGGACTGGAGCCAGCCACGCCGCTGCCGATTTCTCCTCCGAGGCCGAGGTGGAGACCAACGGACAACTGATGGCACCAGGTATCGGCGGCGCCGCCCCGGGCAAAGCGCGGCTGTTGCGGCGCAACTGCGAGCTGCCGCCAATCCCGTCGGTCGCGGTCAGTCTGCTGGGGCTGCTGGCCAAGGACGACGTCGGGCTCGGCGAGGTCTCCGACACCCTGTCCGCCGACGCCACCATCGCCGCCGAGGTCCTGCGGGCGGCCAACACCGCCTATTACGGCATCCGGGGCGAGGTGACGAGCATCCGCCACGCCGCAACCCTGCTCGGGATTGCGCGGATCCGCTCGCTGGCCGCCACCATCGGCCTGCGCCGTTACCTCGGACAGTCGCTCGGTCTGCCGGCGGTGCGGCGGTGCTGGCGTCACAACATCGCCTGCGCGTCGACGGCCGAGCAGATGGCGCTGCGCCTCGGCGGCAATGCTCCGGACGCCTACACGGCGGGCCTGCTCCACGACCTCGGCCGGATGGCGCTCATCGTCGCCCATCCGACGCAGTACCCGGCGTTCCTCGACGCCGCTGACACGCGCGGGACCGAGCTGCTGCGGCTGGAACGGGCGCTCATGGGCATGGATCACTGCGAGGCCGGCCAGTGGTTCGCGCAGCAGTTGCAGCTGCCGCAGGTGTTCCAGGACGTGGCCGGCCATCACCACGACGCCGGCGCGGTCGGGCCGACCGACATGCTGGTGCGGGTATCGGTGGCGTGCCAGCTGGCCGACTGGATGGGCTACTGGGTGACCCCGCTCCCCGACCAGGCTGCACAGGACGCCACCGAGCTCGACCGTGCATCCGTCTCCCTGCCGCTCGCGCAGCGGATGGTGCTGCTCGGCCAGATCGACCATCTGGTGGCCGACGTCGGCGAGCAGGTGCGTGCCACCGAGAGCATGTTCGACGCCTGACGGCGCCCGTCACCGCGTCGGCATTCAAGTGCGCGGCCCAGCTGCCGATTCCGAAAACTGGAAATGTGTGTGAGGATGACGCAGGGCACCACGACATGGCGCACCGCACCCGCCCACCGCAAGGGGACGCCGGCGATCGGCGTGTTCCGCTGGCCATGACGCCGTTCGAACGCGCCTGGCTGATGGACCGCGGACAGGCCGTGCCGGCGGACCAGGACGCGCTCGGTGGCGCCCTGAAGCGCATCCGCCGCCGTTCGACCTCCGAGCCGGCGCTCGCCGTGCCGATCGATGCGGTCGCCGGGGCGCTGGCGGTGGTCGATCGCGACGGCTGTCTCGTGCGCGTCAACGCCGCCTTCGAACGCCTGCTCGGCGTGCCAGCCTCGACGCTCGAAGGCGCGCCGCTCGACCGCTACATCACCGCGCCGCCCGGTCTCGACGTGAGCGGCCCGCTCGCCCCGCCCAGTCCGCATCCGCGACGCACGACCGCCTACACGCGTGGCGACGGCGAGTCGTGTCCGGCCGACGTCCAGGTCGAGCCGCTCGACAGCTCCGGCCGATCGCTGGTCACGGTGCACGACCGCGGCGATCGCACCCGGCTCGAGACGGCGCTGCAGGACAACAAGGACCTGACCGAACAGCTGCGCCGGTCACAGAAGATCGGTGCGCTCGGCCGCCTCGCCGGTGGCGTCGCGCACGACTTCAACAACCTGCTGCAGGTCATCAGCGGCCACGCCGAAGCCCTCGGCACCGCGGTGGACGGCCCGGCCCGGCGGCGGCTGCTGCGCAGCATTCAGACCGCGACCGATCGCGCCGCCTCGCTGACGCGCCAGCTGCTGGCGTTCGGCCGCCGGCAGATCCTGCTGCCCGAGGTGCTCGACCTCAACGTCACCGTGCGCACGCTCGAACGCATGTTGACGCGCGTCATCGGCGAAGACGTGCGGCTCGTGAGCACGCTGACGCCGGATCTGGCGGCCGTCAAGGTCGATCCCGGCCAGATCGAACAGGTGGTGCTGAACCTCGCCATCAACGCCCGCGATGCCATGATCGACGGCGGCACGCTCGAGATCTCGACCGCCAACTTCGATCTCGACGAGCCGTGGGCGCACGAATCGCTGCCGGTGCGGGTGCCGGCCGGGGCCTGGGTGCTGCTATCGGTGCGCGACACCGGGTGCGGCATGGACGAAGACACGGCAACGCAGGCGTTCGAGCCCTTCTTCACCACCAAGGACAGCACCAAAGGCAGCGGCCTCGGCCTGTCGATGGTCTACGGGATCGTCAAGCAGAGCGAAGGCTACACCTGGATCGACACCGCGCCCGGCGCCGGCACCGCCGTGCACGTGCTGCTGCCGGCCGTGCTCGATGCGGCGCGGGCGGCGCCACGGCCGCGCGACGTGCCGCCGCCTGTGCTCGACGAGCCGCTCAGCGCCACGGTGCTGCTGGTTGAAGACGATCCCGAGGTGCGCGGGCTCTTTTCGCGCTTCCTCGAGCGCGCCGGCTACACCGTGATCGAGGCGGCCGATGGCCGCGACGCCCTCGAGACCTTCTAGGCGCGCCACGACGAGATCGACCTCGTGATCACCGACGTGGTCATGCCGAACGTCAGCGGCCCGGCGCTCACGAGCGCCATCCGCGCCCGCCGCCCCGACGTCAAGGTGCTGTTCGTCTCCGGCTACGCCGACGAGCTCGAAGCCGGGATCGCGCACGCGCCGCATACGGTGCTGCTCCACAAGCCGGTGACGCGGCAGATTCTGGTGGATCAGGTCGGCGCGCTGCTGCGCGACACCTCGACCTAGCGGCGCGCCGCGAGGCTCACGCGCCGCGATACGTCGCCTCGACGGCCGCCATCCGTCGCGTCAGCCAGGCCAGGCCGCCGAGCGCCAGCGCCCACGCCACGACCAGCCGCGCAAGACCAGGTCCCAGCGGCACCTGCAGGGCCACGGCGCCAAACCGCTCGCCGGCGAGAAACGCCAGCGGCCCGCCGATGGCGCCAAAGAGCATGGCGCGCGCAGGACGGGTCATCACGCGCGCGAGACTGAAGCGGAACGTCGTCGCAAACTGTGCCCACAACATCAGGAGCCAGAAGGGCACGCCCCCGGCCGGCGCGCCTTCGAGCAGCCGGTAGGTGCCCGACCCGATCTGCCACGACTCGACGGCCAGCCCGGTGACGAGCGCGGCGGCCACGAGCGCCGCCTCGCCACGGCGATCGGGGGCCAGCGCCACGTGCGCGGCGGTGAGGGCGGCAGCGAACCCGGCGCCGGCGGCGCCGTGACCGGTGGCGGCGCCGCCGATCGCCGCCAGCCATCCGGCCTGATACGCGACGTAGTTGAGGAGAAACGTCGCCCGCGCGGTCACGCCCGGCTCGGCGGCAACGTCGTGGCGAAGATCTCGCGGCCGCCTCGCTCGTGCAGGCTGGCCCTCAGAGCCTCGGTCTTGGCATCGACGACGAAGCGGCCGAAAAACTGCAGCCCCTCGGACGGCGGCCGATTTGGCTTCATGCCGTCGGGAATCGAGAGAAAGCGCACCTCGGGGCCGAAGGTCGGGTCGAGCGCGTTGGGCCCGAAGGTGCCGGCATGGAGCGGCCCGGCGACGAACTCCCAGAACGGCGCGAACTCGGTGAAGCGCGACCGCGCCGGATCGTAGTGATGGGCCGCGGCGTAGTGCACGTCGCCGGTGATCCAGACGACGTTGTCGATGCGCTCGTCCTTGATGAAGCGCAGCAGATCCGCGATCTCGAGCTCGCGCCCGAGGGGGCCGCCGCCGTCGCCCTGGGCGACCGCCTCGAAATGCGACGGGAAGTCGCGCACCACCAGCCCGATCGGCAGGCTGCTGGCCATCACCTTCCAGGTCGAGGTGCTGGCGACCAGCGCCCGCTTCAACCACGCCAGCTGGGCGGCGCCCATCAGCGCCGACGGGTCGCCGAGTGTCGCCTGGCGGTTCTCGCTGTTGGGCCCGCGGTAGCTGCGGTGATCGAGCAGGAACACCTCGAGCGGCCCGTAGCGCACCGAGCGGTACAGCCGCTCGGGATCGACGCCGTCGACCGGCATCGGCGTGTATTCGAAACACGCCTGCCGCGCGCGCGCGGCCAGCATCGCCACCGATTTCTCGCTGAAGCGCTGGTCATCGTCGAGGCGGCGTTCGAAGTACCAGTTGTCGCGCACCTCGTGGTCGTCCCACACGGTGAGCTGCGGCACCGCGGCGTTGAAGCGCCGCATGTGCGCGTCCTGCAGGTTGTAGCGGTAGTTGCCGCGGTAGTCGGCCAGCGTCTCGGCCACTTTGCTCTTGGCCTCGACCGTGAGGTTCTTCCACACGCGGCCGTCGTCGAGCGTGACCTCCGCCTGCAGCGGCGCATCGGCGTAGATCGCATCCCCGAGGTTCACGAACAGATTCGGCGCGACGCCGAGCATGCTGGCGTAGGTGAGCATGCCGCCAAACGCCGGGGCGAGGCCCCAGCCCTGCCCCACCGTATCGGCCGAGAACACCAGCGACACATCGCGCGTGCGTGGAGCCGGCGCGGTGCCGAGCTGGCCGACGATCGGCTCGCTGAAGCGGCGGATGTCCGAGAGATCCTGGAAGGACACCCGGTAGAACACCGTCTGCCCGCGCGGCAGGTCGGTCAGATGCACGCGCGACGTGAAGTCGTGGCTCTCGAGGGCCGAGGGCCCCACCACCCGCCGCGCGTTACGGAACCTGTCCGAGGTCGCGTATTCGACGATCATCCGGGCCGCGCGGTCCGCCCGCGCCCACACCACCGCGCCGTCGTCACCCACCAGCGTCGAGGCGACGCCGTCGGTCACCACCGGCCGCACGCCCGGCGCCGTCACGATGCCCGACGCCTGGGCGAAGAGGCGCCTCGAGGCCGCGAACGCCGTGCCGGCGACGAGTCCGCCCAGCACGGTCCGGCGGCTCACAAGGAGAGACTGGGGGCTGGAGGCTGGGGGCTGGGGCTTCATAGGGGGCTGGGTGCTGGGTGCTAGGGCTTCATCGGGGACTGGGTGCTAGGGGCTTGGGCCTAGGGCGGGCAGCGTCCAGCGGGCGACAGACGCGTGCGTCGCCTCGGCGACGCGACCGTGTGACGCGACCCGCCCTAGCCCCCAGCACCCAGTGCGCCCCAGCCCCCAGTCCCTAGAACGAGTACTTCAGCGCCAGCTGGATGACCCGGCCATCCTCTGCGATGGTGATGCGCCCGAAGGGCGTCGCGCCGAAGGTGCCATTCGGATTGCGGAAGCGCGCCTGATTCCACACGTTGAACGCCTCGATCCGAGCCTGCACGCGGTGATGGCCCAGGAAGTCGAAGTTCTTGAAGATCGAGAGGTCCGTGCTCTGAAACCCCGGCCCACGCACGGTGTTGCGGCCGGCGTTGCCCGGCCGCGCGCCGGAGTCAGCCAGGGAGCGGGCCACGAAGCAGCTGGTGTCGAACCACTGCGCCGTGGTCTTCGGCCCGTTGTTCGGGTCACACGTCACGTCTGGCCGCTGCGTCATGTAGCGGATGTCGAGCACACCTCCGTAGTTGACCGAGAAGGGAAAACCGGTCTGCGCCTGGTAGATGCCGTTCAGCTGCCATCCGCCGGCAATAGCACGAAGGGCAACCGGCCGCGACTCGAGCCGCGGCAGTTCGTAGCCGAAGCTGAGCACGAAGCGATGACGGGCATCGAAGAGGGCCGGCCCTTTCTCGGCCGCCAGCGCCGCGTCGATGCTCGCCTCGTCGCCCTGCACCACCGGCAGCACCGGCCGTGACTCACCGCCGATGTTGAGCCCCGACACGTGGTCGGTGGCCTTGCCGAGGGTGTACGACGCGGTGGCGTTCAACCCCTTCCACGGCAGCAGCCGCAGGCTGGCCTGCAGCGAGTCGAACCACGACTGCGCGACCGAGAAAGTGGGCCGCACGAGCGAGTAGGCCGGCAGCACGCGCGCGCCGCGCGTGGTCTGCCCCGGCGTGAAGACGCCCGGATTCACTTCGAGGAACATCGGCAGATTGAAACCGCGCGAGCCGACGTAGGCCACTTCGGCACCGAGTCGGCTGGCCAGCTGCCGCTGCACGCCGACGTTGAAGTGGTAGGCCTTCGGCGACTTGAAGTCATCACCCCAGCCGATGATGGTGAGCGCCGCCGGGAACGCGTTCGGCGGACCGGCGACCGCCGCCAGCGGGTCGGCGATGGTGATGGGCGTCGGCGTGTTCAGCTCGACGAGCGGGGTGAAGGGCGGCGACAACACGCCGCTCTGGAAGAAGTCGCCCTGACCGGCCAGCGCGTCGTAGAACACACCGAAGGCGGCACGCACGCTGGTCCGCCCATCGCCGAACGGGTCCCATGCCAGCGACACGCGCGGCGCGATGTTGTTCTTGTCGGTGGGCACGATGCCGCGCGGCACGCCGCCATCCCCAGGATAGACGAGGCCACGAGGCGCATTGGGATAGACGGTGGACTGCTGCGAGGCGCGGAAACCGGCGATGGCGTCGTTCTTGTCGATGAACGGCAGCGGCAGTTCATAGCGCACGCCGAGGTTCACGGTCAGACTGGGCGTCAGACGGACATCGTCCTGCAGGTAGCCCGCAAAGAGCCAGCCGTAGCCATCCTGGGTGACCTGCTGCGTCGTCGCCCGCGCCTGCGCCGGCAGCCCGAGCAGGAAGTCGGCCGCGGCGTTGCCGGTGAGGCCGCCGGTGAAGGTGAGGTCGCCGTTGGGCCGGTTGATGAAGGCGATGTTCATCGCCTCGCGGCGCACATCCATGCCGAACTTCAGCGAATGCCGGCCGGCGATCCAGGTGACGTCGTTGGCCACCTGCCACACGTGGTTGACGCGTGTAACGAACGGCTGCTGCGGGTCGCCGAGTGCGTTCACGCCGCCGCCGAAGAAGCCCTGCACGGCAATCGAGGGCAATCCGGCGGCGAGCGGGTTGGTGTTGGCGAAGTTGATGCCGTAGTCGCGCGGGCTGAGACCGCTCGTCACGTTCGGGTTGGCGTCGATCCGGTTGATGGAAGCCCGGGTCTGCGTGATGAGGTTCGAGCGCAGCACGTAGTTGTGGGAAACCAGCCCGTCCTGCAGGGTCGCCGTCGCCTGCTGGTCGACGGCGGCGATGACGCGAGGCGTCGTGCGGTCGGTTTCGCTGCGCATGTAGCGGAAGAGCATCGACTGCTGGTCGCTCATCTGGTAGTCGAGGCGTCCCCCCACCATGTCGCGCACGTCCTCGAGCGTCGGCGAGACCACGTAGAAGTTGTTGGCGGCATTCGGCAGCGGCACGAACTCTCTCAGCAAACGCGCCGCTACGGGGCTGATGCGGCCGGCCGGAATGGTGTTGGTCGGGAAGGCCGCTCCGGTGAGGGGGTCGCGGATGGTGGTCGCGCCGAAGTTGCCGGCGCGCTGCGCCTCTGAGAGCACGAGGATGTTGGTCGTCGTACCCGACTTGTTGCGATACCCCTCGTAGTAGCCGAAGCCGAAGAGCCTGTTCCTGACGACCGGCCCACCAAGCGCGACGCCGAACTGGTTCTGCTTCAGCACCGGCTTGGGCTGGTCGCCCGGCGCGAAGGAGTTGCGGGCCTGCAGGGCGTCGTCGCGGTTGAAGTTCCAGGCCGCGCCGGTAAAAGTGTTGCTGCCCGACTTGGTCACCACGTTCACCACCGCGCCGGCGTTCCTGCCGAACTCGGCGCCGAAGGCGTGCGTCAGGATCTTGAATTCCTCAATGGCGTCGGGCGGCGGGCGCAGCACGAAGCCGGTATTGAAGGTGTCGTTGTTGGTGGCACCGTCCATCAGGAAGTTGTTGGACTGATTGCGCATGCCATTGACGTTGAAGCCGCCGGTGGCGTTGCCGAAGCCGCCCGGCGTGGCATCGCCGTTCTGCCCGCCCAGACCGACGGGTGGCGCGACGACGCCCGGGATGAGCGTGCCGAGCTGCGTGAAGTTGCGGCCGTTGAGAGGCAGGTCGACGACCTTCTGCTGGTCGATGACGATGCCGCGGGTCGCGTTGGCGGTTTCGACCAGCGTGGCCTGCGCCGTGACCGTGACCGTTTCGCTGATCTGGCCGACCTCGAGCTGGAAGACCGCACGCGCCGTCTCGGTCACCGTGACACGGACGCCGTCCTGCTGGCCGACACGGAAGCCTTCGAGGGTCGCCCGCACGGTGTAGACACCGGGCTGCAGCAGCGGCAGCGTGTAGAGCCCGTCGGAACCGGTGACGGCGGTACGCACGGCGCCGGTGCCCGCATTGGTCGCCTCCACCGTGACGCCGGGCAGTACTGCGCCGGAGCCGTCGGTGACGACGCCCGAGATCTGTCCTGTCGCCTGCGCCATGACCGCGGCGGCCGTCGTCGCCAGCAGGCACAGCGTCAGGAGCCCAACTCTCGCCATCAATCGCATCTCTCCGACCTCCAGGGTGTTCCAGAGAGAGTGAACCCGACGCCGACGCCGGTTGTCAAACATTGTCACGCACGCTCGCGTTACACTACCGCCGGATGTCGTCGCGCGTCGGGTGCTCATGGATTGCAGTCGCTGCCCTTCTGACTGCCGCGACGTCCGCTGCCGGGCAAACGCTCACCGTGTCGTCGAACGACGGGCGGCGCACGCTCACCGCCGTGCGCGCGACGACGCCCGTCACGGTGGACGGTGTTCTCGACGACGCGGTGTGGCAATCGGCCCCGGCTGCCGACGCGTTCGTCCAGTCGGATCCGCGCGAAGGGTTTGCGGCGACCGAAGCGACCGAAGTCTACGTGGCCTTCGACGACGAGTTCCTCTACATCGGCGCGCGGTGCCGTGACGCCGATCCCGCCGCCATCGTCGTCAACGACATCCGCAAGGACTTCTCCGGCGCCGAGCAGGACACCTTCGAGGTGCTGCTCGACACCTTCGCCGATCGCCGCAACGGCTTCATCTTCTCGACCAACGCCGGCGGCGCCCGCGCCGACTCGCAGATTGCCAACGAAGGTCGCGACGTCAACCCGAACTGGGACGCCGTGTGGTGGGTGGCCTCGACGACCTCGGCCGAGGGCTGGGCCACCGAGTTCCGGATCCCCTTCAAGACGCTGCGTTTCGAACCGGGCGACGGGCATCTCTGGGGCCTGAACTTCGCGCGCCGCATCCGCCGGAAGAACGAAGTCACTTACTGGTCCCCGGTGGCCAGAGCCTTCAGCCTCGTGCGGGCGTCGTCGGCCGGCACACTCACCGGCCTGCCCGACCTGGCCCAGGGCCGCAACATCCGCGTGAAGCCGTACCTGCTCGGCGGCACCGTGCGGCCGCTCGGCGGCGGCAACTTCTCGCTCGACCGCAGCGTCGGGCTCGACGTGAAGGCCGGCCTGTCGCCGTCGCTGACACTCGATGCCACCGCCAACCCCGACTTCGCGCAGGCAGAAGCCGACGAGCAGCAGGTCAACCTCACGCAGTTCAGCCTGTTCTTCCCCGAGAAGCGCGAGTTCTTCCTCGAGAATTCCGGGGTCTTCTACTTCGGCGACATCCCGCGCAACCAGCGACAGACCAGCCGCTTTCGTCCACCCGAGGAAGACCTGCTCCTCTTCTTCAGCCGCCGCATCGGACTCACCGACGGTGGCGCGCAGACGCCGCTCTACGGCGGCCTGCGTGTGACCGGCCGCGCCGGCAAGGTCGGCCTGGGCGCCCTGAGCATGCAGAGCGAGGGCACGGGCGATCGGCCCGGCCAGAACTACAGCGTGGCCCGCGTGCGCCGCGACGTCTTCGGCAACGCGGACGTCGGCGCCATCGTGATGTCGCGCCAGTCGGCTGGCGACGGCAACGACTACAACCGCGTGGTCGGCGTGGACGCCAATTTCCGCGTGCTCAAGAGCCTGTCGCTGAACGGCTTCGCCGCCCGCTCGGACACGCCCGGCGAAACCCGCGGCCAGGGCACGGCAAAAGGCTCGATCGGCTGGGAGGACAGCACGCTGCGGCTGCAGTACTCGCTGATGAACATCGACGAAGGCTTCAAGGCCGACATGGGCTTCGTGCGCCGCACCGGTGTGACGCGCCATTTCGTCGACTGGGCGTCGTTCCTGCAGCCCGACTGGCTGCGCGCCCGCGGCATCCGCCAGGTGCAGCCGCACGCCCGCGCGTTCTACTACTACTCGCCGAACGGCGATCTGGCGACGCGCCAGGCGCACGTTGCCACGCAGATCACCTGGAACAACGGCGCGCGCGTCGAGTACGCACTCGAGCCGCGCACCGAGACCATCACCAGTCCGTTCAAGATCCGCAGCGACGTCGCGATTCCGGCGGGACGCTACGACTGGACCCAGCACCTGTGGGTCGTCGAGACCGACCACAGTCGGGCGCTGTCGCTGTCGGCCCGCACCACCCACGGCGACTTCTGGCGCGGCACGCAGAAAAGCGTGCAGGCCAGCATGCTCTACCGGCCCAACCACCGTCTGTTCTTCGACGTCGGCCTGCAGGTGACCGACATCGCGCTCGACCTGCCGGCGGCCTCGTTCGTCACCACGCTGGTGAACTGGAGGTCGGGCTATTCGTTCACCACCAACATGTTCCTCGACGCGCTGGTCCAGTACCGCAACGACATCCGGCAGTTCTCGTCGAACATCCGCTTCAACCTCATCCACCACCCGCTCAGCGACTTCTTCATCGTCTACAACGAGCAGCAGTACACCGACGGCCGCGTGGCGGCCGGCCGCGGCGTGGTGGTCAAGTACACCCACCTCTTCTCGTTCTAGCCACGCCGCATCGCGGTCTCTGGCTGCTAGGATGGAGAGGCCCCATGTCGTCTCCCGTCACGCCTGTCGCGCCGTCACCGGCGCCCGAGACTCCGCCCGACATCGTCCTGCTCGAAGGGCCGCGCGCCCGCATCCGCGAGCTCGGCACCGTGGTGCGCGCCGGGCGCGACTTCATCCGCGGCTTCCGCGCGCTGCACTTCGTGGGCCCGTGCGTGACCATCTTCGGCTCGGCGCGCTTCAAGGAAGACCATCCCGTCTACGTCCAGGCGCGGGCCATGGGCGCGGCCGTGGCACGGCTCGGCTTCACGGTGATGACCGGCGGCGGCCCGGGCATCATGGAAGCGGCCAATCGTGGCGCCCGCGACGTCGGCGGACCGTCGGTGGGCTGCAATATCGAACTGCCGTTCGAGCAGACGCACAACCCCTATCTCGATCGCTGGGTCACCTGCCGCTACTTCTTCGTGCGCAAGGTGCTGCTCTTCAAGTATTCGTACGCGTTCGTCTGCATGCCGGGCGGCCTCGGCACGCTCGACGAGCTCACCGAAGCGCTGACGCTCATCCAGACCGGCAAGGTGAAGCAGTTCCCGGTGGTGCTCATGGACACGGCCTACTGGAAGCCGTTCCGCGAGATGCTGCAGACGATGGTGACGGCCGGCACGATCTCTCCCGGGGACCTCGACCTGATGCTGGTTACCGATTCGATCGACGAGGCCATCGCGCACATCGAGCATCACGCCATCAAGCGCTTCGGGTTGAGCAAGGCTGGCCGGCCCTCGCCGTGGCGGTGGCTGGGCGAACGCGCGCTCGCCGTCACGCGCCTCAGCCGGGCCGACTGAGGCTTTGAGAGGTCCGGGCGGGCCTCAGCGCGCCGCGGGGCTGCTGACGGCCGCCATCGCCGCCGCGGTCACGGCCGAGAGCACGAAGCCCCAGCACATGTCGACCACCGTCATGCGCAGCGAGTACTGCGTCAGCGTCGCGTAGTTGGTGAGGTCGTAGACGCCGTAGCCGATGAAGCCGAACAGCCCGCCCCAGAGCGCCGCGCTCCACGGCTGGCCGGCCGCCGCCCGCGGCAGCACGAAGAGCTGCAGGCCCAGGATGATCAGCGGATAGAGCACCAGCACCGGGCCCAGGCGGATGGCGAAGTTGTCGCCGTCCATGCGCGCGATGCCGGCCAGCTCCTGCTTGTAGAAGCGGTTGGCCACCAGCCCGATCCAGACGAGGTCGAGGGCCAGGAAGGTCACCAGTCCGGCCGCGAACGGCTTCAGCATGTCGAGCATCCCCGTTGGACGCAGCGGACCGGCGGCGGGGTTCCCGTCCACGTCCCGCACCGGCGGGACGCGGTAAGCTGAGGCATGCGACTCGTGAAGCTGGCGGTGTCCAGTCTCAGCCCCACCGTCGGCGCCGTGCGCTCGAACCGCGCGCGGGTGCTCGAGGCCGCCCGCGAGATGGCCGAATCGGAGGTCATGCTCGGCGCGTTTCCCGAACAGGTGCTGGGCGGCTATCCGCCCGAAGACCTGGTGCAGTGGCGGGCCTTCCTCGACGCCCAGCGCCAGGCCCTCGAGTCCTTCGCCGCCGACACCACCGACTGCCCTACCGTGTACGTGCTGGGGCTGGCCGTGCCGGTGGGCGCACTGCTCTTCAATGCCGCCGCCGTGGTGCATCGCGGGCGCATTCTCGGCTGCGTGCCGAAGGAAAAGCTGCCCACCTACAACGTCTTCTACGAAGCGCGCACCTTCTCGCGCGGCGGCCCCGGCCTCGCCCTCGACGCCGCCGGCCTGCCGCTGGGCGACTTCCTGTTCCAGTTCGACTTCGGCACCGTGGGCGTGGAGGTGTGCGAGGACGCCTGGGCGCCGGATGGCCCGATGCGCCGTCGATGCCTGTCGGGCGCCGAGATCATCGTCAACGTCTCGGCGTCGCCGTATCGCATGGGCATCGTCGCCACCCGCCGCGAGATGCTGGCCACGCGCGCCGCCGACAACCAGACGGTGCTGGTCTACGCCAATGCCGTCGGTGGCCAGGACGGGCTCATCTACGACGGCGGCGGGTTCATCTTCCAGAACGGACGGCTGGTACATGAAGCCCCACGCTTCACCACCGGCGTGACCTCGGCGGTGGTCGATCTGGATCGCACGCGGCGCCTGCGCCTCGAACACACAACCTGGCGCGCCGACTGCGAGCACCACGTGCGCCGCGAGCGTCCCGTCGCCGTGCTGCGCAGCGACGGCGCGACCGCCGACGCGCGCGGCCTCAGCTATCCGCCCCCGGCCGGCGACAGCTTCTTCCTGCCGCCGCCCTCGCCGCCGCCCACCGACGCCCGCGACGACGCGCTCGATGATCTCTTCGAAGCGCTGGCGATGGGCGTCGAGAGCTACTACACGAAGACCGGCGCCTTCCGCTCACTGGGCCTGGCGCTGTCGGGCGGCCGCGACTCGATGCTCACGCTGCTGGTGGCCTGGCGGGCAGCGGCCCGGATCCTGGGCAAGACCGCAATCGCCGACCCGGCCGCGGCCGGCGGGCTCGTCACCGCCTTCTACATGCCGTCGCGCCACTCGCAGGACGCGACCCGCAGCGCCGCGCATGAGCTGGCTGCGGCGCTCGGCGTGGCGCTCCACACCATCCCGCTCGACGACGCCTACGACCGCGAGGTCGAGGTGGCGCGCCAGATGCTCGGCGGGCAACCACCCGGCGAGATGACGCGTCAGAACGTACAAGCGCGGCTGCGCGGCCAACGCATGTGGAACTGGGCCAACACCTCCGGCGCGCTCTTCCTGCAGACCGGGGACATGAGCGAGAAGGCCGTCGGCTACACGACCATCGGCGGTGACCTGGAAGGATCGCTGTCGGTCATCGCCAACGTGCCCAAGACGGTGGTGGAGGCGCTGCTGCATCGCCTGCACGTGCGCTTCGGCTTCGCCGGCATCGCCGCGACGCTGGCCACGCTGCCCGGCCCCGAACTCGCCGACCAGCAGGTCGCCGAGCAGGAGCTGATGCCGTTCCCGATCCTCGACGCCTGCCTGCACCTGTACGCCAGCGAAAAGCTGTCGCCAGCCGAGGTGGCGGTGGCGCTGGCGAGTGTCTGTCCGGGCTACGATACGGCCTATCTCAGCGCCTGCGCCGAACGCTTCGCGAAGCTCTTCACGCAGTCGATCTACAAGTGGGTGCAATCGCCGCTGGCCCTGCACGTCGGCTCGCTCGATCTGGATCGCGAGCGGGCGCTGCAGATGCCGGTGGTGCAGAAAACGGAGTGGTGACGGGATGACGAGCCGCGTCCTGCCGTGGATGGCCGCCTGCATGGCGGCCGCGACCGTCACCCTCGTGGCGGCGCGCACGGCGCCGCTCGAGCCCGCTGCCGGATCGCCGGCCCCGCAGGTCCAGCCCCCGGCGCCCGCGGGCGCTTCACAGGAGCCCGCGCCGTCCCCCGCCGACGCGCAGCCGGTCTTCCGCTCGGGTGTGAAGCTGGTGCTGGTCGATGTGTCGGTGACCGGTGACGGCGACGAGCCGCTGGCCGATCTCACGCCCGGCGATTTCGAGCTGACCGAAGACGGTATCCCGCAGACCGTCGAACAAGCGACGCTGGTGCGTCTCGACGGCGCCCCGCGCGGCAACGGCGAAGCGCTGCCGATCCGCTCGCAGGATCACGCCATCGCCGAGGCCGGCCGCGACGACGTGCGGCTCTTCGCCGTCTTCATGGACGACTACCATCTCGGCCGCTTCCCGCAGGAGATGCTGCCGCTGCGCAAGGCGTTGTCGGAGTTCCTTGGCACCATGATGGGCCCGCTGGACCTGGTCACGGTGATGAACCCGATCACGCCGCTGAGCGCCCTCCAGTGGACGCGCGACCGCGCCAGGCTGGTGCGCGACATCAAGACCTACGAAGGGCGCAATGACAACTTCATCGGCCGCAGCGCGCTCGAGGAATCGCAGAACCTCACGCGCAACGTCTTCCGCGTGCGGTCGCAGGTGGTCATCACGGCCCTCCAGGCGCTGGTCATGCACTTGTCGGGACTGCGCGAAGGCCGCAAGACGCTGCTGGTCGTCTCGCAGGGCATCCCGCTGATGTTCGACGTCTCGCTCGAGCCCGACTTCCAGGCGCTGGTGCGCGAAGCCAATCGCGGCAACGTCATCATCCACACCCTCGACCCGCGCGGGCTCGGCCAGGGCACGCTCGTGCACAGCACACTCTACCGGCTGGCCAGCGAGACCGGCGGTCACGCCATCGTCAACACCAACGATCTGTCGCGCGGGCTACAGAAGGTCATCCGCGACGCCAGTCATCACTACCTCATCGGCTACGCGCCGACGCGCGAGTTGAACGACGGCAAGTTCCACCGCATCGCCGTCAAGGTGAAGCGCAAAGGCGCGCGCACGGTCGCCCGGCGCGGCTACTGGGCGCCGTCGGCCGAAGAGATGACGGCGGTGGCGCCGCCGCCGCTCGAACCGGCCGTCTCGAGCGCCCTGACGAACCTCCAGGCGCGCCGCGAGAACCGCGTGGCGCATGTCGAGACCGGCTTCTCCCCCGGCGCCAACGGCGCCGTGCGGTTGTCGGCCACGTGGCGTCCGGTGCCCGGTTTCAAGGACCGCCCGGAACGTCTGAGGGTGGACGTGCGGGACGAGGGCGGCGGCCCGCTGGGCGAGGCCGAGAACTCGATCACGGCCGATGGCACCGGAGTCGTGCATGTGGAGGTGCCGGCCGGCCCGGTGCTGGTGCGCTTCAGCGCCGCCGACGCCGCCGGCGAGATCGTGGACCGCTGGGAAGTGCCGCTCACCGTGCCCGACCTGAGCGGCACCACGCTGGCGATGGCGACGCCGGTGTTCGTGCGCGCCCGTACCACCGCGGCCTTCCAGGCGCTGCGCCGCGGCGAGGCCGGCGCCCCCAGCCCCGACCGCGAGTTCCGCCAGACCGATCTCGTCGTCGTGCGCACGGAGGTCGCCGGGGGCGACAGCTCGCCCTCCGCCATCGCCGCCGAGGTGCTCACGCGCGAAGGCAAGGCGCTGGCGACGCTGCCGGCGACGCTCAGCAACGGCCAGTATCAGGTGGACCTGCCGCTGCGCTCCCTGGCCCTGGGCGAATACGTGCTGCGCTTCACCGCCCGGCGCGGCGAGACCTCGGCGATGAGCACCGCCGGCTTTGCCATCATCCGCTGACCGCGACCCTTATTCCGTGCCCGCGCCTGTCGTCATTCCGACCGACCTCGACGATCCGCGGCTCGAGGCCTACCGCGACATGGCCGCCCCCGAAGCGCTCGTCGCCCGCGGGCTGTTCGTGGCCGAAGGGCGACTGGTCGTCGATCGGCTGGTGCGCGGACGACGACACCTGCTCCACTCGCTGCTGCTCACCGAGACGGCGGCCGAGGCCATGGCCGCGACGCTCGCCGTTCTGGATCCGACGACGCCGGTGTTCGTAGTGGCGCAGGCGGTCATGAACGGCGTGGTCGGCTTCAACATCCATCGCGGGTGTCTGGCGCTGGCGGCGCGTCCGTTGCCGCGCGGACTCGAGGCCCTGCCGTGGCCATCGCTCGACCTGGTCGTGGTCGCCGAGGGCGTGAACAACCCCGACAACATCGGCGGCCTCTTCCGCAACGCCGCGTCGCTCGGCGCGCAGGCCATCGTGCTCGGACCGGGTTGCGGCGATCCGCTCTACCGCAAGGCCATCCGCACCTCGATGGCGGCCACCCTCAGTCTGCCGTGGGTTACGACCCTCGACTGGCCCGGAGCGCTCGACCGTCTGCGCGCAGGCGGCCTGGCCATCATCGCGTGTACGCCTGGCGACGAGGCGCCCTCGCTCTACGACGTGGTCCTGCCGGCCCGGGCGGCTGTGCTGGTCGGCGCCGAAGGTGACGGCCTGACGCCGGTGGCGCTGGCGTGTGCGGACCTGACGGTGCGGATTCCCATGCACGGCGAGATGGACTCGCTCAACGTCGCCACCGCCGCGGCGATCGTCCTCGGCGCGCTCGGCGCGCGCGGCGCCGCGCCGACCGTGTAAGCGAGCGCCCTCAGCCCTCGGTCGCCCAGCCGAGCGATCGCTCCACCGCGCGCCGCCAGCCCCGATAGCCGCGGGCCCGGACATCGGCGGCCATCGACGGCGAGAACTCGCGGTCGAGCGCCCAGTTGTGGCGCACGTCGTCGAGCCCGTTCCAGTAGCCCACGGCGAGGCCGGCCAGATACGCGGCGCCCAGCGCGGTCGTCTCGGCGACCACCGGCCGGCGCACCGGCACGCCGAGCTGATCGGCCTGGAACTGCAGCAGCATCGCATTGGCCGAAGCGCCGCCGTCGACCTTGAGGTGCGGCAGGGTCAGGCCCGCCTCCTCCTGCATCACTTCGAGGACGTCGCGTGTCTGGTACGCCATCGCATCCACCGCCGCGCGCGCGATGTGCTCGATGCGCGAGTCGCGCGTCAGCCCGACGATGGTGCCGCGCGCGTGTGGATCCCAGTACGGCGCGCCGAGGCCGACAAACGCCGGCACGAGATAGACGCCACCGGAATCCGGCACCTCGCGCATCAGCCGTTCGACGTCGGCCGAGGTGTTGATGGCCCGCAGGCCGTCGCGCAGCCACTGCACGGCCGCCCCGGCCACGAATACCGCCCCTTCGAGCGCGTAGGTGGTGGTGTCGCCGAGCCGCCACGCTACCGTCGTCAGCAGGCCTTTCTGCGACGCCACCGGCCGGGCGCCGGTGTTGAGCAGCATGAAGCAGCCGGTGCCGTAAGTGTTCTTCGCCTCGCCGGCCTCGAAGCACGCCTGCCCGAAGAGCGCTGCCTGTTGATCGCCGGCAGCGCCGGCAATCGGGATCGCGCCGCCCAGGAGTTCGGGTGCGGACTCGCCGTAGATCTCGCTGCTGGCGCGCACCTCGGGCAGCATCTGGCGCGGCACGTCGAAGAGTTCCAGCAGGTCGTCGTCCCAGCGCCGCTGGTGGATGTTGTAGAGCAGCGTGCGGCTGGCATTGCTCTCGTCGGTCACGTGCACGCGGCCGCCGGTCAGGCGCCAGATGAGAAAGCTGTCGATGGTGCCGAAGAGCACGTCGCCGCGGGCGGCGCGGGCGCGCAGGCCGTCGGTCGTGTCGAGCAGATGCTTGATCTTCGACGCCGAGAAGTAGGCGTCGAGCACGAGGCCGGTGCGCGCGCGCACGGTGGGCTCGTGGCCGGCCGCCTTGAGGCGATCGCAGAGGCCCGCCGTGACCCGGCTCTGCCAGACGATGGCATTGGCCACCGGCGCCCCGCTCGCGCGGTCCCACAGCACGGTCGTCTCGCGCTGGTTGGTCACGCCGATGGCGGCGATCTCGCCGGCGCTCGCGCCCGCCTGCGCCATGGCGTCGCGCGCGGTCTGGAGCTGGCTGCGCCAGATGTCTTCCGGGTCGTGCTCGACGTGGCCGGGTTGCGGGAAAATCTGCCGGTATTCCTGCTGCGCGGTCGCGACGGCGCGGCCGCTGCGGTCGAACACGATGGCGCGGCTCGACGTCGTGCCCTGATCGAGGGCCAGCACGTAACGGCTCATCGGGCGCTCCCCGCGGGATGGAGCCGCGTGATGCAGAGGTCGTAGATCGCGCCGCCGACGACGGCCCCGACAATCGGGCCGGCGATCGGCACCCACCACCACCCGCCGCCGGCGGTAAAGACGCCGCCGCCCCAGCCCGCTACCGCCGTGAAGAGCCGGGGGCCGAAGTCGCGTGCGGGGTTGATGGCGTAACCGGCGTTGAAGCCGAAGGCGACGCCGATGCCGACCACCAGCAACCCGACCAGGATCGGCCCCATCCACGACGGCGCGGCCATGTTCTTCGCGTCGCCGATGGCGAACACCCCGATGAGCAGCAGCGCCGTGCCGACGATCTGGTCGACGAGGCCGCCGGCGATCGACAGGAACGGCTGCGGGTAGGTGGCGAAGATGCCGGCGGTGCCCTGGGCGCCGGCCACCTGGCGCAGGCCGCCATCGAAGGCGGCAAACGCCTCGTGATAGGTGAGGAAGACCAGCGCGGCGCCGGCGAAGGCGCCGGCGGTCTGCGCGAGCGCATACGGCGCCACCTTGCCCCACGGCAGGCCGCGATGCACGGCCAGGGCGACGGTGACGGCCGGATTCAAATGCGCGCCCGACACGCCGCCGGCCACCAGCACCCCCAACATGACGGCGATGCCCCAGCCGAGATTGATCGCCAGGTAACTGCCATTGGCGTTGGCGCTCAGCACCGCCTGTGCGACGACCCCGGCGCCGAAGGCAATGAGCACGAAGGTGCCGAGGAACTCGGCGGCGAGTTCACGAGTGAGTCCGCGTGACATAGGGAGGCATTATGTCAGCGACCGCCGGGCGCGGGAAGCGTGAGACGGACCGCGCGTGTCCGGACGCTACAATGCCGCCGGATGTTCTCTGCGTTCCTGCAGGCCGTGCGTGCCTGGGCCGACGGCGCCGGTGGCCTCGGGGTCTTCGTGGTCGCGGTGCTCGACTCGAGCGTGATGGCGCTGCCCAACGCCACCGACGCGCTGGTGATGTACCTCACGATGCAGCATCCGGCGTGGTGGTGGTACTACGCGGCGATGGGGACGGCCGGCGTGGTCGCCGGCTCGTGGCCGCTCTACGTCGTCGCCAGACGCGGCGGCGCGGCGTTTCTCGGCACGCGCCTGTCGGGCCCATGGGCGTCCGGCGCGGTGGCGTGGTATCAGCGCAGCGCCTTTGTCGCCATCGCTGGCCCGGCGTTCATCCCGCCGCCGATGCCGCTCAAGATCTTCGTGCTGCTGGCCGGCGCGACCGCTTATCCGCCGTGGCGGCTGGTCGCGGCGCTCGCGCTCGGCCGCGGCTCCCGTCACGCCATCGAGGCCGGGCTGGCCGCCGCCTACCGGGAGCAGGCGATCGAGGCGTTCGAGCGGCATGGCGCGGCGCTCGCGCTGGCCGTGGTCGGCGCCGTGACGCTGCTGGCCGTGGGGGTGTACGTGTTGTACCGGCGGCGCGCCTCCTCCTGAGACGGTCGCGCCTCGGGGATAATACGTTGACGGTTGCGGCGATGATGACGGGCGCAGGTCTTGCACGGGTGGATGTCTTCACCGTCGTCACCGACGGCGTGCCCGATGACGTCATCGGCGCGCTCGCGACGCTGCTCACGGCGGACGAAACCGCGCGCCGCGCCCGCTTCATCCGCGCCATCGACCAGCGGACGTTCGTCGTCACCCGGGCGCTCATCCGGATGACGCTGTCGACCTACGGCCCGACGCCGCCGCGCGACTGGCGCTTCGAGACCAACCAACACGGCTGCCCGGCGATCGTCGAGGCCCAGGCCGGCGTGCCCCGCCTGGCCTTCAACGTCTCGCATACGCAGGGGTTGGTCGCGCTGGCGGTGACGCGCGGGCAGCTCGTCGGTATTGATGTCGAACGCGTCGATCGCGTCGTGCGCGACGACATCGCCGGCCGCTACTTCGCGCCGAGTGAAGTGCGCGACCTGCGGGCCCTGCCGGCCGCCGCGCAGCCGCGCGCCTTCTTCGAGTACTGGACGCTCAAGGAGGCCTATATCAAGGCCCGCGGGATGGGCCTCGCCATTCCACTCGGCGACTTCGCGTTCGCGTTGGCGCCGCCGGCGCCGCCGGCGATCCGCTTCGTCGAGGGCTTCGACGACCAGCCCGGGCGCTGGCAGTTCCGGCAGCTCTGGCCCACCGACGTCCATCGCCTGTCGCTGGCCGTGACCTGCGACAGCGCCGACCTCGCGGTGACGCTCACGGCCACCGCGCCCAAGGCCCTGGTGCCGTGACGCTGTGGGCCCTCAGTGACGTACACGTCGGCTTCGAAGCGAACCGCAAGGCCGTCGAGGCCCTGACCGACCACGGCGACGACTGGCTGATTCTCGCCGGCGACACCGGTGACACGCTGGCCCAGCTCGAACTGGTGCTCGACGTCGTGACGGCGCGCTTTCGGCGCGTCATCTGGACCCCGGGGAATCACGATCTGTGGACTCCGCGGCAGTGGCCAGACGCCCGCCGCGGCGTGGCGCACTACGCGCGACTGGTCGAAGCCTGCCGCGATCGCGGCGTCGTGACGCCCGACGATCCGTTCGTCGTGTGGCCCGAGACCGGCCACGTCATCGCCCCCTGCTTCACGCTCTACGACTACTCGTTCGGGCCCGCCGGCATGACCCCCGACGAGGCCGTGGCGTGGGCGGCCGAGACCAAGGTGCAATGCGCCGACGAGCTGCTGCTGTCGCCGGTGCCGCTGGCGTCGCGCGCCGCGTGGTGCGCCGAGCGCGTGGCGGTCACCGAGGCCCGGCTCGACGAGGTGTCCGCCGAGGCGCGGCTCATCCTGGTGAACCACTTCCCGCTGCGGCCCGATCTCGCCGTGCTGCCACGCATTCCGCGCTTCACGATCTGGTGCGGCACGACGCGCACGGCCGACTGGCACCGGCGCTACCGCGCGGATGTCGTCGTCTCGGGACATCTGCACATGCGCAGCACGCGCTGGCGCGACGGCGTCCGCTTCGAAGAGGTGTCGCTTGGCTATCCGGCGCAGTGGCAGCAGGAACGGGGCGCGGCGGCCTATCTGCGGCCGATCTTGCCGACGCCGTCGCCGCGAACTCGACGCGGTGACGACCACGCCGTCGTGCGCTACCCGTAGCCGCGCCCACCGGCGCCGCGGAGGCTGTGGCAGAATACCTGCGGCGGGCAACGGGCGCATGTAGTTCCAGGGCCCGACGCACCACACAGGCGCTGGCGCTGGCGCGCGAACACCTGGAGGTCCACGATGACTCGACGCGGTATCTGTTGGGCACTGCCACTGATGCTGATGGCCGCCACGCCCGCCGCGGCGCAGCTCCCGCCCTTCCCGCCGACGGCGGCCGCCGCACAGGTCTCCGGCAACACGGTGACTCTCACCTGGAGCGCCGCCCCGCGGGCCACCTCCTACGTGATTGAGGTTGGCTCCGCACACGCGCTCTCCGACATCGGAGCCTTCGCCACCGGCACACCCACAACCTCGTTCACGGCGACAGGCGTCCCCACCGGCATCTACTACGTGCGGATGCGCGGCAGCAACGGTGCCGGCGTGAGTCAGCCGAGCAACGAAGTCACGGTCGCCGTCGGGACGACGTGCGGGCTGCCGACGGCCAGTGGACTGACGGTCACCGTGGCCGGCACGCTCGTCACGCTCAACTGGAGCGGCACCGGCGCCAGTTCGTATCGGCTCGAAGTCGGACCCATTCCTGGATCCTCCGCCTACTACGACCTGGCTCTTGGCGGCACCACCTCACTCTCGGTCAACGTCTTGGGCGGCACCTACTACGTGCGCGTGCGTGGACAGAACGCCTGCGGACTGGGCATGCCCTCGAACGAAGCCGTCGTCGCCGTCAACGTGCCAACCGCTGTGACCGATCTGCGAGCCAGTGTGATCGGTTCGGCCGTAACCCTTCGCTGGTCGCCGCCGTCGAGCAACGACGCGACGAGCTATCTGCTCGGGCTCGGCTCGGCGCCGTGGTCGTTCGACCTTGGCTACGCCAACGTCGGTAACACGACCTCCTACACGGCCAGCGGCGTGCCGCCGGCCACCTACTACGTCACGGCGCAGGGCGCCGGCGCTGGCGGTGTGGGGCCGCACTCGAACAACCTGGCGGTCACGGTCGGATCACCGCCACCGGGCACGGCCGTGGTCACCTTCAACGCGCTGACGCCAAACGGACCGGCCTTCGTCTCGCACACGGAGAGTGGGCTCACCGTCGAAACCGTCTCGGGGCCGTGGCGGTCCGGGCCCGCGCTCATCTCGCAGAACCCCAACAACCTGCTGCCGCTCGATTCAGTCCTCAAGGTGACGGCGGCTGCCAATGCCGCGTTCCGACTCGCCTCAGCCCGCTTGTATTCGAGCGTGACGCCCATCCCCTATGTAATCCGCGGCGTGCGCAACAACGTCACGGTGTATTCGGCCGCGGGCACCGTGCCCAACACGTTCGGCAACTACGCCACCGTGCCCAATCCGCACGCCGACATTGCCGTCGACGCCGTCTTCATCACCGTGACCAACCCGGCCAGCCCTGTCTGTCCGACGTGCGCCGGCAATCCGGTGGGCATCGACGACATCGTGGTGTGGCCGTAGCCGGGCGAGACTCGCGGCACTCCAGCGGCGGAATTGCGACGACGACCCGTTACAATCACCACATGCCGACGCCTCGCGCCTTCGTCGTCCTGACACTCATCGCCATGGCTCTGCCGGCCGTCGCGCAGCCGGCAGCGACGCGGTTCGCTCGTCCCGAGCTGCTGGTCGAACCGGCCTGGCTGGAAATGAACCTCTTCGCTGCGGACACGCGGGTCGTCGACCTGCGGCCGCGCGGATTCGACGAGGGCCACATCCCGAATGCGGTCTGGCTCGACAACAACGACATCCGCAATCCCAAGGCGCCACCCACGTTCCTTCCCGCGCCACAGGAGTTCGCGGCGCTGATGGGGCGCCTCGGCATCTCGAACACGACGCGCGTCATCGCCTACGACGAACGCGGCGGTCTCTACGCGGCGCGGCTGTGGTTCATCCTCAATCACTATGGCCACGGCAACGTGGCGCTGCTCAATGGCGGCTGGACGAAGTGGAGCGCCGACAAGCGCGTGACGACGACGGCCGCCTCACGGCCGACGGCCGCGACGTTCGCAGTCAAGGCCGGCACCGTTGGCGTCGCCACCGCCGACGACGTCAAAGCGGCGATCAACAACCGCGCCGTGAAGATCATCGACGCGCGGACGCAGGGCGAAATCGACGGCAAGGACCTGCGCGGCATCAAGCGTGGCGGCTTCATCGAGTCGTCGATTCCGGTCTACTGGGAAGACCTGCTCGAGGCGGGCTCACGGGCCGTGAAACGGCCGGCCGAGGTCGAGACGCTCTGGCGCAGCAAGGGCATCGGAAAGGACGAACAGGTGATCGTCTACTGCCAGGTCGGCATGCGGGCCAGCTACGACCTGTGGACGCTGGCGCTGCTCGGCCACGATCTCTCGAAGCTTTCGAACTACTACGGCGCGTGGGAGGAGTGGGGGAACCGCGAGGATACGCCCATCAAGAACAGGGATTAGGGCATGCCAACGAGCTTCGCACGCTTCCTCGCCCGACTCGCCACGCCGCGGCTGTTCCTGCTGGCGGCGGCGCTGCTCGGGCTCGATCTCCTGATCCCGGATTTCGTGCCGTTCATCGACGAGATCCTGCTCGCCATCCTCACGCTGGTCTTCTCGCGGCGCAAGCCCGGGCTCTGAATCGTCGGCGACTGTAGCCTTGACGGCCCGGGCTGGCTCCCCTATCGTCGTCCGATGCTCCGGAGACATGACATGTATACCCGCCGCCGCACCACGCCCGTCGTGGCGCTCCTCGTCGCCTCACTCACCCTGTCGCTCAGCGCCGGCAACACGCCGTATCGGGCCCGTCAGGGCATGGTGGTGTCGCAAAGCGACATCGCCTCCGAGGTCGGCTGGAAGATCATGCGTGAGGGCGGCAACGCGATCGACGGCGCCGTCGCCACGGCGCTCGCGCTGGCGGTGACGCATCCAACGGCTGGCAACATCGGCGGCGGCGGTTTCATCGTCTACCGTGCCGGCGCCGGCACCACCACCACCTTCGACTTCCGCGAGATGGCGCCGGCCGGCGCCAACCCGGCGATGTGGATGAAAGACGGCAAGTACGACTTCGACATCCACCACAACTCGCATCGCTCGGTGGGCGTCCCCGGCACGGTGGCGGGGCTCTATCTGGCACACCAGACACTCGGCAGCAAGCCGTGGAAGGATCTCGTGCTGCCGGCCGTGGCGCTGGCTCGCGACGGCTTCGAAATCAGCGAAGGTCTGGCCGCCTCGCTCGAGCGCATGATTCCCGAGTTCAAGAAGTACCCGGCGTCGCTGGCCCAGTTCTCGAAAAACGGCGTGCCCTACAAGGCCGGCGAGCTCCTGAAACAGAGCGATCTGGCGAAGTCGCTGCAGCGGATCGCCGACAAGGGCCCGGCCGGCTTCTATGAGGGCGAGACGGCGGAGCTCATCGAAAAGGAAATGAAGGCCAACGACGGCCTGATCACCCGCGACGACCTCAAGAAGTACGTCGCGAAGGAACGCGCGCCGCTCAAGGGCACCTACCGCGGCCACGAGATCATCGGCATGGCGCCGCCCAGTTCGGGCGGCATGGCGGTCATCCAGATGCTGAACGTGCTCGAGGCGTTCGACCTCAAGGCCAACGGCTACGGCTCGGCGCAGAACCTGCACCTGGTGACCGAGTCGATGCGGCGGGCGTTCGCCGACCGCGCGCAGCATCTCGGCGACCCCGACTTCAACAGCGGCATTCCGCTCGCCCAGCTCATCTCGAAGGACTACGCGACGCAGCTGCGCAAGACCATCAACCCGAACAAGGCGTCGGTCTCGACCCCGTCCACCTTCACGTGGCCCACGGAATCGCAGGAGACGACCCATCTGTCGGTCGTCGACGGCAAGCAGAACGCCGTCTCGATGACCTACACGCTCGAATACGGCTACGGCTCCC
>JANNIB010000092.1:0-4645 GCA_031404695.1 Acidobacteriota bacterium
ATGATCACCGCGACCGCGAACACATCGGCCATGGACCACTTGGCGATCATCTCCACGAAGAGCAAGGTCCGCTGCCGCCGGCCGACATGGCTCTGGCAGACCGCCCAGCACACCAGGAGGGCCTTGGTCACCGGTACGATCACGCTGAACAACACGATCAACGTCGCCGCCAGGACGCTGCCCACCTCGTAGAGATTCCGCACCGAGCTGACGATGCTGCGGGTCTGCTGGTAGACCTCGATCGGTTGGCCGGCGGCCAGACTGCTGGTGATTTCCCTGCCGATCGAGCCCACGAGCATGCCCTTCAGGCCGCCCTGCGACGCTTCGAGCAGCGGCAGGACGTCGGGACTGATCATGCCGCGGATCGACTCGACTGCCGAATCGCTGATGCCCTGTTCGAGCAGCGTGCGCGACAGATCGGCCACGGCAGGAGGATTGAGACTGCCTCGGATGGTCAGGATCGGCAGGAACAGCCCTGGGATCAACACCAGCACGGACACGGCCACACCGGCCAGCGCAAGATTGCGCGACGCTGGCGTCACTGTCCGGCCTTGCTGTACCCCGGCGGAACCTCCAGGTTCGCTGGCGGCACGGCCTCGCGACGGAACTCCACCAGTTCGGTCACGATCGGGGGCTGTCCGGCACGGAAGAGCGTGCGCCGCACAGGAAAGCCGGCGTACCCGTGCTTCGCGGTCGTGCCATAGACCGGGATGCGCTCGAGGGCGTCTTGCGACGTGAACGGCGCGGCCAGATCGATGGCCTGCTGGACGATCGCAAAATCAGCGGCGGCGAGCGCAATCGCAGCGCCCTGGGCCACACAGACCTCGGTAAGTTTCTCCGTGCCGCGCGTGCCCTCGTAGAGCGTGCACGGCCACTGCTTCACCTTGCTCGTGCCGGTGCGCCGATAGGTGATGCGCGGCTGCGGCGTCACACCGCGGCCCGCCGCCACGAGCTGCTGCACGCTTTGCGGCGTGTACTCCAGGTAGGCCTTGAGGATGGCCGGGATGACCCGCATCGTCCGGGTCTCGGCGTTGTAGAAGACCTGGCCGAGCCCGGGAACATCGAACCGGCCGCGGGTCGCGGTGAGCTGCATGGTCGGCTGCGTGGGCGCCGCGCTGCCGCCCGTCTGGCTGAGCACCACGGTCAGGCCCTGCCCGAAGGCGCCGGGCACCGTCACGGTGGCATGGAAGAGCGTCAGGAGCAGCAGCACAACTCGGCGCATGGGGTTCTCGTTGGTCTTTCGCCGCGGATTATACCTGCCGAAGACTCGGCTCCAGCCGAGTCGGCGCGGCTATGCCTTTCGGGCATGGGGTCGCTCAGTCCGAACAGCGCAGGAAGCCCAAGCCGGGCGGTCAGGCCTCGTCGCGCCCTCGAACACCTGGAATGCGGACGCGTTCACCGCGCATAGCCGGCCCATTCGCGCGTGGCGGATGACGACGACCTCGACGCCATCGACGCCGTCCACGCAGACCACCTCGGCGTGTGTCAGCACCGACAGCTGACCGTTGCGGACGTGCACGGCCTTCTGAAGGCGTCGGCGACAGCGTTGTCCGGCACGCGCGTCATGAGCACGAAGCACCAGAAGAACGCGTCGACCACGCCGCAGAGCCTCGGCGGCTGCAGCGATTGCGCCGTCGCCGCCGCCAGCGATGACGAGATCGACGGTTCGGCTCACTGCGTCGGCCCGACTGGAGCCCGTCCATCGACCAGGATCGGTCCACTCAGCGTGCGCAGGAACGCTTCGAGCTGACGCAGTTCCACCGGCTTCAGCCGCAGCGGCCGCAGCTCGCTGTGGCCGGTCACGGCAGCCGGCGCCCGGTTGTAGTGATCCAGCACGACCGCGAGGGTCGCGAACTGTCCGCCATTCATATAGGGGGCGCGTTCGGCCACGTTGCGCAGCGAGGGCACCTTGTAGGCGCGATCCAGCGTGTGGTCGCCGGTCACGATGAAGTCGAGCTCCGCGCACTGTTGGCGTCGGTCGCTCCACCGGCTTCGGCAGTTGAATTCGTCGCCTGTGACCGCGGTTGCGCCCGGCAGGCGGCCTCGGTCGAGCGGCAGCTCTGGCCTGGGTGGGACACCGGTATTGTGAAACCCGTTGTTGGTGAACAGCGGTCCGCTGTGGCACTGCGTGCAGTTTGCCCGGCCGGTGAACAGCCTCAGGCCGGCAATCTCCTCGTCATCGAACACGCCGGCGCCCGACTGCCCCGTCGTCACCGCCGCGACGTAGTCGTCGAACCGCGAGGCCCCGAACTCGATGCGACGCTCGTATGCAGCAATCGCCTTGCCGATGTTGACGAACACGCTGGTAACGGCGTCCCTCAGTGCATCGCTCAACGCCGACCACGCCGACCCTGCGATCTCGTCGCCGCCAGGCGCGCCGGACGCAGGAACCGCTGAGAGATCCGGCAACGGCCCGAACACCGTTTCGAACTCGCTGCGATAGTGGTTCGCGACTACGTGCGCATACTGAGCGCGGGTCCCGCCGTGCTCCACCGGGCTTTCGAGCGGGCCAAGCGCCTGCGCCCACAGACTGTCTTTGCGCCCGTCCCAGAAGAGGAACGGTGACCGCGCCATGCCGGCAATCGGCATGCTGCGCCGCGCGGTGGTGCCGACGCCGACTGCGAGGGCCAGCCCGTCCTGGAAGCCCCGCTCGGGCTGGTGACAGGTGCTGCACGCAACGCGTCCAGTCGAGCTGAGCCGCGTATCGAAGAACAGCCGCCGTCCGAGCTCCGCGGCTCGCGGGTCGTCAGCAACGCGGTTGGTCGGATCCGGCGGCAGCGGCTCCAGCGCGGCGATCGACATCGATCGGAGCTCCTCGAACTGCGCCGGCGTCCACCCGCGCCGGGCCGACGCGGCGACACTCACGGTCGAGGCCCACGCAAGCACGAGGGCCAGGGCGGTCGCTGCACAGGTGTGGTTCGTCATGGCCATGGTCCTCTTCAGACAGCGAGATTGAACGTCACGGTGTCCACACCACGTGGGCCGGTGATCGCGAGCGTGAACTCCCACCAGCCGCCCATGTTGAAGCGCACGCCCTCGATCTCGTAGCGGCCGTCGCCGAGGCTCCGGGTCACGCGTGGCCGCGTCGGCAGGCCGTGGCCGTGCTGCGGCATGCCGCCGCCAACCGCGATCTGCGCGTCGTCGATCGCCCGCCCTTCGGCGTCGCGGACGATGATGCGGACCGTCTGCATCTGTCGGGGGCGCAGCGGCTGGGACGGTTCGAGCGTCGCGACGTAGTGGCCGGTGGCGGACGTTCGCGGCCCGAGGCCGAACTCGCTCGCGGCAGGGCGCCGGGGGGCGGTGCCGGTCAACATCATCATCGCGTGGCTGCACGCGGTCAGAGTGAGGGCTGCGACCACGATCGCCAGCATGAGCATGGTGTGAAGCGTCTTCATCGTCATCTCCGGGCATCACGGCGGCGACATTGCCGCCGTGTGATTCGCAGCGTAGCGACCGCACGACCGCCCTGGATTGAACGGAGATGTTGGAGTTCTTGAACGCAGCGGCTGAAGTGGGCCGCCCCTCCTCGAAGGCGCTTGCTAGAATGGCGCCTTGCCGTACACGCCGAACGCCGACCCCTACCGCTGGTTGAGCGTGCCGCGCTGGTATCTGTGGGAGGGCGGCTTCCTTCTCACCGCCAGAGCGCAAGGCGTCGTGCCCTCGCATACCCACCACGCGATCCAGATCGTGCTGGCGCTCGAGGGGTGTGTGGCGATCTGCGGCACGGTCGATGGGTGGCGCGAGAGCCGCGGCGTCGTCGTGCGGCCAGATGCCGAGCACTCCTTCGACTGCAACGGCGCGCTCGGGGTGATGGTCTTCGTCGATCCGGAATCAAGCGAAGGCGCCTGGTTGTCTGCATCCCTTCGGCAGGACATCACGATCGTCCCGGATACGCGGCTGGATTCGATCGTGCCGGAACTGCGTACGTTCGCCGAACAACCAGATGCCACTGACGTGGCGGCACTCATTCGCAGCTGCGTACATCGATTGCGGCCCGGCCTGGCACCGACACGCCGGTTCGACTCGCGCGTGTCCAAGGTGCTCGACGCGATTCGAGCATCGGACGATCTGCGGATGTCACTCGACACAGCCGCGGACTTGGCCTGTTTGTCGCCCACCCGCTTTGCGCACCTGTTCAAAGACCAAGTCGGTCTTCCGTTCAGCCGGTACATGTTGTGGCGGAAATTGACGCGAGCCATGGTGGCCATTGCCTCGGAGCGAACGATCGCGGCTGCGGCACACGCGGCCGATTTCGCGGATGCCGCGCACTTGACGCGGACGTTCTATCGGATGGTCGGTATGGCGCCATCGGCGTTGATGCGTGGCGACTTCATTGAAATCGCCTCACCTTTCAACGCGTTGCCGCAGGATTCTACCGGGCTTCAGTTCCCTCGACCGACCAAATAGCCGATTCATTCAACGACAATGGCCGCTCCATACAATCCTGACTGTCCGCCTGGGTGCGACACTCCCTTTCGTTGTTGACATGACGTCAACACCAGAAAAGGAGCTTCTCATGTCCACTCAGTCGAACGTTCTTGCGTACGCGGTCTGCACTGGTTCCGAATGCACGTGCGGGTGCCAGAATCCCGCGGGCCGGCCGGCGGCTTCGTGCCAGTGCGATGAGGTCTGCAGCTGCGGCCCC
>JANNIB010000093.1:0-16756 GCA_031404695.1 Acidobacteriota bacterium
AGAGGAAAGCGACGCCTTCTTCGCGATCACGGGATGGGCGTTCTCGCTTCCCGACGCGGAGACCGCCTCCGAGAACGTCCCGAGCACTGTCGACTGGACGCGCAGCCGCGGCATCGAAGCCGTCGGGTCGCCGGGAAAGACCGACACTGAGCTGGCGGCCGTCCACAGTTCATACGGCTACGCCATGCGCGTGGAGCTCGCGGTGCCGTACGCCCTCGGCGACAACTACGAGGGCTTCCGCGTCGTCGGCACCACGCGGGCGCTCTTCGACCGCTTCCCCGGCGCACAGGGCCTGCGCGTGGCGCCTGGCGGACGGCTGTTCGACGAAGCGGCGCGCGAGGCACTGGTGGGCAGTGTCGTCGCCGCGCGCACAGGTCTTCGCGTGGGGCAGACGTTCCATCCCGGTCACGGCCTCGCCGACGGCGACAACGATCACGAGGACGAGTTCACCGTGGCTGGCGTGCTCGAGGCCACCAACAGCCCGATGGACCGCGTGGTGTGGATTCCGATCGACGGCGTCTACCGGATGAGCGGCCACGTGCTGCGCGGCACTGGCCGCAACTTCCGCGCCGAAGCCGGGCAGCCGATCCCCGATGAGCACCGCGAAGTGAGCGCCGTGCTGCTCAAGCTCAAGGATCCGCAGGCCGGCATCTTCCTCGACCAGGCTATCAACCGCCAGGGCGCCCGCGCCACCCTCGCCTGGCCGATCGGCCGCTCGATGGCGGATCTGTTCGACAAGATCGGCTGGGTCAACCGCGTCCTCGAGCTGGTGGCCTACCTCGTCGTGGTGGTGGCGGCCGGCACCATCCTCGCCAGTCTCTACAACACGATGAACGAGCGGCGGCGCGAGTTCGCGATCCTGCGGTCGCTCGGCGCCAGACGGTCCACCGTGTTCTCGGCGATCGTGCTCGAGGCGACGGCCATCGCGGGGCTGGGCGCGCTGCTTGGCTATCTCGTGTACGCCGGCATCCTCGGCCTGGCGCTGGTCATCGTGCGCGCACAGACGGGCGTGGTGCTCGACGTGTTCAAGCTCGATCCGGCGCTGTGGTGGACTCCGCTCGGCATGCTGGCCGTGGGCGTGCTCGCCGGCGTGATCCCCGCCGTGAAGGCCTACCGCACCGACGTCGCGACGCACCTCGTGCCGGCGTCCTGAGCGCCGGCTGACGGCGGCGAACCGCCGTAGAACCGGGCCGTGACAACCTTCGGCCCCGTTCCTCCGTCTATGGCGGGCATGACGTTGCCCATCAACGATCTCCGCTTCGCGCTGCGCGGACTCAGCCGCAGCCCGCTCTTCGCCGTCGTGGCGGTGCTGTCGCTGGCCCTCGGCATCGGGGCGAATACGGCCATCTACACGCTGGTGGACCAGATCCTGCTGCGGCGCCTGCCGGTGAAGTCGCCGGATGAGCTGGTGATGCTCTTCCAGCGCGGCCCGCACGCCGGCAGCAACATGGGCGACCGGATGCACTCGTATCCGATGTACCGCGAGTTCCAGCAACGCGCCGAGCCGCTGGCCGAAGTGCTGGCGCGACGCCCGGTCGAGACCTCGGTGACCATCGATGGCCAGACCGAGCGGCTGGCGGCCGAGATGGTCTCAGGCAACTACTTCACGATGCTCGGCGTCGCCCCGGCCGTGGGCCGCGTCTTCAGCTCCGAGGAAGACGACCGCATCTATCAGGGTCATCCGGTCGTGGTCATCAGCCACGACTACTGGATGCGCCGCTTCAACGGCGATCCGGCCGCCGTGGGCACGAAAGTGCTCGTCAACAACTACCCGATGACGATCGTCGGCGTGTCGGCGGCCGGCTTCACCGGACTCGATCCCACGCGCTCGCCGCAACTGCGCGTGCCGATCCTCATGAAGCCGGTGATCGTGCCCGAGTGGGTGTGGGTGAAGATGGACGACGAGCGCACGCGCTGGGTGCAGGTGTTCGCGCGTCTCAAGCCCGGCGTCACCATCGAGAGCGCCCAGGGCGCGCTGCAGGGCCTGTTCCTGCAGATCCGCGAACACGAGATGACGCTGCCCGGCGCCAAAGACTTCACGCCCTACGTGAAGGAGCAGTTCATGAAGGGCACGCTCAACGTCGCCCGGGCCGACATCGGCTACTCGCGGCTGCGTAACGACTTCTCGACGCCGCTGGTCGTGCTGATGAGCATGGTGGGACTGGTGCTGCTGATTGCGTGCGCCAACGTCGCCAACCTGCTCATCGCCCGCGGGTTCATGCGCCAGCGCGAGATCGCCGTGCGGCTGTCGCTCGGCGCCACGCGCGGACAGCTGGTGCGGCAACTGCTCATCGAGAGCCTGCTGCTGGCCGGCGCCGGCGGGATCGTGGGCCTGGGTCTGGCGTCGGTGATGACGCAGGGACTGCTGGCGTTCATTCCGGTCGAAGGCGCGCCGCTGCTGGTGAGCCCGTCGCCGGATGCGCGCATTCTCGCTTTCACGTTCGGCCTGACGCTCGTGACGGGGATTGTCTTCGGCCTGCTGCCGGCGCTGCGTGCCAGCCGGCCGGACACGTGGAACACGCTGAAGGACACGGTGGGTGCGGTGGCTGGGAGCGGCGGTTCGCTGTTCCTCCGCAAGGGTCTGGTGGCGGCGCAGGTGGCGCTCAGCTTCCTGCTGCTCTTCGGCGCCGGGCTGTTCGTGCAGAGCCTCCAGAACCTGAAGGGCACCGACACGGGCATCGCGTTAGACAATCTCGTCACCTTCCAGCTGTCGCCGGCCCTGAGCGGCTACGACGACATCCGCACGGGCGTGCTCTACGAGCAGCTCAAGCAGCGCCTCGAAGGCTCGCCGGGCATTGCCGGGGCGTCGTGGGCCAACGTGTCGATCCTGAGCGGCGACGAGTGGGACAGCACCATGTCGGTCGAGGGGCACAAGGCGGTCGACGGCGAAGACCTGCAGGCGTTCATGAACTCGCTGTCGGCGGGCTACTTCAGCACGATGAAGATCCCGCTGCTCGAGGGCCGCGATTTCCGTCCGGGTGACGCCGGCCAGATCGGCCCCGACGGCACCCCCGAGACGAAGGTGGCGATCGTCAACAAGCGCTTCGCCGACCACTTCTTCAAGGGCCAGAGCGCCATCGGCCGGCACATCGGCTTTGGCGATCGGCCGGGGATGAAGTTCGGCATCGAGATCGTGGGCGTGGTGGCCGACTCGCTTTACGAGGGACCGCGCGAGGGCGTGCGCCGTCAAGTGTTCATCCCGAGCTGGGGGAAGAACTCGGCGACCTTCTACGTGCGGTCGCAGAACGCCTCGGCCAGCACCTTTTCACAGATTCGCCGCGAGCTGGCGGCGCTCGACGCCGGCATCCCGGTGTATGCGATGAAGACAGTGGAGGGGCAGCTCGACGAGACGCTGCTGACTGACCATCTGATTGCGTCGCTCTCGGCCGGCTTCGGCTTGCTGGCAACGGTGCTGGCGTCGGTCGGGCTCTACGGCGTGATGGCGTTCGTGGTGGCGCGGCGGCGCAAGGAGATGGGGCTGCGCCTGGCGCTCGGCGCCGACCCGAACGGCGTCATCTGGCTGGTGATGAAAGAAGTGCTGGTGCTGCTCGGCATCGGCCTGGCGGTGGGACTGCCGGCGGCGATCGGCCTCGGCCGCTTCGTGTCGTCGCAGCTCTACGGCATCCAGCCCGGCGATCCGTGGATGGCGCTCTCGACGATGGCCGTGCTCACCCTCGTGTCGGCGGCTGCCGGCTACATCCCGGCGCGCCGCGCGAGCATGGTCGATCCGAACCTGGCGCTGCGCTACGAGTGAGTAGAGGGACTGTCCCTATTCTGGCTGACGCGGGACTTTCCGCAGCGGCGTCGCTCTGGCAGAAGGTTTGCCTTCTGTGGTGCATGCCAAGGTCTGCTCGATTTGTTCCGCCCGAGAGCGTGGTCCACATCGTGAATCGTGGGAACGACCGGAGGCAACTGTTCGCCACGGCTGGGGACTACGACGGATTCCTCGATCTATTCGATCTGGCCCGCGAACGAAACCCGGTACCGGTGCTCGCCTACGCACTGATGCCCAATCACTGGCACTTCCTGCTCTGGCCGCGATCGCCGGCAGAGTTGTCGCAGTTTCTGCACCGCCTGACGATGCGGCACGCCGCACGTCTTAGAAGATCGTCAGGCACGGTCGGCGGTGGACATGTGTATCAGGCGAGGTTCCGATCGACGGTCGTACAGGATGCCGTCCAGTACGTCCGCACCGTTCGATACGTCGAGACCAATCCACTGCGGGCCAGACTCGTCGGTCGGGCGGAAGACTGGAAGTTGACCAGCCTGTTCGAGCGCCTTCAGCAGCCCAAGCGCCTCGCCGCCGGGCCGGTCGCACTCCCACCGACGGAAGAATGGCTGAGCTTCCTGAACTATGAACCCGAACCGGATGGTGACGAATCACCTTAGTCTGACGGGCCGTCAAGAAATACCGCTCCAGCCAGAAAAGGGACAGTCCCCTACATCTTCGGCGCGGGCTCGATCAGATAGAACGACTCCTGCCGTCCGTCGATCCAGTCCCAGGTGCCGTTGGGCATCAGCACCGCGTCTTCTTCCAGCGCAAAGCGGACGGCCAGGCCGCCCCATTCCTTCACCGGGAACGTCACGTTCAGTTCGATCGAGTGCCACGTGTTGGGCAGGAACTCGTAGTCGCCGCGCACCGGCACGCCTTCCTGGTAGTCGGTCATCCCGATGGGCGGGCCGGCCGCATGGCCGTGGTAGCCCACGGCATGGCAGTAAATCGACGGCACCAGGCCTTCCTTCCGCGCCTGCATCAGCGCGTCGCGCAGCGCCTGATTGCCGGTGCGTCCGAGCCTGGCATACTGCATCGTCAGGTCCTGCAGGCGATTGGCGGCCTTCAGCCCATCCTTCAGGCCCTGCGGCGCATCGGTCTCACCGGGCTTGAGCACATAGGCGTTGTGCTGCGTGTCGGTCGAGAAGCCCAGGTACACGATGCCGAAGTCGGTGTGCAGCATGTCGCCGGGCTGGATGACGCCCTGCATCGTGGTGAGATTGCCGCCCTCGCGCCAGATCGTGATCGACGGCTGGAACCACTTGCCCAGGCCCATCTCCACCACCCGCTGGCGCATCCACCACACCACGTCGTCGCTGGTGGTCTTGCCGGGCGTGATGACGTTGTTGCTGAAGGCCTCGCGAATGACCATGTGCGCCACCTTCATCACGTGCCGATAGGCCTCGAGTTCCTCGGGCAGCTTGTATTCCAGCCAGCCCACGGCCAGCATCTCGGCGCTCTTCATGCGGCCGGCCAGCGCCGGGCCGAGCGCCTCTGTCAACTCGCGCTTCTCGTTCGCTGTCAATCCGTCGGCATGATTCCAGGCCGACGACTCGTTGATGCCGATGACCTTCGGGTTCTTCTCTTCGACCAGTTTGCGAAGTCCGGCCCACTGGCCGTCGTTTGGCGTGACCACCAGCGTGAAGAGCTTCTCCATGTCGAAGCGGCCCACCGAGTAGCGCTCGACCGGCTTGCCGCCGCCGGGGTTGTAGAACACGAGAATGGTGCGCCGGCGCGACGAGTAGGTGGTGAGCGGCGCCATCGAGCGGAAGACCGGGTCGTCGTTGTACTCGCGCGACACGATGATCCACATGTCGATGCCGGTGCGCGTCATCAGCTCCGGCAGCACCGTGTTGAAGCGCTTCTCGATCCAGCCCTTGACGAGCGGCGCCTGCTCGCGATGCGTCAGCACACGCTGCCTGGGATCCGGGTACGACGGCGACTGCGCGCCGGCGGGCGAGACGAAGACGAACGCGGTCAGCAGCGCGGTGCTGACGGCGCGGACAAGGAACCTCGGCACGTGAGACATGCCGAGCAGTCTAAATCATCGACCGGCGCCGGTTCAGCCCAGGATGGCGCGGTGTGGCGCGGCTGCGGCGCGGGAGCGCTGGCGGGCGCAGCCACCGGTCCGATACGATAGCGACGACGGCGTCCCCCCGCCTCGAGGACGCCCATGATACGTTTACGTTCGCACTCGGTCCGGGTTCGGTGCCTGGCGCTCGTCGTCGCGGTGTCGACCGTGTTCGGCGCGCCCCGCACCGGGGCCGCCGCGACCCTCCCCGCCGGATTCACCGAGACGGTCTTCGGCTCGGGACTCAGCAGCCCGACGGCGATGCAGTTCGCGCCCGACGGCCGCTTGTTCGTAGCCCAGCAGGGCGGCGCGCTCCGCGTCATCCAGGGGGGCGTGCTGCTGCCGACGCCGTTTGTCACCCTGAGCGTGGATGCCAACGGCGAGCGCGGTCTGCTCGGCGTGGCGTTCGACCCCAACTTCGCAGCGAACCAGTACGTCTACGTCTACTACACGGTGCCCGGTGGTAGCGGCGTCTCGGTGCACAACCGCGTCAGCCGCTTCACGGCCAACGGCAACGTGGCGCTTGCCGGCAGCGAGCTGCCGATCGTGGATCTCGACAACCTGACCACCGCCACCAACCACAACGGCGGCGCCATCGACTTCGGCCCTGACGGCAAGCTCTACATTGCCGTGGGTGACAACGCCACCTCGTCGAATGCGCAGACGCTCGGCAATCGCCACGGCAAGATGCTGCGGTATAACGCCGATGGCTCGATTCCCACCGACAACCCGTTCTACAGCACGGCCTCAGGCCAGAACCGCTCGATCTGGGCGCTCGGTCTGCGCAATCCGTTCACCTTCGCGCAGAATCCCGGCGGCACACCGGCGATGTTCATCAACGACGTCGGTCAAGGTACGGCGGAAGAAGTGAACCCGGGTGCTGCCGGCGCGAATTTTGGCTGGCCCACGACCAGTGACGGCGATTTCGACCCGGCGAGCCAGCCCGCCCTCACCCGGCCCCGCTTCGCCTACGCCAACGACTCGAGCACCTGCGCCATCACCGGCGGCGCCTTCTACAACGCGGGCACGCCGACCTTCCCGGCGCAGTTCCAGGGGATGTACTTCTACGCCGACTTCTGCGCCAATTGGATTCGCGTCATCGACCCGACCATCGTGCGGCCCTGGACCACACCAATCCCGACGCCCTTCCAGACGCCGGTGACCTTCGCGACCGGCGTCAACGGCCCGGTCGACCTCAAGGTCGGGAGCGACGGCGCACTCTACTATCTGGCGCGCGGATCCGGCGCCGTGTACCGCGTGCAGTACGGCAGCTCGGCGCCCGGCATCACCACGCATCCGGCCAACCGCACGGTGGCGGTGGGCCAGTCGGCCATGTTCTCAGTCGTCGCCAGCGGCACCGGGCCGTTCACCTATCAGTGGCAGCGCAACAACGCGAACATCAACGGCGCCACCGGGGTGAGCTACACGCTCAACAACGCCCAGCTCAGCGACACCGGCGCGCGATTCCGCGTGAACGTCGCCAACAGCGTCGGCAATCTGTACAGCAACGAGGCGACGCTCACCGTCACGACCAACGTGCCGCCCGTGGCGACCATCACGGCGCCGACGACGGCCCTGCGCTACACCGGCGGGATGTCGATCGCGTTCTCGGGAACTGGCAGCGATCCGGACGGCCCGGCGTCGATGCCGGCGTCGGCGTTCACCTGGCGGATCGACTTCCATCACGACACGCACGCGCACCCGTTCCTGCCGTCGACCTCGGGCGTGACCAGTGGCACCTTCGTGGTACCGACGACGGGCGAGACCTCCGCCAACGTCTGGTATCGCATCTACCTGACGGTCACCGACAGCGGCGGGCTCAGCCACACCGTGCAGCGCGACGTGTTGCCGCGGGTGGTGCGCCTGACCCTGGCGACCAGCCCGGCGGCACTGCAGGTGCGACTCGACGGCCAGCCCGTGAGCACCCCTGCGTCGTTCGACAGCGTCGTCGGCATGCAGCGCACGCTCGAGGCGCCGGAGCAGACGGTGGCCGGCACCACCTACGCCTTCACGGGCTGGTCGGACGGCGGCGCCGCATCGCGCGCGATTCTGACGCCGCCGGTGGCCACGACCTACACCGCGTCGTTCACCGCCATGACGGTAACAGGCGTGCCGGCGGCGCCCACGGCGCTGGCCGCGATTGTCAACGGCGGCACCGTACGACTCTCGTGGAACCGCTCGGCCGGAGGTCAGCGCTACCGGCTCGAGGCAGGCACCGCGTCGGGCCTCGCCGACCTCGTGAACGTCGATATGGGTGACGTGACGTCGTTCGAGGGACTGGTGCCACCGGGCACCTACTTCGTGCGCGTCCGCGCCGTGAACACTGCCGGCGCCAGCGGCCCGTCGAGCCAGGTGACCGTCACCGTCACGAGCACCGCCTCCTGCCTCACGCCGCCCCCGACGCCCGGCGGTTTCACGGCCCAGACCGGCGGGCTGTTGGCGGCGCTCTCGTGGAACGTCGCCGCGGCCGCGACCACTTACGCACTCGATGTCGGGCGCGCCAGCGGCGTCGTGGAACTGAGCCTGCCGCTCGGCGCCGCCACCGCCTTCCAGGCCGTGGCCCCGGCCGGCACCTACTTCACCCGCGTTCGGGCGCTGAACGCCTGCGGCGCCAGTGCGCCGTCTGCAGAAGTGCCGCTGACGCTTGCCTGCGGGCCTGGCGCCGTCGTCCCCGGCATGCTGGCCGTCACCTCGGCCGGCGGCGTCGCCACCTTCTCCTGGCAGGCGCCGCTCGGTGCCACCGGCTACCGGATGCGCGTGGGCACGGTGCAGGGCGCCAGCGACGTGGCCGATATCCCGATCGGAAGCGTGACGGCGATTGCGGTGCCGCTCGGCGGCGTGCCGCCGCGCACCTACTACGTGCGAGTGGTGGCCGAAAGCGCGTGCGGCATCGGCAACGCCTCGAACGAGGTCACGCTCCAGGTGCCGTGACGGCGGATGGATCGATGACGAGACAGGCATTGCACCGGGCTGTGCTGGCCGCCGCGCTCGGCGCGACGGTCACCGGCTCGTTCGCAATGGCCGCGCAGAAGGCGCGCGACGCGTTTCCGCCGCCCGGAAGCTCGACGGGCACCTGCCGCGATGGCCGCAGCTGGACCACCTCGGAGTCCCAGCACGCCGAGATGCTCGTGCAGTTGAACGCTGCCCGGGCCCAGGCGCGGCGGCCGCCGCTGGCGCGTCATCCGATCCTCGACCGCATGGCGCTGGCCCATGCGGCCGACATGGCCTGCCGGAACTACGTCGATCACCGCAACTCGTCCGGCGATCGTCTGCCGGCGCGCCTGGCACGCGTCAACGACGGCTCGATTGGCGCCTGGAGCCGGCTGGCCGAAGTGCTCGGCACCAGCGTCACGCCGGCCCGCCAGGTGGAACGCTGGCTCGACAGCCGCGCGCACCGCCGCGCCGTGCTCCAGGAAGAGCACGAGATGGCGGGCATCGGTCTGGTGCGAATTGCCGGGTCGAAGTACGCCACCTACTGGGTGGTCGAGTTCCTCGGCGAACAGCCCTGACGCTACGACGTCGGCTTCGCGGCCGCCACCAGATCCTTCAGCGTCACAATCCCGCCGTGCAGCGGCACGATGCGCTCCACGTTCAGCTTCAGCCGCTCGATGTGCGCGAGCAGGTTCGCCGCATAGGGATGGTATGAACCACCCGGGCTGAACGCGTCCACTTCGATCAGGATCCGCTCCTTCGGCAGGTACGCCATCAGCATCGTGTCGCTGTGCGGATTCCCTGCCACGTGGTGAAGTTCGAGCGTGCGGGCGCCGTCGGTGATAGTGCGTGAGGCCGCCACGGATTCGACCGTCACCGCCTTCGGCGCCTTTGCGAGCGTGTCGGGGGTGCGCGTGAACGGGCGGGCAGCCATCGCCTTGACGAAGGCCTCGTTGCCTTGGTGGGTCACGATCGTGAGGCCGCTGGCGATGGCCGCGCGCACGCCGGTTGAATGATCGAAGTGATGGTGCGACATCACCAGGTGCGTGAGCGGGGTGCCTGGACGCAGCTCGCGCGCCTTGGCGATCGCGGCCAGTGAGCGCGCCTCGCTCTGCGGCGCTTCGATCATCACCAGCCGATCCTTGAACGCGACCACCGCGCTGTGATGCGACTGGCCGGCCAGGAACCACACGCCGGGCGCCAGTTCTTCCACCGTGACGTTCACCGCCGGCGGCGTCGGCTCGGGGGCCGCGGTCACGTTCGGCGGCGCTTCCGGCGAGCCGGTCTCCGCGGTGCGCGAAGTGACGGTGTACTCGCCGGTCGTGAAGTCGTCCACCTTCGTCGCAAAGCGGGTCGGCAACTGCAGGCCGTTCGCCTCCTGGTAATCGCTGAAGATGGTGGTCATCACGACGTCGCCAAGGTTCGGATGCGCGGCCCGCGTCTCGATGCGGATGGGGCGCGCATCGGCGCCCACGGCCATCGTCAGCGGCCCGGCGTCGGTGTCCACGTCGAGGAGGCGCTCGGCGCCGCTCGTGCGCACAGCCGTGATCGGCGCGCCGGCCACGAGGCCCCAGGCGACGACCAGCGGGTGATGGAAGCGCTCGAACCGGCGGTCGGCGACTGCGGCGCTGGAAGCGCGCGTGAGCTTCGCCGGATCGGCGCCGCCGTAGGCGAGGTCGGTATCTACGCCCTGCACCTGGGTCTGCGCCTGCGGCCCCTGGAAATAGGCGAACGTCGGCGTGCGCGTGAGCGTCGTGCGCATGCGGTGGCGCGACAGATCGATCTCGCGCGTGTAGCCGCTGACGGCAAACGCCTGATCGGCGAGGCCCGGCCGCAGGTCCTGTCCGAGGTTGAGCTGCCGGCCCGTGCCTTCGAGGGTGAGCAGGCGGGCGGCCTTCACCCGCTCCACGCCCCCGAGGACGTTGGCGACATCCTGCGCGAGCTGTTGCTCGGGCGTGAGGCGCGTGCAGGCGGCGGCCAGCAGCAGCGCGAGCACGGGAAGGGCAGAGCCGGTGATGGTGCGCGTCATGGCGATGAGAATACTTGGGGACGCCGCCCATTTGTAACGGGGTCTGTCACGGTCACCACTTGTAACGGGGTCTGTCACCGAAGACATCCGGTGACCGTGACAGACCCCGTTACAAACTAGCTGGGCCGCAGGGTGTGCAGCGGCCCGATTCGCCAGAGTTCCGGCCACAGGCGGCGGATGGCCAGCACCACCACCAGCACGCCGATGCCGCCACCCACGACCGACACCACTGGGCCGAAAAGCGCGGCGGTCGCGCCGCTCTCGAAGGCGCCGAACTCGTTCGAGAAGCCCACGAAGACCGACTTGATGGCCGAGACGCGTCCGCGCAGCTCATCGGGCGTGATCACCTGCTCCAGCGTGAGGCGGATGACGACGCTGATCGAGTCGCACACGCCGGTCGCAAACAAACACGCGAGCGACAGGAAGAAGTCGCGCGAGAGCCCGAGGCCGATGGTGGCCACGCCGAACCCGGCCACCGACGCCAGCAGCACGCGTCCCGGTTGGCGCCACGGCGGCAGACGCGTCTGCAGCAGCGCCATCAGCGTCGCGCCCCAGGGCCGGTGCGGCGCGGAGCCAGCCGAGCCCGGCGGGCCCGACCATCAGCACGTCTTTGGCGAAGATGGGAAGAAGAGCGGTCGCGCCGCCGAGCAGCACCGCGAAGAGGTCGAGTGTGATGGCCGCGAGGTACACCGGCGACCCGCGCACGAAGCGAAAGCCCTCGAAGACGCCGTCCCAGCCGCGCGTGACCGCGCCGGGCAGCGGATGCACCTCGGGCAGCCGCGCGAGCTGCGAGACGAAGATCAGTTGCCCCACGGCCGCCACGCCGAGACCTGGCGAGGCGCTGCCGGTCCACGCGATGAGTCCGCCGGCAAGCGCCGGTCCGGTCACCGCGGCGAGCTGGAAGGAGGACGAGATCCACGCGTTGGCGTTGGCGAATTCCGCCGGCGAGAGCAGGCGCGGCAGGATGGTGGCAGCGGCCGGCATCGCAAACGCACGCGCGGCGCCCACGACGGCGAGCAGCCCGTAGATCGGTGCGACCGACGACGTGGTCCACGTGACCAGCGCGATGAGGGCGGTAGCAGCGGCCAGCACTGTGTGGGCGAGGGCCGCGACCCGGCGTCTCGGATAGCGATCGGCGACCGCGCCGGTGATCGGCATCAGCAGGAAGACCGGCAGCAGCTCGATGGCGCCCACCAGACCAAGCGCCCAGGCGCTGGACGTGCGTTCGTAGAGATGCCAGCCCACCGAGACCGACAACATCTGCAGTCCCAGAACTGCGCCGAATCGCCCACCGGCAAAGCGCCGCACCACGGGATTGCGCAAGGCGGCGTAGGCGTCGCTGGACGACATCGTGGGCTGGCCCTTATCTTAGTAGGATGCCGACGATGCTCCTCCGCTCGCTCCTGGCCGCCGTGATCCTCTGCACGCCCCTTGCCGCGTCCGCACAGACGCAGTTCAAGGTGCTCGCGACCAACCGCACCGCCACCATGGAGAAGGAGATGAACCTGGCCGCCGAGATGGGCCTGCGCTTCGGCACCGTCATGGGCGGCGAGACGGCCGTGGGCGGCAAGGAAGTCGTGGTCATCATGCAGCGCGCCGACGCCGGCAGCGCGCCGTTCCAGTACCGGCTGCTCGCCACGTCCAAGACCTCGACGATGAAGCGCGAACTGCAGGACGCCTCCGACGCCGGCTACGTCTACGTGGGCCAGACCGTGTTCGAGTCGCTCTTCGGCGGACGCGAAGTGGTCTGCATCCTGGAACGCGAGCAGGGCAAGCGCGGAGATTCAGGCTGGGAGTACGAGCTGCTGTCCACCAGCCGCACCTCCACGATGGAGAAGGAACTGCAGAGCGTGGCCGGCAAGGGCTACGAGCTGGTCGGGCTCACCGTTGGTCAGACCGCCGTCGGCGGCTCCGAGCTCGTCACCATTCTGCGCCGCAAGCGCTAGCTATTCGGCGACCTGCCCGCCTCGCGCGCGGGCCCGCGCGAGGGCCCACCTTGCCCCCAGCCACGCGCCGGTGGCGTTGGTGACAAGGTCGACCACCGTGGCCGAGCGGTTGTGTGAGTACGCCTGCGCGAACTCTACTGCCAGTGAGCATCCAAGCCCCAACACCAGCGCCCAGACCAGTCGCCGGGACGTGGTGCCGCCCCAGCCAATGGCGAGGCCGAACGGCACGAAGAGGACCACATTGGCGACGACGTCGAACGGTCCGAAGTAGTGCACGAAAGGAATCCACTCCACCTCGTCCCAGTGCGGATGGTCCTGGAAGTCCGTGATCGGCCACGTGGTGGCGAGCAGGATGAGCATCAGCGGCGGGACGACCCGCGCCACCGACCAGCTGGCCGCTCTCAGGCGCGCGTTCGCCGGGATGGGTGGGGACGCGGCGGAGGGGAGCGTGGTCTCGGCGTGCACCTTCCAGTTCTATCAGATGCGCGGCCGCGGCGCCGCCTCCCGCATCGCCCGTTGACTGCCACCGGCCCGCGCCGGGATACTGCCAACCGTTACGCGGATGTGACACATCGAGGAGATTCCATGACCGCTCGCCTGGCTCGGATCCTCTGCGTTGCCCTTGCCCTCTTCATGCCGGCGACCGCGCTGGCGCAGCTCGATACCGGCACCATCGTGGGCCGCGTGACCGACCCGAGCGGGGCGGTGCTGCCCGGAGTGCTGGTGACCCTGACGCAGGACGCCACGGGCGTTTCGGCCACGACGGTGACCAACGCCAGCGGCGAGTATGTCTTCCCCGGTCAGCGCATCGGCCGTTACACGGTGGCCGCCGAGCTGGAAGGCTTCAAGAAGGCGTCGTATCTCGACGTCGAGCTGAACGTGCAGGCGCGCCTGCAGCTCGACTTCGAGCTGGGCGTCGGCGCGCTCAGTGAACAGGTCACCGTCACCGGCCGGGCGCCGCTGCTGCAGACGCAGTCGGCCGACATCGGCAACGTCGTCGACCAGCGCCAGATTCAGGACCTGCCGCTGCTGGGCCGCCGCTACGCCGAGCTCGCCTATCTCACGCCGGGTGTGGTGGCGGCGCCGGCCGGCATCTCGAGCCGCGGCGAAGACAGCTTCTTCAACGCCAACGGCAACTACGCCACCTGGAACAACTACACGCTCGACGGCGCCGATAACAACTCGTTCTCGACCAACCTGCAGGAACGCAGCCCCCAGGTGGTGCAGCCGCCCATCGACGCGCTGGCGGAATTCAAAGTGCAGACGCGCACCTACTCGGCCGAATTCGGCAAGGCCGCCGGCGCCGTCATCAACGCCTCGATCAAGCAGGGCACCAACCGCTTCCGAGGCTCCGGCTTCGAGTTCTTCCGCGATGAGGCGTTCAACGCCAACACCTGGGACAACAACCGCGCCGGGCGGCCCAAGGGCGCCTTCAATCAGCACATCGCCGGCTTCACCCTGGGCGGGCCGGTGCTGCGCAACAAGACGTTCTTCTTCGGCGACTACCAGGCCACACGCTCCGAGCGCGCGCTGTCGCAGACGGCCACCGTGCCTACGGCCCGCATGCGCACCGGCGACCTGAGCGAGCTGACCGGCGCCATCGTGGCGTCGAATCCGTTTGTGGCGGCCGGCTGCGTGGACGCGGTGAACCGCCGCATCAATCCGGCCTGCATCGACCCGGTGGCGGCCAGGCTCGTGAACCTGTATCCGCTGCCGAACGTGCCTGGCGCCGGCTTCTTCAACAACAACTTCATCTCGAACGGCACGCTGAACAACGACATCAACCAGTTCGACCTCCGCGTCGATCACAACCTGTCGCCGCGCGACAACCTGTTCGTGCGCTACAGCTTCCAGCAGACCGACCGGGTCGAGCCGCCGGTGCTCGACGATCCGGTCGCCTCGGGCGACTTCGCGAGCCGCTATCTCATCCGCGGACAGAACGCCGTCGGCGGCTGGTCGCGCATCTTCGGCGCCAGTGTGTTCAGCGAGTTTCGCGCCGGCTACAACCGCGTCAGGTCCGACGCCGTGCATCCGTCGTTCGGCATCGACTCGAACGCGGAGTACGGCATCAAGGGCGTGCCCACCGATCCGCGCTTCTACGGCGGGTTGCCGCACATGCCGATTGCGCGTTTCACGCGTCTTGGCGGGCCGTTTTTCCGTCCCCAGTTCCAGACCTCGCAGGTCTTCCAGTTCTCGGAAAACCTCACCTGGACGGTGGGCCGCCACTCGATGAAGTTCGGGCTGGAGCGCCGCCGCGATCTGGTCACCTACATCGACCTGCGATCGCTCAACGGCGAACTCGGTTTCAGCGACGGCCGCTACACCGGCCTCGGTCTGGGCGACTTCCTGCTCGGCCTCTCGAGCACGCAGCGTCTGACGCTCTTCCACCAGCCCGACATGTACGCCGACGGCTGGCAGGTCTACGCGCAGGACAGCTGGCGTCTGCGCGACAACCTCACGGTGAACGCCGGCATCCGCTACGAGCGCTTCACGCCGCTCTTCGACCGCAGCAACAAGCTCACCAACATCGATCCGGCCACCGGTCAGGTCTTCACCGCCAAAGACGGCTCGATCTTCGACCGCGCGCTGGTGCGCCCCGACACCAACGACATCGCGCCGCGCGTCGGCATCGTGTGGACGCCGGTGGAACGCCTGGCGCTGCGCGGCGGCGTCGGCATTTTCTATCAGCAGTTCGACCGCTATGGCAGTGAAAGTCAGCTCGGGCTGAACCTGCCGCAGCTGGTGGATGCCTCGATCACGGCCAACACCGGCAACGACGCCCCGGCCTTCACCTTCGCGCAGGGGCTTCACGCCGCTGAATGCGCAGACCATCAACCCGGCCATCGTGCAGTGGCGCATCCAGGACCCGAATCAGAACACGCCGATCGTCTACCAGTTCAGCGTCGGCCCCGAGTATCAGTTGAGCAACACCATGGTGGCGGCCGTCGAATACGTGGGCAACCGCACGCGCAACGGCCGGCGCCTGCGCAATCTGAACCAGGGCATCATCCAGCCGAATGGCACGGTGGTGTTCCCCTACGCGCAGTACGGCTACGGCAACGCCTTTCTCGAGCAGATCGTGACCAACGGTCGCGCCGACTACGACTCGCTGCAGATGCGGATGCAGAAGCGCATGTCGGGCGGGCTCGGCTTCACGCTCGCCTACACGTGGAGCAAGGCGATGGGCGACTTCCTCGACCACCTGAGCGCGGGTGGCGGCGCCAGCGGCAACTTTCCGCAGGATGCCTACAACATGGCGGCCGACTACGGCCCGCTGGCCTTCGACATCCCGCACCGCTTCGTGGCGAGCGCCATCTACGAGCTGCCGTTCGGTCCGGGCCGCACGTTCCTCGACAGCGGCGCCGCGGCGGCGATTCTCGGCGGCTGGTCGGTCAACGGCATCCTCACGCTGAGCGATGGCCGTCCCTTCACGGCGACGGCGGTGGATACGGCGGGCACCGGCTCCGGCCGCATCACGCGCGCCAACTGCGTGGGCAACCCCAATCCTGACGGCTTCGACCCCACGATCGACAAGTGGTTCGACACCTCGGCGTTCGCGCCCACCGTGGGCCGCACCTACGGCAACTGCGCCAGCAACACACTGCGCGGCCCGGGGTCGAAGTCGATGAACATGAGCGTCTTCCGCAATATCGGCCTGGGCGGCGACAAGCGCCTCGAGCTGCGCGCGGAGGTCTTCAACCTGTTCAACTGGGTCAACTACGGCTTCCCGGCGGCCAACGTCGGCAACGCCGGCACCTTCGGCCGCATCACCAGCACGCTGGGCGATCCGCGGGAGATGCAGTTGGCGGTGAAGTTCTACTTCTAGGGACTGGGGCTTGGTGGGTGCTGGGTGTTGGGGGCTAGGGCTCGTCAAGAGCTCCGGTCCCGCCGTCGCGCTGTCACGCGAGCGCGTTGAAAAGGTAAGGTCATACGATGCGTAGTTCTGTCCTCGGTCGCGCTGGCATGCGTCGCGCCGCAGCCGCCAGCCCCCAGCACCCAGTGAAGCC
>JANNIB010000094.1:0-10161 GCA_031404695.1 Acidobacteriota bacterium
AAGCAGCACGAGATGTCGGATCGCTTCATCTCGCACATGCTGTCGCGCAACATCCGCATCGAGGAAGACCTGATCGACCAGCTCTTCAACTCGAGCGAGAAGCGCCTGGCGCGAGCGTTGCTCCTGCTGGCCCGCTACGGCAAGCAGGACGCGCCGGCGCGGGTGGTGCCACGCCTGTCGCAGGAAACACTGGCCGAGATGATCGGCACGACCCGCTCGCGCGTGAACTTCTTCCTCAACAAGTTCAAGAAGCTCGGGTTCATCGAATACGACGGCGACCGTCCGCTCAAGATCAACCAGTCGCTGCTGAGCGTGGTGCTGCATGACTGAGCCCGGGCCCCCCGACCCGGGCCCCGGCACGGCCTCGCCGCGCCATCACGCCGGCACCCCGCCGGTCACGTCCGACATCGGGCCCCAGCGCGACGGCGTCAGCGGCGAGGCCTGGGCCCGCTCGCGCTGCCCGGCGCAGGGCTGACAGCGCACCGCGAAGGGCAGCGCCCGCAGACGCTGGCTCGGGATCGGCTGATCGCAGGCCGCGCACAGCCCGTAACTTCCAGCGTCGAGCCGCAACAGCGCCGCGTCGATGCCGGCGAGCGCTTCGGATTTGATCTGCAGGAGGGCGAACGACAGGTCGCCGCGGATGTCGTCGTCGGCCTGCTCCATGTCGTCGCGGCCCTCGGGCTGGTGCGCATCGCGACCGGCGCGCAGGCGCGCCTGCACCTCGGCCTCTAGAGCGGCGCGGTGGTCGAGGAGCAGCTGCCGAAGTTCGGCGTCGCGTCGGGTCTTGGTCATGGCATCGGTCTCCGTGAACCCCGAGACTGAGGCATGTGGAGCGTGATGTCTGTGCCGTTGTGCACAGAGCCGGGGCCACCTGCCGCGTGCAATCGAGTACAGCGGCCGCCGGCGGGTGTTCATAGGATCGGCGCAGGCCGCCGGGTGGCAGGCCCTGAAAGGGAGGGATCTTGTCAAGAACGACCCTGCGCGGCGCGCCGGCGCGCTGGAAGCGGTTGCGCATGTGATGCTCCGCAACCCACGGGGCGGGATGCGTGGGCATCGTGCCGGAGTGACTGACGATGCCCCTGCGGCTCGTGCCCGCCATAGCGGTCCAGCTCGGCCCGATTCCGGCGTGGTCGCACGGCCGCGGCTGCGGTCCGAGCACCGGCCTGGATCTGGAGCTGGCGTTGGTGCTGAGTGTGGCCCTCACCGGACGGCTGTAACGCCCGCGGATTCCTCCCGGCGGGCGAGCCCGTGGACGCCCGGAGTGGTCGTGGCGCTCGGACTTGCGGCGCTGGCGGGTGCGACCGTGGCGGGGCTGGCGGCGCTGCTCGCGGCCTCGCTCGCCGGCGTCTATCTGGATCGGCGCGCCATGCCCGAGATGGGCCCCCTGTTGCGCTTCGAGTTCCCGACCGCCGGGCGCATCTACGATACACGCGGGCAGGTGCTGGTCGAACTGGCGCGCGAACAACGCACGCTCAGCCGCTTCGATGAGATTCCGCCAATCGTCCGCGAGGCCATCCTCGCCGCCGAAGATCGGCGCTTCTTCTCGCACGATGGCATCGACTACCGGAGCGTGCCGCGCGTCGTCTCTCGGATCCGGGCGGGGACGTGGCTCGATCAGCTGATGGTCGGTGCCGTGGCTGCGCCGGGCCGCGCGATCTTCCCTCAGGGCGGCTCGACGATTACGCAGCAGCTCGTGCGCGGTGTGTTCCTGCAGGAGCAGGTGGCGCGCGAACGCGGAGGGGCCGCTACCGAGTCCGGCCTCGCGAGTGCCCTGACGTCGATGGTCGGCAGCCGCAGCGCCAGCATGATGCTGCGCAAACACGAAGAGATGCGGCTCGCCGTGTGGCTCGAAGCGGAGATGGCGCGCGCGTTCGGATCGAAACGCCGCGCCAAGGAAGAGATTCTGGCGCGCTACGCGAGCCAGGTCTACATGGGGAACGGGCAGTATGGCTTCGCCCGCGCGGCCGAGTACTACTTCGGCACGCCGCTGGCGTCGCTCGGGCCAGATGATGCCGATCGCGCCGCCCTGCTCGCGGCCATCATGAAGTCGCCGCGCGCCTATGCGCCGACGGCGGCGGACCGAGAGCGTGTGCTTCGCCGGCGCAACCAGATACTGGCGCTGATGACGCGGCTCCGCGTGATCTCAACCGCGACCTGGCGTGAGGCGACGGCGCGTCCGCTCCGGGTCGAGGCGCGCCCGGCCGGCGCACCGCCCGACTCGGCCGCGGTCATCGAGCACGTTCTCGACGAGTTGCGGGCGCACGATCTGGGCCTTGACGACCTGGCGCAGGGCCGCGTGCAGGTGCACACCACGGTCGATCTGCGCGTGCAGGCGGTGGTGGCGGCTGCGCTCGAGGAGGGGCTGGCACGATACGAACGCCGGCACCCCGGCGTCCGGGGCCTTGTGCAGGGCGCCGTCGTCGTCCTGCGCAACGCCGATGGCGGGGTGCTTGCCGAGGCCGGTGGGCGGCGGGCTCGACCGGGCCATCCCAGCTCGTTTCTCGACTTCAACCGCGCCCGGCAATCGTGGCGTCAGCCGGGCTCGGCCATGAAGCCCATCGTCTACCTGGCGGCGTTCAGGGCCGGCGTGATCACCCTCGACAGTCTGGTCCCGGACGAGCCGACGAGCGTGCCCGATGGTGTCGGGGGGCGGAAATGGATCGCCAATTACGACGGAAGCTACAAGGGCCCGCTGCCGGCGCGGCAGGCGCTGGCGGAATCCCGCAACGCCGTGGCGATCTGGATCACGAAGCGGATCGGCATCGGTGCGGTGATGGCGGCGGCCCGGGACCTCGGCCTGCAGGCACCGCTGAAGCCATTCGTAACGACCGCGCTCGGCGCGTCGGAGGTGACGCTTGTCGATCTCGCCGGCGCCTACCGGGCTCTCGCCTCCGGTGTGGTCGCGACGCCGTACGTGGTGCACGGTGTGATGACGGGCGGTGAACCCGGGAAGATCGTCAGCGCGCTGCGGCTGGCGCCTCTCGTGATCGCGGATCCCGCCCTGGCCCTCGTGCAGGAAGGGCTGCGCGGCGTCGTCCGTCTGCCGTCCGGCACCGCCCATGCCCTGGGCCGCGCGACGTTTCCGGTGGCGGTGATGGGGAAGACCGGCACCACCAACGACTTCCGCGACGCCATCTTCGTCGGCTCCACCTACGGCCCGCTGGGCATCACGGTGGCAGTGCGTATCGGGTTCGACGACAACCGGTCGCTCGGCGCCAGGGAGACTGGAGGCCGGGTCGCGCTGCCGGTGTTTGCGGACGTGATGGCTGGCATCTACCAGGCGCAGCTCGTCGGTCCGTCGCCGGCATTTCCAGCGGCGATGGAGCGAAGTATCACGCGTTACCTCGCGACGCCGCTACCAGACGCCGAGCCCGCCGCAGCCATCAAGGAGTGACCGCGCTGTGCAAACGGGCACAGACGCCGCGTAGCGGCCCGCCTACCATCCGGAGCGTGAGGTGATCGGGCGCGATGTGGAGGCAGTGTCCTGCGCGACGAGCAGGGGCTCCACCCCGTGCTGCTCACCGGCAACACGACTCGCGAGGAACTGGTTCGCGCCCCCATCCTGGTCGCGCGGACGCCGGCGCGTCAGGTGCCACCGACGTGCAGCTGGGAGCGAGAGGTACTCATCGTCGCTGGCAGCGCCGGCGCGGGAGCTGCGATCGGCGGCCTCGTCTACGACCTCATCACGCGGCGTCGGGATTGACGCCGCCTTATGCGCCCGGCCGCCGTTCCGGCGGCGCGGTGCGCGAGCAGACACGCATCTTCGGGAGTCCAGTCATGTATCGCACCTCCGTTCGGCTCCTCCTCGCAAGCGCCTGTGTGCTTGTCGGAATCCTGGCCCGCGCGCCGGACGTCTCGGCGCAGGACGGCGGCACCATCGTCGTGCAGGACGTGCGCCGTCTCGGCGGGTCCACCGCCTTCTACAAGACGCCGCTCACCAACGTGGCGAGCTTCAAGCACATGTCCGATGATCCGCGGGTCGTTGCCAACATCCGGGCGGTGCTCGATCAGGGCGGCGTCGGCGGCCTCGGCGATCGCGTGGTCGCGGCCTTCACCGGCGCCACTGCGTCGGTCGTGGGCGGGCGCTGTGCCGATGCCACGCCCGCCGACGGCGTGATCGTGGAATGCGACGTCGAGCCGGGCCAGAACCTGCAGTGGATGGCGCATCGTCCGCGCGGCACCGCGCCGGCGATTCTGCGCAACATCCGCTGGGCCGGTGCCAAGCCGTTCCGCGCCTATCTGTTCCGCGTGACCGACGGCAATCGCAACTACACGTTCGTCGTGCCGAAGGTCTGCGGCAACGTGTCGCTGCTGCACATGGTCGAAACGCCGCCCGCGGTGGTTGCCGCGGCTGTCATCCCGCCGCCGCCCCCGCCGCCGCCCGCGCCAGTGGCCCCAGTGCTGGTCGAGTCGCCGCCGGTCGCGCCCGAGCCGATATCCGAACAGGCCGCCACGCCCCCGACCGCCTCACCGGTCGTGCGTGCGATGCCCTTCTTCGTGGATGCGATGTTTGGCAAGGACCGCCGGTCGCGCCCGATCGAGGGCGCCCTCGCGAGCGACCTCGAGGCGGCACAGTGTTCGCCGATCGCCGGCCTCAAGGTCGGCGTCCTGAAGCGCTTCGCCAACAACTGGGAAGTGGGCGGCGCGGCCGGCGTCGCCATCAGCCTGGTGACGGCCGAGGACAAGGTCAAGGAACACGTGTTCTTCATCGAGGCCGAAGCCAACCACTACATCGGCGGCGGCAACGTGTTCGTCGGCGGTGGAATGTCGCTGTGGGATCTGTCGCACAGCGACACGCTGACGCCGGCCGCCATGGTGCACCTGGGCCTGCCGATCGCGCCCGCCGCGCGCTTCCCGGTCTACTTCCTGGTCGAAGGTCGCGTCTTCCTCGACTCGCTCGACGACGTCGACAACAACTATCAGTTCTGGGGCGGCATCCGCGTCCGCTTCTGAGGCCGGCCATGTCGAAATCCTTCATCATCGCCGCCCTCGTGGTGCTGGCCACGATGGGCGGTGGCGCACAGACGACCACGGCGGTGCTGCCGCTGCCCGTGTCGTGGGGTGCGGTCGAGGTCGAGCGGTTCGTCGAAACCGACGGTGACCCGGCCACGCTCGAAGTGCTGATCTGGCGTTACGCCGACTACCAGTTCCGGATCGTCGCCGTGCAGCCGGACGGCGCGCTCTGCGCGGGCCCGTGGTTCATGTTCATCCACAGCCAGTACGCCTGGCCGCGGTTCAAGCGGGTCAGCGGCGTCGATGTCGCATTCCTGACGGAAACCGCGCAGAACGGGCAGACGCAGAGCTACTACTTCGAGGTGACCCTCGAACATCCGACGGTCTGCGAACCGTAGGCGAAGACCGCGGCCGGCGCGCTCAGGGCGCGCCGAGCCCGGCGATGACCGCGGCCGTCATATCAGCGGTGGTCGCCGTGCCGCCCAGGTCGGGCGTCCGCACGCGGCCGTCGGCCAGCACGCGTTCGATGGCGGCGACCATTTCGGCGGCGGCGTCTGTTTCGTCCAGGTGCTCGAGCATCAGGGCGGCGGCCCAGATGGCGCCGATCGGATTGGCGACGCCGCGACCGGCGATGTCGGGCGCCGAGCCATGGATCGGCTCGAACATCGAGGGATACTCGCGGGTGGGATTCAGATTGGCGCCCGGCGCCACGCCGAGCGATCCCGACACCGCGGCGCCAAGGTCGGTCAGGATGTCGCCGAACAGGTTCGAGGCGACCATCACGTCGAGCGTCTGCGGATGCGTGACCATGCGCGCGGCCAGCGCGTCCACGTGGTACTTGCGGATGGTCAGGGCGGGGAAGTCGCGCGCCACCTCGTCTACCACCTCGTCCCACAGCACCATCGAGTGCTGCAGCGCATTCGACTTGGTGGCGCTGGCGAGTAGCCGGCGCGGCCGCGTCATGGCGAGCGCACACGCGTAGCGCACGACCCGGTCGATGCCGCGGCGAGTGAAAAGCCCGGTCTGCTCGGCGACTTCGTGCGGCGTGCCTCTGTGCAGACGTCCGCCGAGGCCCGCGTATTCGCCTTCGGAGTTCTCGCGCACGCACACCCAGTCGATGTCGGCTGGTCCGCGCCCCTGCAGGGGGCCCGGCACCCCGGCCAGCAACCGCATCGGCCGCAGGTTCACGAACTGCTCGAAGCGCTGCCGGATCGGCAGGATGAGTTCCCAGACCGAGACGTGATCGGCCACCGTGGGCGCGCCGATGGCGCCCAGGTAGATGGCATCGGCCGGCCGCAGCAGGTCGAGGGCATCGGCCGGCATCATGCGGCCCTCGGACAGGTAGTACTCGCAGCCCCACGGGTGCGCCGTGGTCGTCAGGCCGAAGCCGTGCCGCGCCGCCGCGGCCTGTGCGACCGCCAGCGCTGCCGGCGTGACTTCCTTGCCAATGCCGTCCCCGGCGATGACGGCGATGGTGTGGTGCTTCATGGTTGATCCTGACCTGGGGGCTGGGGGCTGGCTAGGGGCTGGGTGCTGGGTGCTGGGGCATGCCGCGTCTCGCGTGTGAAGCAACGAGTGCATCGCCGCCGGCGATGCGACCGCGTGACGTGACCCGCCCCAGCCCCCAGCCCCTAGCCCCCAGCCCCTTGTCTTGACATCCCCGGCGGCGTGAACCTGCCGTCGGCGGCGGTCCAGCCGCCGTCGACGAACAGAATCGTGCCGGTGACGTAACTGGCGGCGTCCGAGAGCAGGAACACGGTCGGGCCGGCCATCTCGTCGGCGCGGGCCCAGCGGTTCATCGGGCTCTTGGTGGCGTAGGCGTGGTACCAGTCGGCATTGGCCTTGATGGGCGCGGTGAGCGGCGTCTCCGTCACGCCGGGGGCGATGGCGTTCACGCGCACGCCGGAGGTGGCCCACTCGGTGGCCGCCGACTTCGCCAGCTGCACGATGCCCGCCTTGGTCATCCCGTACACCGACTGTCCAGGCTCGGTGACGAGCGCGCGGATCGAGCTGAACAACACGATGCTGCCAGACTTCTGCGCCGTCATGATGCGGCCGGCAGCGGTGAGCACGTTGAAGTTACCGCGCAGGTTCACCGCGACCACCCGGTCGAATTCCTCGCCGGTGTATTTCAGCATCGGCTTGCGGACATTGATCGCCGGCGTGCACACGAGGCCGTCGAGGTGGCCGTGGGTGCGCGCCAGCGCCTCGAGGGTGGCGGTGACGCCCGCTTCGTCGTTGATGTCGATGACGGCGGCCTCGGCGGCGCCGCCGGCCACGCGAATGGCGTGGGCGGCCGCTTCCGCCGCCTCGCCCTTGAGATCGCAGCAGATCGTGTGTCCGCCCTGCCGCGCCACCGCCTCGGCCACCGCGGCGCCGATACCGCTGCCGGCGCCGATCACCGCGACGACCTTGCCGTCCAGTCGAAACATATCTGGCTGCACCGATGTGACTCCCCGGAAGCCCGCGCAGCTAGCGCTTCGGCAGGTCGCGCGCGGCCGGCAGATTCGGGAGGCCGGTGGCCTCCGTGGCCGCCCGCACGATCGCCCTGGCCATGACGTCGGCAGCAAGTGCGCCGATCTGCGTGATGTTGACCTGGCCGGTCCAGGTGCCGGTGGCGAGCGAAAACACCGTGTCGCCGTCGCCCATGGTGTGGGCGGGGAAGATGGCGCGGGCGAAGCCGTCGTCGGCCATGAGGGCCATGCGGTGCACGTCGGCCTTGGTCAGCTTCGCGTTGGTCGCCACCAACCCGATGGTGGTGTTCTCACCGGCTCGCGGTGTCTGGCTCGGGCCGCCGTTACGCAGCAGCAGACGGGCATCGGCGAACGACCCGTCGGGATTGCGCACGCCGGCGACGACTTTGCCGGTGTCGGGATCGATGATGTCGCCGACGGCGTTCACCGCCACGATGGCGCCGACGACCAGGCCGTTCGGCAGGCGGATCGCGTAACTGCCGAGACCAGCCTTCATCGAACGATTGGGGCCGCCCGACTTGCCCACGGTGGCGCCGGCACCGGCGCCGACGGTGCCTTCTTCCACCTTGCCGCTGGTGGCTGCCGCGGCCGCCTTGTAGCCGCAATCGGCTGTCGGCCGGATCTTCGGGTTCCCGCCCACCGGCAGGTCGAACAGGATCGCCGCGGGCACAATCGGCACCTTGGCGATGCGGACGTCCCAGCCCATATTGTGTTCTTCGAGCCAGCGCACGGTGCCACTGGCCGCATCCAGCCCGAATGCGCTGCCACCCGAGAGCACGACGGCGTTCACCTTGTCGACCATGTTGCCGGGATCGAGCAGGTCCGTTTCGCGAGTGCCCGGCGCGCCGCCGCGCTGCGACACGCCGCCGACGGCGCCGTCGCCGTCGACGACGATGACGGTGCAGCCGGTGGGTCGTTCGCTCAGCGTGATCGATCCCACCTTGAGGCCGTCCACCGCGGTGATGCCGCGCGGATCGGGCCCCGCCGCCGTCTGTGTGCGGGTCGTGACGGTGCCGGCGCAGGCCGCGAGCAACAGGGCCGCGGGCAGCGCGAGACGGCGCGACGGCGAAGCAGGGTGACGACAAACGATCGGCATGGCGTGACCTCCGGTCCACTGAAGGGACCGCGAATCGTGATGTTACGGGAGATGGCCGGTGTGAACCAAGCGCCGTGTTGATCCAAGATGGAGATCGCCGTGCCTCTGGATCCCACTCTCGTCGAACAAATCTCCGCCGTGGTCGATGCGACCGCGGATGAGATCGTGGCCTTCACCGCGGATCTCATCCGTATCCCCACCGTGAATCCCCCGGGCGAGGAATACGAGACCTGCGCCCGCTTCATCGGTGAGGCGCTGAAGCGCTTCGACTTCGACGTGCACTACGTGGCCGCGGAAGGTCATCCCGATCACACGGCCGCGCATCCGCGCGTCAACGTCATCGGTCGGCGCGCCGGGCGACACGCGCATCCGCTCGTGCACCTGAACGGGCACTTCGACGTGGTGCCGGCGGGCGAGGGTTGGACGGTCGATCCGTTCGGCGGACTCGTGCGCGACGGCAAGGTCTACGGCCGCGGCGCCTGCGACATGAAAGCCGGGATCGCCGCCGGCCTCTTCGCCGCCGAAGCGATCCGCCGGGCCGGCATCGCGCTGCCCGGCACCATCGAAGTGAGCGGCACGGTGGACGAAGAGAGCGGCGGGCTCGCCGGCGTGAAGTACCTGGCCGAGGCGGGCTGGATCGCGAAGGACAAGACCGACTTCGTGATCATTCCCGAGCCGCTCGACGTCGATCGCGTCTGCATCGGCCACCGCGGCGTCTACTGGTTCGAGGTCGAAGCGCACGGACGCATCGGCCACGGCAGCATGCCGTTTCTCGGCGCCAGCGCCATCGAAGGGATGAGCCGCTTCCAGGCGCTGGTCGAAGAGCAGCTCAAGCCGAAACTGGCCGGCCGGCTCACCGCGGTGCCGGTGGTGCCCCCGGGCGCGCGCCACGCCACCATCAACACCAACGGCATCCAGGGCGGCCAGCCGGTCGACGGCGTGCAGACGCCGTGTGTCGCCGACCATTGCCGCGCCATCTTCGATCGCCGCTTCCTGCTCGAGGAAGGGCTCGAGTTCACGAAGGACGAGATCGCGGCGCTCGTGAACGAGGCCCGACGGCTGGTGCCCGACATCCGCTTCGAGGTGCACGACAAGCTCATCGTGCACCCGACGCGCACGCCCGCCGACTCGCCGATCATCCCGGCGCTCACCGGCGCCATCCAGCGCGTGCTCGGCCGCCAGGCCTCACTCATCGCGAGCCCCGGCACCTACGACCACAAACACGTCGCGAAGATCGCCGGCGTGCCGCACTGCGTCGCCTACGGCCCCGGCGAACTGGTGCTCGCCCACCAGCCGGACGAGTACTGCAGCATCGCGGATCTGGTGGCGGCTACCAAGGTGATTGCTCTCGCTTCGCTCGAGCTCATGCGGACTGGGACTAGGGACTAGGGGCTGGGGGCTGGGACGTGCAGACGTCCCGCCACGCATCGGCCGCGCAGACGCGGCGATGCACACGCCCTGATTGCGTTGCTTCACTTCGTAGCGTGACGTCCGTGCGCCCCAGCCCCCCGCCCCAAGCCCCCATTTAATCCCCGCCCCGTGCCCCCCCCCCCCCGCCCCGATCGGGGCCAGCGGGCCGTTCGTGGCAGCGTAGGCCCGCGCCCACGCGCGGGCCTGGGTCTTGTCGGCGGTGATGTT
>JANNIB010000095.1:0-14412 GCA_031404695.1 Acidobacteriota bacterium
CCGTCGCGAGATCGTCCCCCACCGGTTAAGCAGCCCACGCCACGCGCGAAGCGGCCCCGGTGATCCAGCCCTCCGCGGGGTGGACAGACAGACCGTCGTGGGACGGCTCCGACCGAGCACAGCGCGGGAGGCCCCGTCGAACCGCACTGGCGGATCTGCTACCCATCGTTCCTGAATTGCTTCACGCCATCGATGCGGTGCCGCCTGGCGAAGTTCGACGCGTCGGCAGGTCGCGGAATCGCCGCGGCGAGCCAAATGAGGCGTCGTAGCGAGGTGTCGACTGATGCCCGACGAGAGATCTTCCGCCCGAGGTACGCAAGGCCGCCGTGGCGCAGAGGCGAGCACGACGCCTTGCCAGGCGCGAAGCCATGGCCGAGGCGCGTCGCAGGGCCGGCGTGGTGCAGCTCGAAGCGCGAGAGTGGAACTGACGGGAACTGACTGGGCGAGATCCGCTCCGGCTTTCGACGTGACCGCAGTGCTCCACGTTACGGACTAATCGACACCTGCTCAGAACGACAGCGAAACCTGAATTCCCTGTTGCCCGGGGCTGAAGATCGGAAGGAGACGTACCGCCGGGCCTGCCGGGGCGCGGTAAACCTCGACTCTTCCGCGTCTGGCCTTGTCGATCAGGGCGCCGATTGCCCCGTAGACCAGCACGCCTGAAACGGCCCCGCTAGGTCCCTGCAACGCACCTCCCGCAAGAGCCCCGAATGCGGCCCCGATCAGGGTGCCGTTCCACAGCGGATCGCCCCCGATCCTCGTGATCCGGCGGACTTCCGAGAAGGGGATATCTCGCAGCTTGCCGTCAACCATCAACGTAAGCTTCGTGTCAGAGAGCGTCCCGAGCACCCCCCTGACCTCCCGGGACATGGTATCGAGCACGGAGATCGTGTCGCCGCTCTCGATTCGCGATGAGAGGTCTGCTGGGGAGACCGCCGGCTGAGCTAATGCGCTCAGGGTGAACATGACCGAGAAACTCAAAGCAAAAAGGGCTGTACGCATTTCTACGGCCTCCTGCCATGACCGCCGACGCGGCAGCACGTCACGTCTTGCGGACAGCCGGGAGCTTACTCCAGATGCCGCGGCAATCCGCAGGTGACCGCGTGCTATCCGGGCATCTCCTCCTGCGCAGAGCATGCGGCAGGGAGATTCCTGGGTCGCTGCGGCGGCAGGTGGGCGAAAACGGCGACAACCTTCTACGTCTGCCGAGAACTGCGCGTAGGACCCTGAACGCGGGCCCGAAATCGACTCCGAGCCCCTTTCCGTACCCTGAGCGAGCAGATCTCGTCCGATGCGCATTTCTGTTTGTGCCGGCTTCGTTCCTGAGCCGGTGATGACCACTCTTTCACTTGTCCGTCTCGCATGCCGCATCGGGCAGCCAGCGCTGGCGAAGCCGTCTGACGTTCCGCAACCCACAATCTCGATGACCGAGTCGCGGCTGATTGACCCCGGGAGGACGAACCCGACAGACTCGCCAGCGCTCCGGATGAACAACGTGTTTGACAGAGACAGTTAGGCGGCGTGGGCGCGCTGGCGACTACGCCTGGTGAGGTCCAATCACGCGAGTCTTCACCAGGCAGGCAGCTCGTGCATTTCAAGCTACGGACGTGGTAGGGTCTGGCGTCGGCCCCGGCCGGCAAGTCCTTCGCGTAATGTTTGACCACCGAACGTGGCGTCAGGGGGCTTCGTGAGAAAGCTGATTGCGGTTCTGCTGGCGATCTCCGTGGCCTCCTGCGTGTTCAGGGGCGTCGACGTCAAACAAGTGGATACCCGCGCGCCGGTGGTCGTGAAGTCCCCTGTCAAGGCGCATCTGAACGACGGGGCCACCGTCGTCTATCCGAACGGCGTGACCGTCACCTCAGACGCGCTCGTCGGGCCGGGCACGAAGTACGGCCTGAATTCCGGTGACGCCGTTGTCCAACGAGTGGCGCTCTCCGACGTGCTTGGAATGGAGACCTTCCGCACCAAGGTCGACATAACTTCCACGTTGCTCATGAGCACGCTCGGCGCGGTCGGCGCCTTCGCCGGCAGCGTGCTCCTCGCGGTTGCGATCTTCGGGTCGTGCCCGACCGTGTACTCAGGTGACGGCACTGTCGAGGAAGCTGAGCTCTTCTCAAGCAGCATCGCCCCGCTGTTCGAAGGCCGCGACCTCGATCGCCTCAAAGCGCGCGCCGATGCTACTGGCGCCGTCCGCCTCCACATCCGCAACGAAGCCATGGAGACGCATTACATCAATCATCTCCAGCTCGTGGAGGTGCGCCATCGGCCTGGCGAACTCGTGGTCCCCGACGCCCAGGGTACGCCGGTCGTGATCGGCGCCGTGTCGCCACCCACATCGATCCACTCACGCGACGGCCGCGACCTCCAGGCCCTCGTGGGCGCCGCCGACAACGAGTTCTATCTGACCGCTGCCGATGCGCTCGCCCGGCAGGATCTCGACGACTGGATCGACGTCGTCCTCCCGGTGGAGGAAGGCGCCACGTCGGCAGCGATGGTGTTCCGGATGAGGAATAGCCTGCTGAGCACCACGCTGCTGTACGACGTGATGCTCGCGCCCGCCGGCGCGGCTGCGCTCGACTGGCTCGGTGCAGGCCTCGGCCGCATTTCCCAAGCGGTGGAACTGGGCCGCTGGCATCAGCGCCGGGCCGGCCTCCACGTCCAGGTCTGGCAGGATGGCGCATATCGCGAGGTGGCCCGCGTGCCGGATTCCGGACCGATCTCCTGGCACGACGTGGCGGCCGTCGTTGCGGTGCCGCCGGGTGAACGGTCCTTGCGCGTGCGGCTGTCCTTCCTGGCCGATCACTGGCGCATCGATCAGCTCCGGGTGTCCTCCGCCGTGCATCCTGCCGTGTCGCGCGGTGTGCCGCTGGCGGATGTATCGGACGTGCACGGTAAGGCGGAGGCCGATGCGCTCGGGCACATGCGCGGGTCCGACGAAACTTACCTTCAGACGAGCCCGGGTCAGACATTCGTGGCCCGTTTCGACGCGGGTCCAGAGCCGTCCGAGGGCGCACGCACCTTCCTGCTCGCGTCGCAGGGCTACTATGTCGAGTGGGTGCGGGGATCCTGGATCCGCAGCGCGACGACCGCCGAGCCCTTCGTTCCGACCGACGCCGCCGTGCAGCTGGCGATGCGGCGGTGGGCGGCGACGCGCGACGCCTTCGAGCACAAGTTTCTGACTTCCAGGGTGCCGACGCCATGAAGGTCCTGCCCATGCGTCTACTGATGGTGATGGTGTGGTTTGCCGCCGCCGTCGGCTGCGCGTTCGGCCCCAAGGCCCGGACCTTTCGTCCGGCGGAAGGACCCGCCGGTGTCGAAGCGCGCCTCACGACGTCGGACGCGGAGTTCAGCGGCGAACTCATCGAGGTGCGGAGCGACGCGCTCGTGTTGCTGTCTCACGCGCACGCCACCGGCCGAGGCACGCGGGCGCCCGAGCTCGTGTTGCGCCTGATTCCTTTTACGACGGTTCGTGCCTCGCGCTTCGAGCAGATGGGATCGAACATCACGGTGAGCGACGGCCGAGCTCCGGACCATCGCGTCCGGGAGAGGCTCAGGCTAGTCAGCCGGTTCCCCCATGGGCTGTCCGAGCCGGTCTTGTCGCAGCTCCTCGCCAAGTACGGGCAGACGGCTTTGGCGGGCGTTCAGCGATGACCGCGCTGTCTCTGGTCATATTGCTGCTGGCGCTTGGCGAGACTACAGCCGGCGCGCAGCCGGTGGGGTGTCACACGGACTCGTCCGCCGAAGCGTTCGTCGCCTGCGCGCAAGCAGGCACCGAACGCTATCGCGACCGGGCCATCGCCGTGCTCGACGGCTACCGGCGGGTCGGCAGTGACTTTCCCGGCATGGGTGAGCACTGGATCCGCATGGCGCTGGTCTTCGACGGAACTATCGATGCCAGGCAACCCGAGGTCTTGATTTATGTGTTCGTCGGCGGCGTGCCGCGGTTGCTCGGCGTGGCATTCGTGGTGCCCTTGCTGGCCGGCGAGCAGCCTCCCGCGCACCCCATCGGCCGCGAGGCCTGGCACGATCATTCACGCACACTCGAGGACGAGACGGTGTTGCCGATGCACCACGCGCCGGACTCCGGCGAGGGAGCGCGCCTCGCCATGCTGCACGCGTGGATCTGGTCGCCGAATCCGGCCGGCATGTTCGCCGCGGATAACTGGGCCATCCCGTATATTCGCCTCGGTCTGACGCCGGACCGGAGCCAGGCTGGAGCAGTGGCCAAGGCGCTGTCGCTGGCCGCTGGCGGCAGAGGCTATGTGGAACGCGCGATTCACGCCGCGGCGCGGCCCAGCGACAACGAGCGTCAGCGGGTGGCCGTTGCCCTCGACCGCGCCGAGGCACTGGTGACGGCGATCGCGCGCGATCTCCAGGGCCCCGACGTCGACGAGCCGGCAGCCGGGAAACTGGCGTCGGCCTGGGCCGGGTTGTGGCTCGCCATCGATGCAGCACTTGGCACCGAGGCGCGCGGCCGCCTGTCTGCGCTGGTGCTCCGCTAATACGCCTTGCGGCCCACACCCCAGCCTTGCTTGTGAGCGCCTCCGCCTTCTTCCGGATCTCCGCGCCACGGCAGTTGATCGGTCCGTGTTGTCAACCGCCTTCGTCGAGGCTGGAATGAGTGATGCAGGCCGGCTGCATGGGAGGGCTGTCTTGCCGGGGTGGGCCGAGTGGCAGGCGGCTCTCATGCCAGCCCTGCTGGAAGGGCTGGCAGCACCTATACAGCTTATGGCGTCCCCGACGGGATTCGAACCCGTGTTTTAGCCTTGAAAGGGCCACGTCCTGGGCCTCTGGACGACGGGGACGCTGACGAAAGAACCCTGAATCGTAACATGGGCGGGCCCTTGCCGGCCACGGGTGAGGGACCCGGCCCTGGATCGCCGCTTGTCTCCATAGTCCGGGGTTGCCGCACACAGCCCCGGTTCACTAAGGGGACCAGCGATGACGCCGACGACCAGCACAGCCGAGTCTCTCGACCATCTGGACCCCTGGGGTTTCGGACGCAGCGGCGCTGAAGACCGCACGGCCGTCATCGAGTACTTCGAGCCGTTCGACGAGCCGGTGGACGACGAGCCGATTCTCGTGGCCCTCCCCGGGCTCGTGGCCCCGCCATCCACCCACGTCCCGTCCGCGCGCCCGGCCACCCTGCCGATGCCGGCCGTTCGCGACCGCGGGCGCGTCCTTCCGTTCCAGAACCAGATGGTCGGCGTGCTGGTGCTCTTTGCCGCCGTCATCGTCGCGCAGGCCTTCTACATCGGCTTCTCGCTCACCGGCGAGGCCTCGGCGCGCCCCGACGTGGGCGAAGCGGTGGTGTCGTCGCATCCCACCGGCGCGCAGGTGCGCGTGGATGGCCGCCTCCAGGGCACGACTCCGCTGGTGATGCCGCTCTCGGCCGGTCGCCATCTGCTGGAAGTGCTCGGTCCGGTGGGCGAGCCTGAACAGCTCGAGGCGGACGTCGTGGCCGGTCAACGCTGGAGCCGTCACGTCGTGTTGAGTGGCGCCGCCGGGCCGTCTTCACGGGTCGGCGCGCTTCGTTTCGATACCGGCCGCACGCCGGCGCAGGTGCTCATCGACGGCGCGCTGGTGGGCTCGACGCCCTTCACCCGCGCCAATCTCGCCGCCGGCGACCATGCCGTGCGCGTCGAGTTCCGTAACGGCACGGCCATCGAGCGCACCGTCAGCGTGCCCGCCAGTGAAACCGTCGCGCTCGTGCTCGATGCCCCGGCGCCGGCGCGCGCAGTCGTGCCCGCCGTGCCGACCTCAGGCTGGGTGCGCGTGGACGCACCGTTCGACGTCGAGGTGTTCGAGGGCGGCCAGCTGCTGGGCTCGAGCACCAGTGAGCGCATCATGCTAGCCCCGGGGGGACACGTCCTCGAGCTCGTCAACAGCGCGCTCGGCTACCGCGTGCTCGTGAAGGCGGCCGTGGTGCCCGGCAAGCTGGTGCCGCTCGCCATAAACACGCCGCGCGTGCCGGTGGCCATCAACGCGCAGCCGTGGGCCGAGGTGGTCGTCGATGGCCGCGCGCACGGCGACACGCCGCTGGCGAATCTCATGCTGCCGATCGGCGTGCACCAGATTGTGCTGCGCCACCCTGACCTGGGCGAGCGCACCGAAACGGTGATCGTCCGCGCCACCGGCAACAACCGTGTGTCTGCGGATCTGCGGAGATAGGACGATGACGATGATGCACCTGAGCGTCGCCGCCGGACTGGCGTGGGCGCTGGCGACGCCGCCCTCTGCGCTCGCGCAAGCCGACGCCTCTGCCGTGTCGCCGCTGCAGGCGGGTATTGCGCTCTACACCGCGGCATCCTACGACGAGGCGCTCGCCTCGTTCGACGCGGCGCGCCAGACCGATCTCGCGCTCGACGATCGCGTGGCGCTCGATCAACACCGCATGTTGTGCCTGTTGGCGCTTGGCCGTGGCGCGGCGGCGGATGAAGCGGCGGCCAGCCTGCTCGAGACCAAACCTGATTTCGTGCTGACGGCGAGTGATGCGTCGCCACGTGTGCGCGCGATGTTCGACCAGACGCGCCGGCGCGTGCTGCCAGCGGTGGTGCGTCGCGTCTACACCGACGCGAAGCGCGCCTACGACGGCGGCCACTACACGCAGGCGCGTGACGGCTTCGCGCAGCTCGCGCACATGCTGGCTGATCCGCACGTCACCGCCGCCGATCCGGCGTTCGCCGATCTGGGCACGCTCACCCATGGCTTCCTGCAGTTGAGTGCGGCGGCCATCGATCGACTGACGGCGCGTCGCGACTACGACACCGTGCAGGCGGCGCTGGCGGTGCTGCAGCCGAGCACGACATTCCTGCCGGTGGCGGCCGCGACGGGCGTGAGCATGGTGGCACCGGCAGTCGATGTGCCTGCCGCTGATGAGGCCGCGTCGCCGGAGGCGACCCCCGGCGGAGCGCCGACCGTTGTGGCAGCCGCCCCGGCCTCCACGTCGACGAGCCCCGCGGGCGCGTCCCTGGTTGCGCCGCCGTTTGCGCCGATCGGCATCTTCACCTACGACTGGCGCGACAAAGACGTCGTGCCGCCAGTAGCCGTGGTGCAATCGGTATCGGGCTGGTGGGGGGCGATGGGCGAGCCGGCGGCCGGAACGCCGCTTGGCGCCATCGACGTCGTGGTGGATGAATCCGGCCGCGTCGTCGATGCGCGCATCTATCAATCTGCCAACCGCGTCTACGACGCCGTGCTGCTCGAATCGGTGAAGCAGTGGCGTTATCGGCCCGCTACAAAAGACGGGCGCCCCGTGAAGTATCGCCGGGTGACCGGCGTCCTCTCGGGGCGCTGACGTCTACGCTGCGAAGGCCGGTTTAGCGGCTTTCGACCATCGTCACCTGGGTGGCCACGCGGCGCACGCCGGCCACGCCACGCGCGGTCTCAACGGCCTTGAGGTGCGCCTCGAGGTTCTTGGCGCGGCCGCTGATGAGCACCACGCCCTTGTTGACCGAGGTCACCACGATGCCGCTGTCCTTGACGACGGCGTCAGCCGTGAAGGCCGCCTTCACGCGGTCCTCGATGTCCTTGTCGTTGACTTCCGTCATCTCTTCTTTCGACGGCGCGACCACCTGAAGCAGGTTCTGCACCGACTTCACGCCGTCGATGCCCTTGGCCACGCGCTCGGCATTGGCCTTCTCGGCGGCCGATTGAACCTTGCCGTGAAGTGTGACGGCGCCCTTGACCGTGTCGACATTCAGATCCGACGTGCTGATGTTGTCGGCGGTCATCAACGCGATCTTCGTCTTCATCGTGAGCCACGCGTCCTGCTGCGCGAAGGCGTCAACCGGGGCGGCCGCCAGGGCCGTGATGGCGAGAGCCGAAGCGATCATCCAGTTCTTCATTGCTGTCCTCCGAAAGTGCGCCGATACGGCGCGACGTGTTCCGCGTTGGGTTCATCGATTGGAATAGCAACCGACGTGCCAGTGGGGAGGAGAGTGTCAAGGACAACTACGGACGGGCCGGGATCAGTCACGTGCATCGCTGGATCGACCCACTATGAGCAGCGCGTTGCCCATCCACGGGTGGCAGGTCCCCACCATCCGCCGGGGCTCTCCGTGTGCGCCACGCGGCTGGAAGCCACGGGTCATGACGGCCGGGGGGAGCAGGGTAGCGGGCGACCACTTCTGGGTCAGCGCGTCCGTACTCTGAGTGGCCGCGCCGGGCCCCGAGCCGCGTATACTCGCACACGTGTTTCGCGTGACCGCCACGGCCGTGGCGATCTGGTGCGTCTGTGCCGCGGCGGCGTCCGCACAGGAGCCCGTGCTGCGTTGGGGGGCCGACGCCGAAGGCGGCGCGCCCTTCGTCGAAGCCGACCCAGACGACCCCTCCAGGCTGCGCGGCTTCGATGTCGAGATCGCCGCCCTGCTCGCCAGGGCCCTGGGCCGGCGGCCGGTGTTCGTGCAGGCCGCCTTCACTGCCCTCGATCAGTCGGTGAAGCGTGGCGACTTCGACGTGGCGATGAGCGGCCTCGAAGACTCGCCGGCCAAGCGCGCCGAACTCGCCGTGAGCGTGCCGTACTACCAGTTTCGCGAAGTGCTCACCGTGCGCGCCATCGATGCCGGCCGCTTCCGGACGCTCGCCGACCTGCGCGGCCGCAAGGTGGCGACGCTGGGCGCCACGCTGGCGTGGGAGATCCTCACGACGGCTGAACGTGATTACGCCGTCACCGCCGTCTCGTACGACGACGACGTTCACCCGTACGAAGACCTGCTGCTCGGCCGCGTGGACGCGGTGCTGCTCGACAACGTGCTCGCCGATCGCGCCATGCAGCGGCAGGGTGGGCTCGTCACGCATCCCGGGGCGGTGGCCACCGGTTACTACGTGGTGCTGATGGCGCCCGACCAGACGGTGCTGCGCGACCAGGTGAACGCCGAACTGCGGGCCGCCATGGGCGATGGCCGGCTCGAAGCGATCTTCCGCACCTGGAAGGTCTGGAACGAGGACCAGGCGCCGATGTTTGCGCGCGTGCTGGCGGGCGCCGACTCGATGCTGGAGGCGCCGGGCGACGGCGCCCCGGCGCGGCCGTCCACCTGGACGCTGACACTGCGCTACCTGCCGGCGCTCTTCCGCGCCGCGCTCATCACGCTGGTGCTGTCGTGCGCGGCCATGGCGCTGGCAGTGTCGCTGGGATCCGCCATCGCCGTGGGCCGCGTCTACGGACGCGGCTGGGTGCGCGCGCTGCTCACCACCTACGTCGAGGTGACGCGCGGCACGCCGGTGCTGCTGCAGCTCTTCGTTCTCTACTACGGGCTCGCGTCGATCGTGCGCCTGCCGCCGTTTGTGGCGGCGCTGCTCGGGCTGGGCCTCAACTACGCCGCCTACGAGAGCGAGATCTACCGCGCGTCGCTCGAGGCAGTGCCCAGGGGCCAGCTCGAAGCGGCCCGAACGCTCGGCTTCACGTCGTGGCAGACGCTGCGGCTCATACGCGGGCCACAGGCGTTTCGCTACGCGCTGGCGCCGATGACCAACGACTTCGTGGCCCTGCTGAAAGACTCGTCGCTGGTGTCGGTGCTTACCGTGGTCGAACTCACCAAGCAGACGCAGATCTTCGCCGCGAATCTGGGCACGTGGGCGATTCCCGGCGCGCTCTGCGCGGCCATGTATCTCGTGCTGTCGTGGCCGCTGGCGCGGCTGGCGGCGCGGCTCGAACGGCGCTGGGCGGCGCCCACGCCGTGACGGCGCCGGTGCTCGGGGTGCGGGGACTGGAACTGGCCCGCGGCGCCCGCCAGATCCTGCGCGGCGTCGATCTCACGGTGGGCCCCGGCGAGCTGGTGGCGCTGATGGGCCTCTCGGGCTCCGGCAAGACCACGGTGCTGCGCGCGATTGCCGGCCTCGAGACCTTCGGCGGCGGCCGCATCGAGGTCGATGGGCTGGTGGTCGACGGGTCGGCCTCGCATCTGGGCGACCTGCACCGCAAGGTCGGCATGGTGTTCCAGTTCCATTGCCTGTGGGATCACCTGACGGCGGTCGAGAACATCTGCCTGGCGCCGGTGCACGTCTACGGCACGTCGCTTGCGGACGCGACCACACGCGCGCAGGCGCTGCTGGCCGAACTGGGCGTGAGCCACCGCGAACACGCGTTGCCACGGGAGCTGTCGGGCGGGGAAGCGCAGCGCGTCGCGATCGCGCGGGCGCTCGCCGCCGAGCCGCGTCTGCTGCTCATGGACGAACCCACGGCGTCGCTCGATCCGGCGCGCCGGGGCGAACTGGGCCACACGCTGCTGCAGTTGACCGCCAGGGGCCGCAGCCTGCTGCTGACCTGTCACGACGACGACTTCGTGCGCGACTTCGCCACCCGAGTCGTGGTGCTGGCCGATGGCCGGGTAGTGGAGGAGGGCGTGGCGGCGACGGTGCTCACCTCGCCCACGCACGAGGCCACCCGGCGCCTGCTCGACATGAAGGTCGAGAAGACCTGACCAGTTAACCTTCTGGCGGCGGCTGCGTATTGGATGGGTATGACGCGCCTTGCCGCTCTTGCCCTCATCCCCACGCTCGCTACGAGTCCCACGCTGGTCGCGCAGACCGCCCCTGCGCCGGTCGTCGTGGTGGCCTCCGCACCCGCCCCCGTCGTCGCCGACGAGGCCGATGCCCACGAGACGCGGATGCGTCTCACGGACATCCTCCGCGGCCTGCCGCCGGCGATCCGGGAAGTGCTGCGGCACGACCCGTCACTGCTGGGGCGAGCCGACTACCTGGCGCCGTATCCGCGCCTGGCCGCCTTCCTGACGCAGCACCCCGAGGTGCTGCGAAGCCCCGCGTTCTTCCTGGGCACGCCGTTGACCGACGACGGCGACCCCGGCGCCCGCGCCATGCGGATGTCGCAGGACGTGGTGGAAGGAGTGGGCGGCTTCATCTTCTTCCTGTCGTTCGCCGCCTTCCTGGCCTGGATCATCCGCACCGTCATCGACCACCGCCGTTGGCTGCGGCTGTCGAAGGTGCAGGTGGACGTGCACTCGAAGCTGCTCGACCGGATGTCGTCGCACGACGACCTGCTCGCTTACATCCAGAGCCCGTCGGGCCGCCGCTTCCTCGATTCGGCGCCGATTGAGCTCGACGGCCAGCCCAAGCCCACCGCCGCGGCGCTCACCCGGGTGATCTGGTCGGTGCAGGCCGGCGTGGTACTGACCGCCGTGGGGATCGGGTTCTGGTGGCTGGGACGCACCGTGGTCGCGGAGGCGGCGCAGGGGTTTGCGATCATCAGCACGCTGGCGCTGGCGCTCGGCGTGGGGTTCATCGTGTCGGCCGCCGTCTCGTATCTCATCTCGACGCGCCACGGTCTCATCGGCGCCGAGGCGCGAGCGCAGCATGAGTGACGCGCGCCTGACCGCGCTCGGTCGTCTCGACGTCGTGGCCAGCGCCGAACAGGCGTTCCATATGGACGAAGACGGCTTCGGGGCGTTCTACGAACGCACGTCGCGTCCGCTGTGGCTGTACTTGGCGCGGACGTCCGGCGACGCGCGGCTCGCCGACGACCTGCTGCACGAGGCCTACTACCGGGTGCTGCGGTCGGGCACGGCGTTCGAAAGCGACGACCATCGACGCCACTACCTGTTCCGCGTGGCCGCAAATCTCGTGCGTGACACGCACCGGCGCCACGGCACGCAACCGGTGTCAGCTTCGGCGCCCGACGAGGCTCTGGTGGACGCGACGACCGAGCGCAGTGCCGAGCGCGCCGTGGACCGACTCGACGTGCAGCGCGCGATGACGCGGCTGTCGCCGCGCGAGCGCAGCCTGCTGTGGCTGGCCTACGTGCAGGGCTGCACCCACGACGAGATCGCCGCCACGCACGGCGTGAAACGCGCGAGCTTGAAGACGCTGCTGCACCGGGCGCGACGCCGCCTGCTCGGACTGCTGGGCGCAAACGCCCGGGAGCGGGGAGGCGCCTGATGCTGCCCGAATGCCGGCGGGAACGGGAGGTGGCGGCGCTCATCCGCGCGGGCCGGTGGCCCGACGCCTGCGAGGGCGAACTGCGCGCGCACGTGGCCTCCTGCGCGGATTGCCAGGACGTCGTCGAGATCACCGAGCTGTTGCGGGAGGCCGATCGCGGCGCCGACGTGCGCGTGCCGTCGGCCGCGCAGATGTGGTGGCGCCTGGCCGTGCGGGCACGCCTTGAACGTGAGCAGGCCGCGGCGCGGCCGGTGGTGTGGCTGCAGGGACTGGCGGCCGCCTGTGGCGTGGGCGTGGCAGTGGCCGCACTCGGACGGGTTGGACCGGCGCTCGTGGATGCGGCGGCAGCGCTCGCCGGCCGTGTGGCCGGCGCCGTACCGGCGGCGGTGCCGGCGCTGACCTGGCCCGCGGCCGACGTGGTGACGCGGATGCCCGGGCTGGGCGCCGCTGCTGGCGCGGCGCTCCTGCTGGTGGCCGCGACCACCGCCGTCTGCCTCTGGATCGCGGACGACTAGCCCAGCCTGGTCCGTCCGGCCTTCTTCGCGGCAGCCCAGCGGGCCTTGGCTGCGTCGGCCATCTTGCGGCGCGTCGCCTCCGACATCGGCGCGCGCTTGCCGCCCGCCGCCGTGTGCACGGCGTCCGGCGGCACGGGCCCAGCGGGCCCGAAGGTGCCCACGCTCTTGCGGACGCTTTCGATCTCCTGCTCGACGCCGGCCAGTTGCCGCGCCAGGTTGTCGCGCTTGGCCGCCAGCTTGCCCAATGCGCGGCCGATGTAGGCCGCCAGCCCCGTGGGCTTGTTCTTGAACCGTCCCGTCTTCTTCTTCGCCATGCGTGCTCCACCCTCTCGAACAGGTCTTGCGGACCTGGAGTTCACTCGTCAGCGGGCATGTCGATGGGGGAATCGCGATGCAGCCGTCAGGTCGATTATCCGGCGAAGAGGCCGGTTCGCCAAACGCCGACGTCTGGCGGGGGCGGGCGACTCGCGGACGCGGTAGAATCGTATGGTTGGGCCGCTAGCTCAGTGGTAGAGCATCTGACTTTTAATCAGGTGGTCCCGGGTTCGATCCCCGGGCGGCCCACCATTAACCGCTCAGGGTCAAGGCCCGCAGTGGCAAGCCGTCGAGGTGTGCGGTCCAGGTGTCGCCCCCTGTCATGAGCTGCGACTCGGTCAGCGTACCGGTGCTGATGAGGTCGCCGGCTGCCAGCGGCGCCAGTCCCGAGCGGTCCCGCGCCGAGGCCAACTCCGCCAGGCACAGCGCCGGGCTGCGCAGCACGTTCCTGCCGCCGCCCTCCGCCGCGACCGCGTCGTGCTTCGACAGCGTCACCGTGAAGGCGGCGAGCTGGTCGGCCAGCGTGGCCAGCGTGTCGGGGAGGGGGCGGTACGGCTCACTGACAACCAGCGCTGCGTGTAGACCGTAGGCAGCCACGAAATCGGCCGGCTGGAACTTCCACTCGGGGTAGGGGCAATCGATGATCTCGAAGGCCATCGCCAGCCACTCGACGTGACGCAGCACCTCGACCGGATCGGTGAGGCCGGCCGGCAGCGGGGCGGCCAGCCGCACCGCGATCTCGGGTTCGATCTTCGGCGCGATCATCCCGCCGATGTCCAACGTCGCGTGGCCGTCGGTGGCCATCGTCACCGTATCGTCGTACATCGACGCCCACGCCAGCGTCGCAAGCTTCAGCGCCCGCCACACCGCCTTGTTGGCGTAGCCGGCCTTCACGCCGACCACGCGGTGCCCGGCCGCCACCCTGCGGCGCATCAGCTCCGCCTCGACGGCGTAGGCTGCGGGCAGGTCGAGGCCGCGCGCCGACGGCAGCACGGCAATCGGCTCGCGGTTGGCGCGCGCCGTGACGATCTCCCGCGCGATCGCCGCCGGGTCGATCACGCCGCCACCTTCATGTCGGCTTCCGCCAGGCGCCGTCGCATCGGCTTGAGGACGAGGATCGCCGCCAGCGCCGCCGCCAGGTCCAGCGCCGCCATCGAGTAGAGCACGCTGGCCCAGCTCCCGGTCGCCTCCATGAGCAGGTTTCCGAACGGCACGAGCAGCGCGGCCACGCCCTTGGCACAGTAGAGCAACCCGTAGATCGTGCCGATGTTCTTGGTCCCGAATGTGTCGCCGGCGGTGGCGCTGAACAGGCTGTAGACCTCGCCCCAGGCAAAGAACACGATGCCCGAGAGCACGACGAAGGCCCAGGGGTTCGAGCCGTACCAGCCGAGCGCCAGGATGCCGACGGCCTCGAGCGAAAACGCCATGAACATCACCAGCTCGCGGCCGATGTGGTCCGAGAGCCAGCCGAACGTCGGCCGGGAGATGCCGTTGACGACGGTGTTCATCATGAGCGCGAACGGCAGCGCCGCCATGGTGAAGAAGTAGAAGTTGATCTGGTAGTTCCGCACCCCGAGGTCTTCGGCGATCACGCTCAGCTGGGCCACCGCCATCAGGCCGCCGGTGACCGTGCCGGTGAACATCGCCAGCATCACCCAGAACACCGGCGTACGCAGCGCCTCGCCCAGGG
>JANNIB010000096.1:0-10306 GCA_031404695.1 Acidobacteriota bacterium
CGGCTCTTGGCCTCGATGATGCGGTTTTCGATCTGGTCGCACATGCCGAGGCCGTGGCGTCCGCCAATGACGTTGGCTTCGGTGAAGAGCGCCAGCGCGTCGGCGAAGGTGCGGCCGTTGAGGGCCACAGGCTGGCCTTCCTCGAAGCGCACGCTCACCGTTTCGGCCTTCACCGCCACGTCGTCCTTCCAGAACGCCGTGCCCATGATCGGCTGCACGATGGTGATGCCCTTGTTCAGGAACTCGAGGTCTTTGGCTTCGTGGGTCGCACCGAGGATGTTCGAGTCGGTCGAGTAGGCCTTTTCGACCGACATCTTGTACTCGAACCCGTTCGCGATCATGTACTCCGACATCTCCTTGCGGCCGCCGAGCTCGTCGATGAACTGCTGATCGAGCCACGGCTTGTAGACGCGCAGTGACGGATTGGCGAGCAGGCCGTAGCGGTAGAACCGCTCGATGTCGTTGCCCTTGAAGGTGCTGCCGTCGCCCCAGACGTTGACGTCGTCTTCTTTCATGGCCACGACCAGCATCGTGCCGGTCACGGCCCGGCCGAGTGGTGTGGTGTTGAAGTAGGTGGCGCCGCCGGTCGAGATGTGGAACGCGCCGCACTGAATGGCCGCGATGCCTTCGGCCACCAGCTGCGGCCGGCACTCGATGAGCCGCGCCTTCTCGGCGCCGTAGGCCATCGCCTTCTTCGGGATGTCGTCGTAGTCGGTCTCGTCGGGCTGGCCGAGGTTGGCGGTGTAGGCGTACGGAATGGCGCCCTTGGCGCGCATCCAGTGCAGCGCCGCGCTCGTGTCGAGGCCGCCCGAAAACGCGATGCCGACTCTCTCACCAACCGGAAGTGCCTGAAGAATGTTGCCCAACGGAAGCTCCTTGTGAACGCTCCATGATACTTGCGCACGGCGCGTCCGCCCTCGGTGCGCGTGGCGAGATGTCATGACGCACTCGGTTGTGACGTTCGGCCAGCGGCTTCCTCCGGGAGCGCAGACATCGTTGGCTCAAGCGACGTGGCGCCGCTACTCCGTGTGAGTGCGCGCCGGGAACTACACGGGCCTGAGCGCGCCGTCGAACGAAGTGGTCGTGCAGGTGCCCTGGGTGTTCCGGCGGCCCCCTGCGGCCGCGCCGCGCACGCGGCGGACATCCCCGGACGGGGAATGAGCGGCGGATCAGGCCTCGGCCTCCTCTGTCGGTCCGTGACGGACCGTGCACCGCCGGGCTCCGATCCCACTGGTCAGGTCCCTGGGGCGGTGCTATAGTCCCGCCGATCGGCCCCAGGTCAGGGCACGGCGTCGCCGTTCCCGGCCCATGACAATCCGTTCACGAAGGAGCGCTCCCGATGAGCCGTCAGTGGTCATCTGCTGGTCTCGTTGCTCTTGGACTTGCCGTCTATGCCGCGCCCGCCGCGGCACAGACGCCGGCGGCCTCGCCGACGTTCACCAAAGACATTGCACCGATTTTCCAGGCCAAGTGTGAGGCGTGCCATCGGCCCGACTCGATTGCCCCGATGTCGCTGGTGACCTACGAGCAGTCGCGGCCGTGGGCGCGCTCGATCAAGACCCGCGTGCAGACGCGGCAGATGCCGCCGTGGCACATCGACAAGACGCTCGGCGTGCAGGAGTTCGCCAACGACCGGTCGCTCACCGACGCCGAACTCGACACCGTCGTCCGCTGGGTCGATGCCGGGGCGCCCAAGGGCGACATGAAGGACATGCCCAAGCCGGTCGAGTGGCCGAGTGAGCAGGTCTGGAACTATGCCAAGGAATTCGGCCAGCCGGATCTCGTGATTCGCTCCACCGACTGGACGCAGAAGGCCGGCGCCAACGACGCGTGGTGGAAGCCGGTCGTGCCGACCGGTCTCACCGAGCCCCGCTGGGTGCGCGCCATCGAAATCCGGCCCTCGACCGTGAAGGGCCGCAAGATCACGCACCACGCCATCGCGCGCCTGCAGCAGGTCGAAACCGACGACCTGGCCTCGAATCCGCTCGACGCCAACGGCAACCCGCTGCCGGGCACGTTCATGGAGTGGGCCGTCGGCAAGGAAGGCGAGAAGATGCGTCCGGGCAGCGGCAAGCTGATGCTGCCGAACTCGAAGATCGTGTGGGACATCCACTACTCGAACGGCGGCGAAGAGATCACCGACGCCGTCGAACTGGGCATCTACTTCTACCCGAAGGGCCAGGAGCCGAAGCATCGCCAGGTGCTGCACCTGATGGGCGCGACCAACGCCGGCGGCGTCGACCTGCCGCCCAACACCGTCAAGGCCACCGAAGGCTACTTCGTGTTGCGTGAGAACGGCCGCGTCGAAAGCTTCCAGCCGCACATGCACCTGCGCGGCAAGGCGATGTCGATGGAAGCCATCCTGCCCAACGGCGGCACCCAGGTGCTGAGCCACGTGTCGGAGTTCAACTTCAACTGGCACAACACCTACGTGTATGCCCCGAACGCCGCGCCGCTCCTGCCCAAGGGCACCATCCTCAAGATCACCGGCTGGCACGACAACACCAGCGCCAACAAAGCCAACCCCGACCCGAACGTGTGGGTCGGCTACGGCGATCGCACGGTCGACGAGATGGCGCACGCGTGGGTCAACGTCACCTACATGAACGACGACGACTACCGGGCCGAGGTGAAGGCGCGCCGCGAGGTGCTCGGCCTTACCACGTCCGAGCGCCAGCAGCAGTAAACGCGCACCCGCCGTTCGCAGACACCACGAGGGTGCCGCCTCTCACCGAGACCGGCACCCTCGATCATTTTCGGAGGCTGTTCGTGATGCGTGTGCCATCGCTTGCCCTTGCCCTGCTCGTCGTGACGACGCTCACCCCCGGCGCCCAGCAGCAGACCCCGACGCCGCCGCAAGGCGTGCTGCTCGAGCCGCTCGGCCAGGCCGGTGAAGCGGTGTTTCCGGCCTTCGAGGGCTGGGGACCCACAAAAGACGGTGGCCAGGTGCTGCTGCTCGGCTATTTCAACCGCAACAAGGGCACCGAGCTCGACATCCCGATCGGGCCCGACAACCGGATCGAGCCTGGCGGGCCGGACTTCGGACAGCCGACGCGGTTCCACCTGGGCCGGCAATACGGCGTGTTCTCGATCGTCATTCCGAAGGACTTCGGCACGAAGAAGCTGACGTGGACGCTGCGTGCCAACGGGCAAACGTCCACGGTGTCGTTCTGGACCAATCCGCCCTACTGGATCGACTTCTACAAGAACCACGCAAACGGCAACGAGCCGCCGCGCATCAAGTTCGCGCCCACCGGGCCCGAGATCATCGGCCCGCCGGTGCAGCGCACGGTGAAGACCCTGAGCGGCGCGGTGGGACAGCCGGTGACGCTCACCGCGTGGGTGGCCGATCAGCCGCCGACGATGCATACCGAAGAGGGCAGCGCTGCGCCGCCGGCACGGCGCCCCGCCCGTGCCCCGGCCGAAGAGCCGCCGCCGGCCATCATCGGCGGCCGCGTGTTCGCGGGCGGATTGTCGGCACCGGCTCCGGCGGGCGGCGGCGCGGCGTCGCGCAGTGCCGAACGTCGTGGTGACTTCCGCGTCATCTGGAAGAAGTACCGCGGCCCGGGCGAGGTGAAGATCGCCGACGAGACGTTGCCGCTCTTCAACGAGGGCGACGCGTCGAAGTTCGTGGAGGCCACGACCACGGCGACCTTCGGCGCGCCAGGCGAATACTGGCTGCGCGCAGTCGTAAACGACAGCTCGGGCGACGGCGGCGGCGGCGATCAGTGCTGCTGGACGACGGCGCACGTCGTCGTGAACGTCAAGTAGCCCGCGACCTCGCTCCGGTCCGCACGAGGCGCCGCTAGCCGGCGGCGACCTCCACCGGAAACAGCCGCTCCAGATTGCCACCGACGACGTCGGCGACCTGCGCGTCGGTGGCGCCGGCGTCCGCCATCGCCCGCTGCTGCGTGGCCAGGATCTCCGGCTGCCAGCCGCGCGGGAAGAACGACGAGTCGGTGCCGAAAAGCAGCCGCTTCGACCCGAGGACGTCGAGCGAGGCACGGAACACATCGCGCAGCGACAGCTCCGGCGTGTAGCGCATCCAGCGGTTCGACGACGACGTGTCGAGATGCACGTTGGGGCAGACGTCAGCGAGCATCAACGCTTCGCGGAAGAGGCCGGCGCCGAAGTGCGGCACGATGAGCGGCAGGCGCGGATGGGCCAGCGCCGGGCCCTGCAGGTCCAGCGGATTGCCGAAGCGCATCTCGAAGCGACTCGGCAGGCCCAGCTTCTGGCGCGCGCCTACTGAGAGCACGCCGCAGTGCACGAACACCGCCGTGCCCGGCGTGGCCGCCGCCATGTCGAAGACGCGCGCGGCCTCCGGCCCGTGTATCGGGAAGCGGTGCATCGCGGGGAACAGGCAGATGCCTTGCAGGCCATGGGCCGCCGCCCAGGCGACGCGGTCGAGGGCATCGTCTTTCGTCGGGTCCAGCATGTAGAAGCCGACGAAGCGCGTAGGATGCGCGGCGACCGCCACGGCCACTGCCGCCTCATCCGCCGGTACGGATGCGATGAGCAGCGCGCGCGCCACGCCGTGGCGATCGAGCTCGCTCACCCAGCGGTCTGCGAGGGCGGTCGTCGTCGGCGGTTCCTCCCAACCGAGGGCGCCGGTGACGACGCCGACGCGGCCATCGAGCGGCAGGCCCTTCTGGGCGCCCAGCGTGTCGAAGAATCCCGGCGAGAAGAAGTGCACGTGGGCATCACAGATCATCGGAGGCGTCCCGTGGAGGTGTAGTGACTGATGCGGCGGCGCCAGTACCACGTGAGCACGATGCCGCAGACGATGAGTCCGGTCGACAGGCCCAGCCACAGCCCGCGCACGCCCAGGCCCAGCGTGAAGCAGAGCACGTAGGCAATCGGCAGGCCGACGAACCAGTGGCCGGCAAGGTTCACCATCATCGCCATCCGTGTGCTGCCAAGACCGCGTAGCGCGCCGGTGGCCACCGCCTGCAGCCCGTCGAAGAGCTGGAAGACAGCGGCGACGACGAGCAGCGAGGCGCCGAGTTCGACCACCTCGGGTCCGGGTTGGAAGAGGCCGATGAGGGCGCGGGGGGCGATGAAGAAAGCGACCGCGGTCAGGCACATGAAGCCGGAGCCGAGCAGGATGGCCATCCAACCGGCCCGGGCGGCGCCGGCCGGATCGTTGGCCCCGACGCGGTTGCCCACCCGCACGGCTCCGGCCGAGGCCACGCCGAGTGGCACCATGAACGAGAAGCCGGCGATGTTGAGCGCGATCTGGTGTGCGGCGCTCGAGACCGGGTCGAGACGTCCGGCGAGCGCCGTGGCGAGGCCGAACACGCCCACTTCGAGCGTCACCTGCGAGGCGGCGGGGAAGCCGAGGCGCCACAGGCGGGCGAAGCGCTCCCGCGAGAGCGTGCGGGAGACGTCGGCGAGGCCGGTGTTGCCGGCGCGGTCGATCCACCACGCCGCGATAATCAGCACCGTGAGCATGTAGATGCGCGAGACCAACGTCGCCCACGCGGCGCCGGGCACGCCCAAGGCGGGCATCCCGAGCTTGCCGTAGATGAGCGTCCAGTTGGCGGCGGCGTTCATCAGGTTGGCGGTGACCAGCGCGAAGGCGATCGGCGCGACCACGTGCATCCCCTGCAGGTAGCGGCGCACCGCGGCGTAGAGCAGCAGCGGCGCCGTGCTCCACAGCACGATGCCGAAGTAGCCCTCGAGCAGCGGCATGACGTCCGGGTGGAAGCCCGCATGCGGGATCGCCCACAGGACGCCGTAGCACACGGCAACGATCGGCACGGTGAGGCCGGCCCCCATCGCCAGACCGTGCACGAGCCAGCGGTGGCAATCGCGGTGGTCGCCGGCGCCGTGGGCCTGCGAGACCAGCGTGTCGAGCCCAAGCAAGAGCCCCATCCCGAAGATCGAGAACGCCATGTGTAGCGACGTCCCGATGCCGGCCGCGCCGATCGCTGCCGGGCCGAGCGGCGCCACCATGATCGTGTCCACGATGCCCATGGACATCCAGCCGAGCTCGGCGAGCACGACCGGCAGCGCCAGGCGCAGCATCGGGGCAAGTTCGGTACGGAGGGAAGACATCGACGGACACCGATGGTACTTGGAAAGTCTGGCCCTGGGCAGAATGGGAAAGTCTGGCCCTGGGCAGAATGGGGACAGTCCCCAATGGCACGGGAGTGGTGCCAAGGGTCGCAGATCCTGCTACGCTGCCGCGCGTATGGCCACCCTGACGCGTCGCCGCATGCTTCGCACCCTCACCGCCGCGCCTGTTCTGGCGGCCGTCGTCCGCCCGCACGCCGGGCTCGCCGCCGCGCAACCGGCCTCGCCCGCCGCGCCGTTCGGCGCCGGGACGCTGCCCGCCGGCATCCGCTCCCGGGTCGTGAGCGGCGTCAACGGCATCGCCATGCACGTGCTCGAGGCCGGCCACGAGACGCCCGGACGCCCCGGGCTGCTCCTCGTGCATGGTTTCCCCGAGCTCGGCTACAGCTGGCGCAAGGTGATGCTGCCGCTGGCGGCGGCGGGCTTCCACGTGATGGCCCCCGATCAGCGCGGCTACGGCCGCAGCGGCGGCACTGAGGTCCGCTTCGACGACGACCTCGCGCCGTTCTCGACGCTCAACCGCGTGCGCGACATGCTGGCGCTCATCAACGCGCTCGGACATCGCGAGGTCGGGTGTGTGGTCGGCCACGACTTCGGGTCGCCGGTGGCGGCGTGGTGTGCACTCACACGTCCGGACGTCTTCCGGAGCGTCGTGATGATGAGCGCGCCCTTCGGCGGCACCGCGCGCCTGCCGTTCAACACCGCCAACGTCGCGCCAGCGCCGACCAGCGCCGCGCCCGACATGGATACCGGCCTCGCCGCACTCACGCCGCCGCGCAAGCACTACCAGACCTACTACACGACGCGCGAGGCCAACGACAACATGTGGAAGGCGCCACAGGGGCTGCACGCCTTCATCCGTGCTTACTACCACGCGAAAAGCGCTGACTGGCCCGGCAACACGCCGCATCCCCTGCCGGCCAACACCCCGGCGGAGTTCGCGAAACTGCCGCGGTATTACGTGATGGACAAGGACAAGGGGATGGCCGAACAGGTGGCGGCCGACATGCCCACGGCCGCGCAGATTGCCGCCTGCCAGTGGCTGCCCGACCGCGAACTGGCCGTCTATGCCAACGAATACGGCCGCACCGGCTTCCAGGGCGGCCTGCAGTCGTATCGCGTGGGACGGGTGCCGCGGCTGTCTGCGGAGCTGACGCTCTTTGCCGGCCGCACCATCGACGTCCCGGCGACGTTCATCTCCGGGAAGTCCGACTGGGGCGTCTTCCAGCGCGCCGGCAGCTTCGAGGCGATGCAGAAGACAGCCTGCACGGCGTTCAAGGGCGCGCATCTCAACGACGGCGCCGGGCACTGGGTGCAGCAGGAGCAGCCGGCCCGCGTCGCCGAGCTCGTCATCGCGTTCGTGAGGGGGCACCGCGCCTGATTGCGCATACCATGCGGTGGGCCGCGTCCTCCCGACGCGGCCACATGCGGCAGCTCCCACTGCAAGGAGACACGATGGCGAAATTCCTGGCGAAGGCGACCTACAACGCCGAAGGCGCGCGCGGACTGATGAAAGAGGGCGGCTCGGGCCGCGTGGCCGCGGTGACCAAGGCCACCAAGGCCCTGGGCGGCAAGGTGGAGACGTTCTACTTTGCCTACGGCGGCGATGACGCGTTCGTCATCGTGGACGTGCCCGACGAGGCGTCGGCGCTGGCCCTGAGCCTGGCCGTGAACGCCTCGGGCACGGTGACGCTGACCATGGTGCCGCTCATCACGGCCAAGCAGATGGACGAGGCCGCCAAGAAGATCGTGAAGTACCGGGCGCCGGGCGCCTAGGGTCTCCAGTGGCGGCGGAGGCGCAGGTCTCCGCCGCTCGCGCTCTCGACTCGTGGCAGAATCGGCCGTCGGATTTCACGTGCCTGGAGGCGTCTTGTCGGATCGTCGCGCGTTCCTGAAGTACCTGGCAGCCAGCCCGCTGCTGTTCGGCATGCCGCGCCTGTCCGAGGCGCTCACTCAGGCCACCACCGATCAGGCCGTCAAGGCGGTGCTCAAGAGCGCTGCCGACGCGCTCAATGTCTTCGATCTCGAGCTCGCCGCGCGCCGGCTGGTGCCGCCGGCGCACTGGGGCTACATGGCCACGGGCTCGGATGGCGAGACGACGCTGCGCGCCAATCACGACGCCTTCTCCCGCTATCAGCTTCGCGTGCGGCGGTTCGTGGACGTCAGCAAGATCGACATGTCGGTGACGCTCTTCGGACAGACGTTCGCCTCGCCGATCATCCTGTGTCCGGTCGGCAGTCAGCGCGGCTTCCACGCGGACGGCGAACTCGCCGTGGCTCGCGCGGCGGCGTCACGCAAGCAGCTGCAGATCCTGTCGACGCAGTCGTCCACGCCGATTGAAGAGGTCGCGAAGGCGCGCGGCGCCGGCCTCTGGTATCAGCTCTACACGACCAACAACTTCGAGAGCACGACGAAGATGGTGAAGCGCGCCGAGGCCGCCGGCTGCCCGGTGGTGGCGGTGACGGTAGACCTGCCCGGCGGACGCAACACCGAGACCGACAAGCGCCTGGCGCGAGTCGACACGCGCACGTGCAACAACTGTCACGGCCCGAGCGGCGCCAACGGCCCGAAGCCGATGTTCGCCGGGCTCGAGATGAAGGGCTTCGCGCTCACGAGCGGCACGCTCACGTGGGACTTCATCAAGCGCCTCAAAGACGTCACCTCGATGAAGGTCATGATCAAGGGACTCGAGAGCGGCGACGACGCATCGCTCGCGATGTCGAGCGGCGCCGACGGCATCATCGTGTCGAATCACGGTGGCCGCGCCACCGAAACCGGCCGGGCGACCATCGAGTGCCTGCCGGAGGTCGTGCAGGCGGTGGGCGGACGTCTGCCGATCATCATCGACGGCGGCATCCGGCGCGGCACGGACGCGTTCAAGGCGCTGGCGCTCGGCGCGACGGCCGTGGGCATCGGCCGGCCGTACATATGGGGTCTGGGCGCCTTCGGCCAGGCCGGCGTCGAGCGGACGTTGCAGATTCTCGACACCGAGCTGCGCCTGGCGATGGTGGGCTGCGGCACCACATCACTGAAAGCGATCACCAGCAAGGCAATTATCGACACCCGCGCCTGATCGCCGCGACTTGTAACGGGGTCTGTCACGGTCACCGCTTGTCTCCAGCCCCCGTTACAAATTGTGACCGTGACAGACCCCGTTACAAGTCGCGGTCAGTCGGCGCGCTGCCAGGTGCCGAAGCTGTCCTGCGTCCAGCCGACGCCGTGCATGTCGAGCCACGCGCCCGGTTCAGCGCCCACGCGCGGGTCGGATCCCAGGCGCAGGACGTTGCCGTCGGGATCGGCGATCTGCATCTCGCGCGCCCACGGATAGTCGTTCGGCGGATGCCGTACGATCGCGCCGCGGGCCTTCAGCTCGTCGTGCAGCGCGTCGGCATCGGCGACGCCGATCCATACCCAGGTGCCGCGGTGTCCCTGATCGCCCTGGCAGAGCATCAACGTGCAGCGCTCACGCGACACCGACGCCATGCCGATCGCATCCTGCCAGTCCAGCGTGAAGCCGAGCACGCGCACGTAGTAGTCGAGGCTGGCGGCGAGATCCGCCACCGGCAGAATGGGCGCGGCGGGGTGGAACTTCGCGGACGGTGTCGGGTCGGTCATAGCGGCTCGTCGGAGGTCGTGGGGACAGGCCCTTACGGATTTCGGAAGGGAGCTGTCCCCGACATCAACGGCCGGGGCGGGCCGGCATCTGGTCTTTGGCAAAGCGCGGCAGCTTCTCGTCGCGCATCGCCAGGTGATACACCGCCGTGGCAATGGCCATGGCCGACATCTGCGCGTCGCTTTCGATGACGCGTTCGTAGGTGTCGAGATTCGTGTGCCAGGTGTGGGTGCCGTATTCGATCGGGTCCTGACCCACGCTGATGCCCGGCAGCCCGATCTCGTTGAACGACGTGTGGTCGGAGCCGCCGCGCTGACGCGACCGGGTGGATGACGCGCCCATCACACCGTTGGCTTCGAACGGCGCCACGATCGGGCGCAGCACGTCGGCGGCCGCCGGCGGACCGAACACCGACATGCCGCGCGCCTTGCCGGTACCTGAGTCGATGTTGAAGTAGCCGGCGAAGTGTTCGTACTCCGGCTTGGGATTCTCGAACGTGCCGAAGTGCTGCGCCACGTACGCCACCGAGCCGCGCAGCCCCTGTTCCTCGCCGCTCCACAGCGCCAGGCGGATGGTGCGCCGCGGCTTCACGCCGATCGTCTGCAGGATGCGGAT
>JANNIB010000097.1:0-2557 GCA_031404695.1 Acidobacteriota bacterium
GTGAGCCCCGGTTGCGGACTAGTTCGCGGTCTTGCGGATGAAGTAGTCGAGCAGTTCCGACGACGAGTTGTCCATCTCGACGTTGAAGTACTCGAGGCGGCCGGTCAGGTAGTTGTAGAACCACACCGCCGGGATGGCCACGAACAGGCCGAGCGCCGTTTCGACGAGGGCTTCGGCGATACCGGCCGAGACGGCGCCGATGCCGCCCGAACCCGACGATGCGATACCGACGAACGCGTTGATGACGCCGACGACCGTGCCGAGCAGACCCACGAACGGGGCCGTCGCGCCGATGGTCGCCAGGCTCGAGACGCCCTTCTTCAGGTCGTTCGAGGTCAAGGCGGTCGCGCGCTGAATCGAGCGGCGCACCGTGTCGAGAAGGTCGTCGCGGTTCAGCGTGGCGCCGCCGGCGCTGTCCTGCTGGAACTGGTATTCCTGCAGGCCGGCGAGCACGACCTTGGCCAGGTGGCTGTAGCGGTAGTCCTTGTTCGACGACAGCGCGATGGCTTCCTTCAGCCGGCCGTCCTTGAGGTGCTTCGCCACCAGGGGCGCGAACATCTTCGACTGCTTCTTCGCCTGGCTGAAGGTGTAGATACGCTCGATCGCGATACCCACCGACCAGAACGACATGACGAACAGCACGACGGCGATGGCAAGCGCCACTGCGCCCATCTGCTCGAACATCTCGATGAAGTCGATGCCGCCACCCTCCTGCGCAAAGGCAGGCGAGCTGAGGAGCAGTGCGCCGACGGCAACCGCCGCAATCTGACCAATCTTCCGAACGTTCATCGCATTCCTCCGGAAAAGAACCTGAGTCTGGTTCATCACAAAATCGCCTGACCTACTGCAGCGTGAACTGCACCGTGACCGTCATGATGACCGGCACTGGCACGCCGTTCAGCAAGGTCGGCGTGAACACCCACTGGCGCACCGCGTCGAGCGCGGCCTGGTCGAGCAGCGGAATCGAACGCAGGGTCTTGGCATCCTGCACCGCGCCGCTGGGCCCGATCGTGGCCTCGATGATGACGATGCCCTGAACGCGCGCCGACTGCGCGATCGGAGGATACACGGGATTGACGTGCTTCACCTTCTGCGGGGGCTTGATGTTGCCGCCCACACGCACCGGCTGAGTCGGCGGCGGGGGGGGCGGCGGCGGCGGCTCGGGAATGCCGCCGGTGATACCACCGACCACACCACCCTCGAGCCCACCGACCACGCCCTTGGTCTCGAAGCCGGCCTCGATGCCTGTTTCGGGCTTGATCTCGCTCGGCGCTTCAACCGGAGCCGCCGTCGGGTTGACCTCGACTTCGGGCGGCGGAGCCGCGGCCTGGGGCGGCGGGGGCGGCGGCGGTGGTGGCGGCGGCGGCGGCGGGGCCGCCACGAACGCCATCATCGACGGGGGTGTCGGCAGGATGTCGGCTGCCATCAGCGGGACGATCACGATTGCCCCGACCAGCGCGACTTCCGCGATCATCGTCAAGGCGACGGTGTATCCCGACTTGTTGCCCATCTTGATCGATGGGTCGACCACATCACCAAACAGGTCGCGTGGCACGTGACTGTTCCTCCTGACCTAGCGAACCGGCTGCCGCAAGGCCGCCGATTATATCGGTGAGATTTTTGACGTGTCAACGACGGACTGCCGGGCCTGACGAGGCTGGCGGACCACCGTTGGGAATCACCGTATCCAGCTTTGACACCGGTTTCGGGAAAGTGGCACCAACGGTTGGCGGCTCGCCCGGAATCGGTCTTTCGCGAGCCACCCGACCGACCGGGGAAGCATCGAAACTCGGGGCATTCTAGCCGTGCCCCGATGCCCCGTCAATGCACAACGAGGCTATTTCCACGTTAATTCTTCGCGAGACATCCGGGGCCTCAGGCCTCGATACGCATCCCGTAGAACGAACGCCAGACGAAATACATGCTGACGACGAAGAACACCGCCGCCAGCACGTTGGTCAACATGGCCCCGTTCTCGGCGGTCAGGTAGACGCCGAGTTCGACGGCGAGCAGGCCGAAGAGCGTCGTGAACTTGATCACCGGGTTCATCGCCACCGACGAGGTGTCCTTGAATGGATCGCCCACCGTGTCGCCGACGATCGAGGCGTCGTGCAGCGGCGTACCCTTCATCTTCAGCTCGGTCTCGACGATCTTCTTGGCGTTGTCCCAGGCGCCGCCGGCGTTGGCCATGAAGATCGCCTGGTAGAGGCCGAAGAGGGCGATCGAAATCAGATAGCCGATGAAGAAGAACGGCTCCACGAAGGCGAAGGCCAGCGTCGAGAAGAACACGCCGAGGAAGATGTTGAACATCCCCTTCTGCGCATAGACGGTGCAGATCTCGACCACCTTCTTGCTGTCCTCGACCGAGGCCTTGGTGGCGCCGTCGAGCTTGATGTTGGCCTTGATGAACTCGACGGCGCGATAGGCGCCGGTGGTGACGGCCTGCATCGAGGCGCCGGTGAACCAGTAGATCACGGCGCCGCCGGTGATGAGCCCGAGCAGGAAGGGCGGGTGCAGGATCGACAGCTTGGCGATCGCCGACTGGTCGGCGAGCCCC
>JANNIB010000098.1:0-8684 GCA_031404695.1 Acidobacteriota bacterium
GGCTTGGCGTTGTAGCCCCAGCGGGTGTCGAGCTGGCGCAGGCGGTCGACGATGTAGTCCTGCCACGGGTTGTTCACATACTTGACCCCGAGCGGGCACTGCTGCGACGGGAACAGGTCCGGCCGTTGCGCCGTCCACTGCGCAATCTGGTTGCGCATGTCCGGCAGCGGCAGACGCTGACCGGCCGGTGGGTTGGGCGTGCGATTGGTGCCTGGGGGAGGCGGCGCCGAACCGCTCACGACGAACTCCGCAGTGGCCGACCATGGGCTGACGGCGCCGTCGAGTTCGGCGCGCGCGCGCCAGTAGATGCGTCGGCCGGCGCCCTGTGCCCGCTGCACGGTGTAGGTGATGAGGCCGTTCACCGCGCCGGTGGCCGTGCCTTCGTCGGTGATGGTCGTGAAGGCGGCCGCCTCGCTCAGCTGGAAGCGCGCCGTCCGCACGATGAGCGTGGTGTAGCGGCCAACCGTGGGCTCGACGACGAGCGTCGGCGTGACCCCGACCGAGGCGCCGCCAAGCGGCGACACCACGCGCGGCGCCGGTGTCTTGAGCGTCGAGCCGTCGGACGCGGCGGTGACCGAGCCATCTGCCGCCGCCGACGGCGACGTCGGTCCACCCGGCGTGCCGCTGCACGCGGCCATCGTGGCCCCACCGGCCACCAGCACTGCCATCCCGATCCATGCGCGCATACGAATCACTCCGCGACGGTGTGTGCCCATGGAGGCTAAAACGCGCCCGCGGCCGTCCAGCGGACGAACTCGTTGAAGAACGGCCGGAAGTCAGGGGCGTGCGTGTTTCGGTCGTTGCCGGGCACCACGCCTACGCCGCTGCAATGGCCTCCCAGGATGTCGATGCCGTAGGTATTCGGCGAGCCCTCGGGGGCATCGGACCCGTAGTGATACGCGATCTCGTCGCCGGCGATGATCGACGGCACCCACGCTCGCGTCGGCTTGGCGTTGTAGCCGAAGCGGGTGTCAATCTGGCGCAGGCGGCTCACGATGTAGTCCACGTAGGCGTTGCGCTGAGTCTTGCGGGCCTCGAGCTCATGCTTGCTGTCCTGATACGGGCCGGCATTGCGCGTCGGGCACACGGTGTTGAGGTTCAAGAGGCCGCGACCGATGGCCTCGTTGGCGAACTGGGACACCTGGTCGCGCACACCAGGCACCGGCAGGCGCTGGCCGGCCGGCGGATCGGGCGTGCGCGCGGGGGAGTCGGCCGGGGACGTGACCAGCAGCTCGTTCGAGGGCGCGCTGACGCCGCAGGCGTTGGTCGCGACGACGTTCACGTAGTAGCTGCCGGGCGGGATGCCCAGCGTGAAGTAGAGAATATTGAGAGGCAACTGAATCGGCGGATTCGGATCGTTCGGCACGAAGCTGGCGCGCACGGTGTAGGTGGTGGCCAAGCCGCCGTTGCCCGGATTCCACATCAGGAAGCCGAGTGTCCCGCGCACGATCTGCGTGAAGTTCGTGGGCGCGCCCGGCGCGAAGCACCCGTTGCGGACGGGCAACACGATTTCGTTGCTCGGCGCGCTCTCGGCGGCACCGTTGGCGCCGATGATGCGCACGTAGTAGTCCCCGGCCCCGATGCCGGACAGAATCTCGAAGGCCGGCACGAGCTGCGGCATCTTGCCGTAGAGGTCGCCGTCACTGCCGAACGGCAGACGGATGAACGTGGTGCCCGAACTCAGCCCCGCTTCGAGGATGTAGTTGGTGACCGTGCCCGTCGAATGTGTCCACTGCAGCTGCAGACCGCCGCCAGGACGGACCACGTATTTGAGACCCGACGGCGCCCCCGGCGCCACCTGGCGTGCGGCCAGTTGCGGCGCGCCGAGCACCACGGCCGCGACCAGCACGGCGAACATCATGAGCAGTCGAACCTGTTTCACTAAAACTCTCCTCGAAAAGGGGCGCGGGTCAGCGCGCCTGTGTCGAGCGGCGGGGGCGGCGCGACCGTTGTCCAGAATACTCCGGGAACGCGCGCGCAAGTTTTTCTGCGGGGATATCCCGCCATGCGCCGGGCGCGAGGTCGTCGAGTCCGAGCCCGCCGATCCGCACCCGTGTGAGGCGCGTCACCTCGTGACCCGCGGCGGCGAAGAGGCGCCGGATCTCGCGGTTGCGTCCCTCGCACAGCACGACCGTGAGATGGGTCTCGCGTCCTGACGCCTTGCGGATACGGATCGCGGTCGGCTGCAGCCACTCGCCCTCCACCTCCACGCCCTGTTCGAGGGCGGAGGCGACCTCGGGTGTGAGCTCGCCGCGCACGGTCACGAGGTACTCGCGTTCGACATGGCTGTCGGGACCTGTCAGCCAGGCGCCGAAGCGGGTGTCGTTGGTGCACACCAGCAGGCCCGTCGAGGCCAGGTCGAGCCGGCCCACCGGCGCCAGGCCGTCGCCGGCGTCGGCGATGAGCGCGTAGACGGTCGGTCGGCCATCAGGATCGAGCCGCGTCGTCACGACGCCTTTGGGCTTGTGGACGGCGATGGTGCGCTTGGCCGGAGGCGCGGCGGCGGCGCCGTCGACGACGATGGCGGCGGCTTCCGGAACCACCCGGTGGCCGGGGTCGCGCGCGATCCGCCCGGCGAGGCGCACCCGTCCGGCCAGGATGAGGGCGATGGCCTCGGCTCGCGACGCCAGGCCCAGCTTCGACATCGCCCGCGCCAGGCCCACGGTGCCGCGCGGCGCCCCTGCGCGGGCCGGTGCCGAGCCGCCGCGGCCGCGCGCCGGCCCGGCTGGCCTCACGAGCGGTAGTTGCCGAACTGCAGCGCCACGCCGAAATCGTGCTCGCGCAGGGCCGCCATCGCCGCCTGCAGGTCGTCCTTCGACGCTGAGGCGATGCGGAGCTGGTCGCCCTGGATCGACGCCTGCACCTTCTTCAGCTTGTGGTCCTTGATGAACTTCACGATCTCGCGGGCGGCATCGCTCGGCACGCCCTGCTGCAGCGTGACGACCTGGCGATAGGAGCCGGCCGAGGCCGGTTCGGGATCGCCCGGCTTCATGTTCTTGACCGGCACGTTGCGGCGCACCAGCCGCGTCTGCAGCACTTCCCACACCGCCCCGAGCTTGAAGGCGTCTTCGGCGGTGAGCGTCAGCGTGCCGGCTTTTTGATCGAGCTCGATGGTGGCGGTGGAGCCCTTGAAGTCGTAGCGCTGGCCGATTTCCTTCCTGGCCTGATTGACCGCGTTGTCCACTTCCTGAAGATCGACGTTGGAGGTCACGTCGAACGAATACGTCTGCGCCATGGACGGATCGTAGCTGATCCGCGCGCCGGCCGGCGATGCCCGCGGGCGGGCGCACGGGGCCCTATACTCCCGGGGTGGCCACCGCTCCCCTGGTGCTCGTCGTCGATGACTACGCCGATGCCCGGGCGATGTACGTGGCGTGGCTCCAGATCTCGGGGTACCGCGTCGTCGAGGCCAGCACCGCGGCTGCCGCGATCGCACTGGCCCAGGCCGAACCGCCCGCCGCCATCCTCATGGACCTGTCGCTTCCCGGCGTGGACGGCATCGAGGCGACGCGCCGTCTCAAGGCCGATCCGCGCACCCAGCACGTGCCGGTGGTCGCCATCACCGGCCACGTCGAAGCGCACGTCGCCGCGGCTGCCGCCGCCGCCGGCTGCGACGCGTTCATCGTGAAGCCCAGCCCGGCGCCGCACGTGGTGCGGGCGATTGCGGCGCTCATCGGGGCCGCGGCACCGGCAGAGGGGCGCCCATGACGCGGGCGGTGCGCGAGGTGCGCGTGCGGCGCCTGGTGGACGGCGTCGGCACCGAGGCCGACGACCTGGTCGCCGTCGAGGAGCCGCTCGAGGTGCGTGTGAACGGCGCGCCGTTTGCCGTCATCATGCGCACCCCCGGCCACGACCTGCCGCTGGCGGCCGGGTTCCTGCTGGCGGAAGACGTGGTGCGCGAGGCCGGTGAGATCGCCGCCATCGAGCAGTGCGACGACGTCGAGGACGAGGCGCGCGGCAATGTGCTGAACGTCACCGTCACCGGCGCCGCCGCGGCCCGCGTCGTCGAGCGGCTCGGCGAGCGCCGGCAGATCCTCACCACGGCGGCGTGTGGGCTCTGCGGCCGGCGCACCATCGAATCGATCCGCGCGCGCGTCTCAGCGGTGGGCGGGCACTGGACGGTGCCCGCGGCCGTTATCTCGAGCCTGCCAGGCGCGCTGCGCCAGGCGCAGGCGGCCTTCGAGCAGACCGGCGGCATTCACGCCTCGGCGCTGTGCGATCTCGAGGGACGTGTGCGGTTGTCCGCGGAAGACGTCGGCCGCCACAACGCGCTCGACAAGATCGTCGGCCGGGCGCTGCTCGATGGCCTGGTGCCGCTCGACGACACGCTGCTGGTGGTGAGCGGCCGCTCGTCGTACGAGCTGGTGCAGAAGGCGCTGCTGGCCGGCGTGCCGCTGGTGGCCGGCGTGTCGGCGCCGTCGAGTCTGGCCGTGGCACTGGCGCAGGAGACCGGCATCACGCTGTGCGGCTTCGTGCGCGGCCGCACGATGAACGTCTACACGCACCCGCACCGCATCGTCGGCTGACGATCCCCCCGCCGCTCAGCGCGGCGAATCGTCGCACAGGTGCCAGGCCCGCGGCTATCCGGGCGCCGCCGGCTCCGGCTGGCACCGCGGGCACCAGTAAACCCGGCGTCCCACTGGCCGTTCTGTGGCGGCCTCGATGGTGGTGCCGCAGCGCCGGCAGGGAAGCGACGTGCGCTGATACACCCACAGCGCTTCTTCCGGTGACAGGCGTCCGGTCGTGACCCGCCGCCCGGCCCCCACCCGTGCGTTGGCGCCAAGGAGCACCACGGCGCGCCGCACGAGGCGCGTCCGCACCAAATCAGACAGCGAGCCCGCCGGCGTGCGCGGATGCACGCCTACGAGGAACAGCAGCTCCGAGCGAAAGACGTTGCCAAGGCCGGCGGCCACACGCTGATCGAGCAGCACGTCGCTGATGGCACGTTGGCCCTCGGCGAGAAAGCGCGCCGCGACGTCGGCTTCGTCGACACCCGGGCTCAGCAGATCCGGCCCGAGGGTGGCCACGGCGTCAATCCGCGCCGGATCGCTGCCCCGCACGAGCTCGGCATCGTAGACGTCGAAGGCCACGGCGATCCACGGCGCCGTGTCGAGGCGCAGGCGCATCCGCCGGGGCGAGCGCTGCCAGCGCTCCCCAGGCCGGTAGAGGTGCCACGAGCCGTGCATTCGCATGTGGGTGCGCAGCAGCAGATCGCCGGAGAAGACGAGCACCAGGTGTTTGCCGTGCGCGACCGCGCGCTCGATGGTGCGCCCGACGACGGGGTGGTCGTCGTTCGCGGCCGCCACCGGCGCCAGTTCCGAGACGAAGGCGGTCACCATCTGACCGGCGAGCGCTGCATGGAGCACCGTGGCGGCGCGGGCGATTGTGTCGCCTTCAGGCATCGAGGCCCTCGTCGTCGGGTGCGACGTCGGCGTCGGCCGCCACCGGCGCCGCGGTGCGCCGGGCGACGCGCAGTTGCAGCCCGCCAGACGTGCTGTCGAAGCCGGCGTCGACGAAATAGGCCGCCATCGTGCTGGCCACGGCCGGCTCGCCGTTGAGATCGGCGATGAGCCAGCCGCGGCGTTCCTCGGGTGACTCCTGCGCCAGGCGCACCAGCTCGCGGGCCAGCGCCCGGCCGCGCCGGCCGCGATCGGGCTCTTCGGCCGGCAGCGCCACCAGCAGTTGCCGGTTGCCGCGCGCGATCCACGCCGTGGCGTGGCCGTCGACGAGCACGACGCGGGCGCCGGCGACGCGGCTGGCGCGCAGCGTCGCCGAGGTGTTCCACGCCGGCCAGTCGACGACCGCGCCGTACGGGTTGGCCGGGTCGGTGGCCGAGAGCGTCACCGCGCGCGGATCGGCGGCCGGATCACGTTCGGCACGCAGACGATCGAGGGCGCCCGGCTCGGCGAACTGCGCGCCGCCGAGGCCGGCCACGAAGTAGCCGCGGCGGACGCGGCCGGTGTCTTCCAGGCGCCGCAGCACGGCGTAGATCGCGCTGAAGCCGCCCGGCACCGGCTCGAGGGAGGTGACCTCGCGAGTCAGCAGGCCGTGGCGCGCCAGCAGTTGCCGTGTCAGGGCAGCGGCACGCGCGGTGGGATTATCGGGTCCGGACGTCTCGACCACCGACCAGCGGCCCTCCGCCGACGGCGGCAGCAGGCGGCGCGAGCGGAAGCGGTGCGCGCGCGCCACGCGCCGATGGCGCTCGGGTCCGGCGACATAGGCGCGCAGCGCGTGCAGCGTGTCGTTGGTGACCAGGCCCCGCCACACGAGGCACCACAACGCGTCCACCGTGTCCTGCGGGAAGCCGCCGCCGCCGGCCTCGTGCAGCGGGCCGAAGAACGACGCGCCCTGGCGCGTGAGGAACGCCACGATCTGCGCCTCGCGTTCGAGCAGGCCGCCGCCCGCCTCGGCCGGCGCGACCAGCAGCTTCCGTTGATCGGCGAGATACAGACGAATGCGGCCGTCGCGTTCACCCACCGGCTCGGCGCCGGCCCACACGACTTCGCCGGCGGCAATCAGCGTGTCGAGGAGCGCCGGCGTGTAGTCCACGACCCGTGCCGGCAGGATCTCGCGTTCGACCACCGAGGCCAGCAGCGGCGCGCCCTGCAATTGCTCGACGGCGTCGAGCAGCGCGTCGAGGCCGCGGCGCGGCGCCGTAAGACCGTGCCACGCCGCCAGGAAGCGGCCGAGCACGTCGGGTTCGACCGGCTCGACGTCCTTGCGCAGCGCCGCCAGCGAGCGTCGCCGCAGCGTGCGGAGCACGTCCTGATCGCACCATTCGCGGCCGTGGCCGCCGGGGCGGAACTCGCCCTCGACCACGCGCCCGCTCAGCGCCAGGCGCTGCAGCGTGGCCTCGACCACCGAGACGCCGAGACCGAAGCGCGCGGCGGCATCAGCGGCCACGAACGGGCCGTGCGTGCGCGCATAGCGGCGCACCAGATCGCCGATGGCGTCGGGCGCGGGCTCGAGCAGCGATGCCGGCAGGCCCTGCGGCAGCGGCGTGCCGAGCCCGTCGCGGTAGCGCGCGGCATCTTCCACCGCCACGAGACGCAGCTCACCCGCCAGCCGGATCGGCACGGCGCGCCGGGTGGCGACGAGCGTCTCGACGGCGGGTCCCGCTACGCCGGCGAGGCTGCGCTCGTCGATCTCGGCCGCCGTGAGATCGCCCAGGCGCAGCAGCAGATCATGCACCCCGTCGGTGGACTTCACGTGCAGCCGCTGGCTGGTTTGCTGCAGATCCAGTTCGATGGTGGCCAGCGCCTCGACGTCCACGAGCGTGCGCAGTTCACCTTCGCCGATGAGCGCCGCCAGCTCCGTCTGATCGACCGACAGCGCGTGCGCGCGCCGCTCGGCCAGCGGCGCGTCGCCGTCGTACATGTAGTTGGCGACGTAGCCGAACAGCAGCGAGGCGGCAAACGGCGACGAGGTGCGGGCATCCAGGGTGACCACGCGCACCGCGCGGCTGCGGACCTTGGTCAGCAGGTCCACCAGCGCCGGCAGATCGAAGACGTCGCGCAGGCACTCGCGGTAGGCCTCGAGCACGATCGGGAACGAGCCGAAGCGGGCCGCGACGGCCAGCAGATCGGCGGCCCGCTTGCGCTGTTGCCACAGCGGCGCCCGCTGCCCGGGGCGGCGGCGCGGCAGCAGCAGCGCACGACCGGCGGCCTCACGGAAGCGCGCCGAGAACATCGCCGTGCCCCCGAGCCGGGCGACGACCAGCGCGTCCACCTCGTCGGGATCCGGCAGCAGCAGTGCGCTGTCGGGCGGCTCGGCGCCTTCCGGCACCCGCACGACGAAGCCATCGTCGGCCCACATCACGTCGGCGTCGAGGCCGTGTTCGGTCTGCAGCCGCTGGGCCACGGCCATCGCCCACGGCGCGTGCACGCGGCTGCCGAACGGTGACAGCACCGAGAGGCGCCAGTCGCCGATGTCGTCGGTGCTGCGCTCGACCACGATGGTCCGGTCGTCGGGCACCGCGCCGACGGCGCGCTGCTGATCGTCGAGGTACTGCAGCAGGTTGGTGGCCGCGCCCGGCGTCAGACCGTGGCGGTCGGTGAGCCTGGTCATCGCGGCGGCCGGCGTCGCGGCGGCGAGTTCGCGCGTCAGCTTGCCGATGGCACGGCCGAGTTCGATCGGGCGACCCGGGCCTTCGCCCTTCCAGAACGGCATCTTGCCGGGCTCGCCGGGGGCCGGTGAGACCAGCACGCGGTCGTGCGTGATCTGCTCGATGCGCCACGTCGAGTCGCCGAGCACGAAGGTCGCTCCGGCGCGGGCCTCGAACACCATCTCCTCGTCGAGTTCGCCGACGCGCGCCGCGTCGCGGCTGCCGTCGGCGAGGAACACCCCGTAGAGGCCGCGATCGGGGATGGTGCCGGCGTTGGCGATGACGACGCGTTTGGCGCCCTGACGGGCCACGACCGTGCCGTTCACGCGGTCCCAGGTGATGCGCGGACGCAGCTCGGCGAATTCATCGGAGGGATAGCGGCCCGAGAGCATGTCGAGCACGCCGTCGAAGACGCGGCGGTTGAGCGCGGCAAAGGGCGCCGATTGCCGCACCAGGCGATAGAGGTCGTCCACCTGCCAGTGGTCCATCGCGGTCATCGCGACGATCTGCTGTGCCAGCACGTCGAGCGGGTTCCTCGGGATCCGCGACGGCTCGACCTCGCCGGCGGTCATCGCGGCCG
>JANNIB010000099.1:0-2415 GCA_031404695.1 Acidobacteriota bacterium
ACCTTCGAGCTCGACCGCCCGCTGCGCGAGGCGCGCGATGCCTTCGAGCGCAGCTATTTCGAGTTCCACCTCTCGCAAGAAAACGGCAGCATGACCCGGGTCGCCGAGAAGACCGGCCTCGAGCGCACGCACCTTTACCGCAAGCTAAAGCAGCTCGGTGTCGACCTGACGCGCAACAAGCGCGGCGGGGGCGGCTGAGTGCGCTGGCTATAATTTCTTTTCCTTGAAGGCCTGGTAGCTCAGTTGGTAGAGCAGCGGATTGAAAATCCGCGTGTCGGTGGTTCGATTCCGCCCCAGGCCACCAGACAGCAGTTCCAGGAAATCCAAAGAAGTCCCGGAACGTCTCAAAAGCCCTAGAGAATCAACGCTCTAGGGCTTTCTGTTGTCTCGTGCAGTTGCACGAAAGCTCTGGAGTACTCCTGCCTTGTGGAGTAAGTCTGGCAGTAAGCCGACTGCACTCTGCCCGAAAAAGCAGCAGTTACTCCAATGGCACGTCACCTGATCCCTTCCGACACGACGATACGCACCATCAAGCCGGGCGATCCGCGCAAGCGCTTGAGCGATGGCGATGAGCTCGTGCTGCTGCTGTTCGTCAACGGCAACGGCGAGCATGGCTGGCGCTTCGACTACCGCTTCAGCGGCAAGCGCAACATGCTCTCGCTCGGCACGTACCCCGACACGACACTGGCCATTGCGCGGCGCAAGGCCGACACGGTGCGGCACCTCTTGGCCGAGGGCCTCGATCCGAGCCAGAAGCGCAAGGCCGAGCGGGAGACGCTCGCCAAGGTGCGGGAAGCGGACGCGCGCGAGGCACAAGGGCTGCCGCCGCTCGACTCCTTCGAGGCGGTCGCGCGCGAGTGGTTTTGCGGTCAAGCGCGACGGCTGGGCCGCGAGCTACGGCGACAAGATCATTGCCCGCTTCGAGGCGGATGTGTTCCCGTGGATTGGCAAGCAGCCGATTGCGAACATCACGCCGCCGCAAGTGCTAGTGATGCGGCGCATCGAGGCACGCGGCGTAGTGGAGACAGCACACCGCGCGTTGCAGGATTCCAGCCAGGTCTTCCGCTACGCGGTCGCAACAGGCAAGGCAGCCACTAACCCAGCGCGCGAGCTGAAGGATGCGCTGAGGCGTCCCAACTCCAAGCACTTCCCCGCGATCATCGACCCGAAGCGCTTCGGCGAGCTGCTGCGCGCCTGCGACGACTACGCCGCCACGCCCGTGGTGCGCGCCGCGCTCAAGCTGGCGCCGATGCTGCTGCTGCGCCCGGGCGAGCTGCGCTTCGCGCAGTGGTCCGAGATCGACCTCGACGCAGCGATGTGGACCGTGCCAGCCGTGCGCATGAAGTGCGAGCTGCGCGCGAAACTGCACGGCGCGCCGCATCTCGTTCCGCTGCCGAAGCAGGCGGTCGCAGTACTGCGTGAACTGCACGCGGTAACCGGCCAAGGTCCGATGGTCGTCCGCGGCGAGCGCCATCACGACCGGGCGATGAGCGAGAACACGATCAATGCCGCACTGCGCGCGATGGGTTTCCCGCAGGACGAGGTCACCGGCCACGGCTTCCGTGCGACGGCACGCACCATGCTGCATGAGCGGCTCGGCTTCGATCCGCACGTCATCGCAGCGCAGCTTGCGCACTCGGTGCACCGGTGGTGCCGATCGGTCGCCGCAAGTCATGAACGCGCTCAACATGCCAGCCGTTCCCTTTTTGGGTATATTCATGCCCAAAATGGGTTCGAGAATGAAATCACCATCGGCAGCTCCGAGCCTCGCCGATGCCCTGTTTACGGGGACGCAGCAACGCGTGCTCGCGCTGCTGTTCGGCCAGCCGGCGCGCAGCTTCTATGCGAACGAGCTGATCGGCTTGGCCGGCATGGGCTCGGGCGCGGTGCAACGCGAGTTGACCACGCTCGCTGGCAGCGGGCTCGTCACCGTGCGATCGGTCGGCAACCAGAAGCACTACCAGGCCAATGCCGACGCGCCCATCTTCGAGGAACTGAGGGGCATCGTGCAGAAGACGTTCGGCTTGGCCGAACCGCTGCGTCAGGTGCTCGGTCCGCTCTCGAAGAAGCTCGTCGCGGCCTTCGTCTACGGCTCGGTCGCGAAGAACACCGACACCGCGAGCAGCGACATCGACTTGATGGTGATCAGCGACGAGCTGACTTACCCCGACCTGTTCGCTGCGCTCGAAGCCGCCAACGCCGCCATCGGCCGCACGGTGAACCCCACGATCCTGACGCGCAAGGAGTTGGCGAAGCGCGTCAAGGCTAAGGAGCCGTTCACGACACGCGTGCTCGCGCAGCCGAAGATCTGGATCGTTGGAGACGACAGTGCCCTCGCCGCTTGAGAACCTGACGGGCCCGGGCAAGCCGCTCCGTGCCGAGCCACCGGACGCAGCCGAGTTCGCGGGCCTGCTG
>JANNIB010000100.1:0-10513 GCA_031404695.1 Acidobacteriota bacterium
CGCCAGCGCGCCCTGGGCCTGCTCGATGGCGCGCGTGCGGTCGGCGTCGATGAGCGGCAGCAGCGCCTCGGCCAGCCGCGCCAGGTTCCACTGCGCGATCGCCGGCTGGTTGCTGTAGGCGTAGCGTCCCTGGGTGTCGATGGAGCTGAACACCGTGGCCGGATCGTAGGTGTCCATGAAGGCACACGGTCCGTAGTCGATCGACTCGCCCGCCAGCGACATGTTGTCGGTGTTCATCACGCCGTGGATGAAGCCCACGAGCTGCCATTGTGCAATGAGCCGCGCCTGGCGCTCGGCAATGCCCGCAAAGAGCGCCAGGGCCGGCGTGGACGTGCCGGCCGCCTCGGGATAGTGCCGATTCACCGTGTAGTTCACCAGCGCGGTAAGGGCCGCCGTATCGCGGTGCGCCGCCGCCCACTCCACCGTGCCCACCCGCAGATGACTGGCGGCGATCCGCGTGAGCACGGCGCCCGGGAGGGGCCGCTCGCGGTAGACGGGCTCGCCGGTCGAGACCACGGCGAGGCTGCGCGAGGTCGGGACGGCCAGGGCGTGCATCGCCTCGCTGATGACGAGCTCGCGCAACATCGGCCCGAGCGCCGCGCGGCCGTCGCCGCGTCGCGAGTAGGGCGTCTGGCCAGCGCCCTTGAGCTGCACGTCCACGCGGTCGCCGCCGGGTGTGATCTGCTCGCCGAGCAGGATGGCGCGGCCGTCGCCGAGCGTCGTGAAAAAGCCGAACTGATGACCGGCGTAGGCCTGGGCGAGCGGACGCGCGCCGTCGGGCACGGCGTTCCCGCCGAAGATCGCCGCGCCGTCCGGCGTGTCGAGCGCCGCCACGTCGAGGCCGAGCGAGGTCGCCAGCGCCGGGTTGAAGACCACGAGCTGCGGATCGCGCACCGGGGTCGGCGTGGCCGCCGCGTGGAACAGCGCGGGCAGTGCGGCGTAGGAGTGTTCGAGGCGCCAGCCGCTCACAGGGGTCATGATGGCACGGGTGGATGGTCTGCCGGCCGGAAGGCGCCGGATACAATGTGGAGATGGCCTCTTCGACGCGCCCGCACGGCATCGTGCTCTTCGACGGCACGTGCGCTTTCTGCGAGCGGTCGGTGACCTTCATCGCCACCCGTGATCCGGGCGGCTACTTCCGCTTCGGCGCCTCGCAGACGCCGGCGGCGCAGGCGCTGCTGGCCGAATTCGGCGAGACCCGCGCCTCGACGCGCAGCATCATCCTCATCGAAGACGGACAGCTCTATCGCAAGTCCACGGCGGTGCTGCGCATCGCCCGCCGCCTGCCGCTGCCGTGGTCGCTGGCCGCCGCGGCGCTGGTGGTACCGCGCCCCCTGCGTGACGGCGCCTATGCGGTGGTGGCCGCCGTGCGGCACCGCCTGGCAGGACGCTCGAACGCCTGCGAGATCCCGCCGCCGGAGATTCGCGAACGCCTGATCTAGACAGGCTTGACGGCCGCTACGGACGCGGGGTCACCATGATGGCCTTGAGCGCGTCGGCCTCGCCGTCGAGCGGCTTCTGGCCGGCCGGGTATTTGTTCATCTCGAGGAAAAACGCGATCAGCGATGCGATCTCTTCGCGCTTCAGGCTGCCGGGGTTGTCCATCGGCATCTCGGCCATCGCCGCGTCGATCTCCGACAGCGGCTTGTCGCCGAACGCGCGGGAGAACTCGGCCCCGGAGAACTTCGACGGCTGGTGGCAGCTCTCGCACACCTGTCCGTAGAGTTCCTTGCCCTTGACGGCCTGCTCCGCGGTGTAGACGCCGTCGTTGGCGGTGACGTGGTCTTTGGGGGTGACGTGGTCTTTGGAAGCGCCCTGCGTACGGGCCGCCACCACCCCACTCACCGACGCCACGGCCAGCGCTCCTGCCAGAAGAATTGCACCTCGTGCCATGGATCCATCCTACCCCGATCGCCGGGAAACCTGCCCCTTCGCCGCCAGCGCAAACCAGCATAAAATCGTGGCTTTCCCCGGAGGCCTGCGCTCCGCGAGGGTTCGGTCACACGATGTCTGAGATGTGGGTGTTGGCGTTCGGCGCGGCGGTGGCAGGGCTGGTCCAGGGCATTTCCGGCTTTGCCTTCGCGATGGTGGCGATGGCGATCTGGGTGTGGGGCGTCGACCCGCAACTGGCGGCGGTGATGGCGGTGTTCGGCGGCGTCACCGGACAGATCGTTTCCGTGCTGCGCGTGCGCCGCGGCTGGCACCTGCACCTGCTGTGGCCGTTCGTCGTCGGCAGCGCCATCGGCATTCCCCTCGGCACCCGCCTGCTGACGATGCTCGACCCGAATCGCTTCAAGCTGGTGCTGGGCGGCATGCTGGTGGTGTGCTGCTCGGCGATGCTGGCGACGGCGAAGCTGCCCAAGATCACGCACGGCGGAAGGATCGCCGACGCTTTCGTGGGCCTGCTCGGCGGCGTCATGGCGCCGCTCAGCGGCTTCAGCGGCCTGGCGCCGGCGCTGTGGGCGACGTTGCGCGGCTACACGAAAGACGAACACCGCGCGGTGCTCCAGAACTTCAACCTGGTGGTGCTCTCGGCCACCTTCGCGTCGCTCGTGTGGTCGGGCCGCGCCGGCGCCCGCCACCTCCCGCAGATGGCGGTGGTGGCTGGCGCGCTGCTCATCCCGTCGATCTACGGCTCGAAGGTCTACACCGGCATGAGCCCGATCGCCTTCAGGAACGGCGTGCTGTGGCTGCTGGTCTTCGCCGGCGCGACGATGCTGGCGGCAGCCTTCCGATCGATGTACTTCTAACCGCACCGCGGCGCGCGCCGGCGCCATCCGAGGCCCATGCCGCATCCGCCCGTGCCGCCCACCGCCCCCTCCGCCACGCCCGCGATCCGCCCGGCGGCCAAGCTCATGGCCGCCAACCGCTCGGAGATCGCCGTGCGCATCTTCCGCGCCGGCACCGAACTGGGCATGCGCACGGTGGCCGTGTACGCGCAGGAAGACCGCTTCTGCATCCACCGCTACAAGGCCGACGAGTCGTATCAGGTGGGCCACGGCAAGGGCCCGGTGGCCGCCTACCTCGACATCGCGTCGATTGTCGGCGTGGCGGTGGAAAAGGGCGTCGGCGCGATCCACCCCGGCTACGGGTTCCTGTCTGAAAACGCCGCCTTCGCGCGCGCCGTCGAAGCTGCCGGCATCGTCTGGGTGGGGCCGCGGCCCGAGCTGCTCGAGACGATGGGCGACAAGACCGCCGCGCGCGCGCTGGCCCAGCGGCTGGGCGTGCCGACGCTGCCGGGCACCGAGGAGCCGATCGAAAGCCGCGACGAGGCCCTCGTCATCGCGAACGCGATCGGCTTCCCGCTCATCATCAAGGCCGCCTTCGGCGGTGGCGGCCGCGGCATGCGGGTCGTGCATGCCGCCGCGGATCTGGCGCCGCTGCTCGACGAGGCGCAGGGCGAAGCCGATCGCGCCTTCGGCAATCCGGCCGTCTTCCTCGAGAAGTACATCCCGCGCGCCAAGCACCTCGAGGTGCAGATTCTCGGCGACCAGCACGGCAACGTCATCCACCTGCACGAGCGCGACTGCTCGGTGCAGCGCCGCCATCAGAAGGTGATCGAGGTGGCGCCGAGCTACGGGCTGCCCGAGGCGGTGGTCGGGGAGCTGTGCGACGCTGGCGTGCGGATGGCGCGCGAGGTGCGCTACGACAACGCCGGCACCATCGAGTTCCTCTACGACCTCGATCGCCACGAGTGGTTCTTCATCGAGATGAACCCGCGCATCCAGGTGGAGCACACGGTGACGGAAGTCATCACCGGGCTCGATCTGGTGCGGGCGCAGATTCTCATCGCGCAGGGGCATGCGCTGCACTCGCCGGAAGTGGGCATGCCGGCGCAGGCCGAGGTGCCCCGCAACGGTTACGCCATCCAGTGCCGCATCACCACCGAAGATCCCGACAACAAGTTCATCCCCGACTACGGCCGGCTGCTCGCTTACCGCTCGCCGGGCGGTTTCGGCATCCGTCTCGATGGCGGCATGGGCTATTCCGGCGCGGTGATTACGCCCTTCTACGACTCGATGCTCGTGAAGCTCATCGCCAGCGGCCAGAGCTACGACATCGCGCTCAGCCGCACGCACCGCGCCTTGTCGGAGTTCCGCATCCGCGGCGTCAAGACCAACATCCCGTTCCTCGAGAACGTGATCGCGCATCCGCTCTTCCGTGAGGGCCAGGCGACGACCACGCTCATCGACACCGCGCCGGAGCTGTTCCAGTTCACGCCGCGTCGCGACCGTGCCTCGAAGCTGCTCAGCTTCCTGGGCCAGGTGATCGTGAACGGCAATCCGCACGCCAAGGGCTACCGTCCGGTGGCCGCCCTCCCGGTGGCGACGCCGCCGGTCTACGATCACCGCACCCCGCCGCCGCCGGGCACACGTCAGCGGCTGCTCGAGCTCGGCCCGAAGCGCTTTGCCGAGTGGACCGCCGCCGAGACGCGGCTGCTGGTGACCGACACGACGTTTCGCGATGCGAACCAGTCGCTGATGGCGACTCGCGTGCGCACCTTCGACATGCTGGCCTGTGCCGACACGGTGGCGCGCGAGCTGCCGGACCTGTTCTCGCTCGAGATGTGGGGCGGGGCGACCTTCGACACGGCGATGCGGTTCCTGAGCGAAGACCCATGGGATCGCCTGCGCGCACTGCGCGAGAAGGTGCCGAACATCTGCTTCCAGATGCTCTTTCGCGGCGCCAACGCCGTCGGCTACACCAACTACCCCGACACCGTCGTCGCCGGCTTCGTGAAGCACGCCGCCGCCAGCGGCATGGACATCTTCCGCATCTTCGATTCGCTGAACTACCTGCCCAACCTGCGCGTGGCGATGGCCGCGGTGCAGGACACGCATGCGGTCTGCGAAGCAGCGCTCTGCTACACCGGCGACATCCTCGACGAGCGCCGCGACAAGTACTCGCTGACGTATTACGTGCGCCTGGCGAAGGAACTGGAGCGGATGGGCGCGCACATCCTCGCCATCAAGGACATGGCGGGGCTGTGCAAGCCCTACGCCGCGCAGAAGCTGGTGGAAGCGCTCAAGAACGAAGTGGGTGTGCCGATTCACTTCCACACGCACGACACCAGCGGCATCCAGGCCGGGGCGATCCTGCGCGCCGCCGATGCCGGCGTGGACGTGGTGGATCTGGCGCTGGCGTCGATGAGCGGCACCACCTCGCAGCCGAACCTCAACTCCATCGCCGCCGCGCTGCGCCACACGCCGCGCGACACCGGGCTCGACGCCGCGACGCTCGACCGCCTGTCGGATTACTGGGAGCAGGCGCGCGCCTACTACGCGCCGTTCGACAGCGCGCCCAGGACCGGCAGCGCCGAGGTCTACCTGCACGAGATGCCGGGCGGCCAGTACACGAACCTCAAGGAGCAGGCGGCCTCGATGGGGGTGTCGAGCCGCTGGCCCGAGATCGCCCGCACCTACGCCGAGGTCAACCAGCTGCTCGGCGACATCGTGAAGGTCACGCCGTCGTCGAAGGTGGTCGGCGACATGGCGCTGTTCCTGTTCGCCAAGGGCATCCGGACGGCGGATGTGGTGAACATCGAGCCCGGCTCGATGCCGTTTCCCGAGAGCGTGATCGACATGTTGAGCGGCGGCCTGGGCTGGCCCGAAGGCGGCTGGCCCGAGAACATCTCCCGGGTGGTGCTCGGCGAATCGCGGCACGCCGAGGCGCGGGCGAAGTGGGCCGAGGCGGTCGCGCATCCTGAGGCCATTCCGGGATGGCCGGGCTCGCTCGAGACGCTGCGCGCGGACGTGGCCGCAACGCTCACCTACGAGCCGAGCGACGACGAGCTGTATTCGCACCTGATGTATCCGCAGGTGCACGCCGCTTTCGTGAAACACGTGCGCGAATACGGCGACGTCAGCGTGCTGCCGACGCCGGCCTTCTTCTACGGCCTGACACCTGGCGAAGAGATCCAGGTCGAGATCGAGCCCGGCAAGACGCTCATCATCGGCCTGGTCTCGGTGGGCACGCCCGACCAGGACGGCCGCCGCACCGTGCGCTACGAGCTGAACGGGGTGGCGCGCGACAGCTTCATCGCCGACAAGGGCGTGGCGCCGAAGGCGAAGGCGCGGCCGAAGGCGGATCTCGCCGACGCCGCGCAGGTGGCGGCGCCGATTCCCGGCCTGATTGCCACGCTCACCGCGTCGGTTGGCGGCAAGGTCGTGCGCGGCGACAAGCTGCTGATGATGGAGGCGATGAAGATGCAGACCACCGTGTATGCGCCGTGCGACGGCGTGGTGGCCGAGCTGCACGTGGCGCTGGGCGACACGGTGGAAGCCAAGGACCTGCTGGTGCGGATCCGCCCGGCGAGCTGAGGCCGCAGGCGCGTCAGCCTTCGTCGGGCAACGACTGGCTGGACCGCCAGCCTGCCGGCACGTGCTGGAGCCGCACGCCCATCCCGCCGGTCGAGATCATCACGAACGCCGGCGGCACGCGGCGCGCACGCATGACGCGCCCGTCGAGCTGCATCGGCTCGCCGCCTGGCACCGGCACCTGCACGCGCACAGCTGAACCCGGCGGCAGGATGGCGTTGGTCGCGATGTAGATGCCGCGGGCAGACACATCCGTGATGAGGCCCATCTTGTCGGCCCGCTCCGTGCCGAAGCGGATCGACAACCGGGTCTTCCTGCGCTGACGCGACCGCTTTTCCATGGACGTCTGCCTCACGCCGCGGCGCCGGGCCGCGAATCACGTTCGGATGGCGTCTGCAAAGCACGAACCATGCCCATCGGTGTTTGGCGCGAATAAGTCCGAAAACTCGACGTTGCGTGGGATGCCGGCAGATTTCGCAATGTCACACGGCGCTCAAGACCGCAGATTCGGTGACGAGTGTCTGGGCGCGGGCAGAACATGGGGACTGTCCCCATTGGCCCATTGGCCAGAATAGGGACTGTCCCTATTCTGGGCGGAGCCTGACTTTCTCGGTCAGGCCGGGTCGACCAGCACGCCCGGGTTCAGACGCCACTCCGGGTCGAGCCAGCGCTTGGCCGCGCGCATGGTGTCGAGCGTGGCGGCGTCGTACTGCACCGGCAGGAAGTGCTTCTTGATGCGCCCGATGCCGTGTTCGGCCGACACACACCCGCCGCGCGCCACGATCGCCGCCGCGAACTCGGCGTAGATGGCTTTGGCCTTCTTCAGCTCGGCGTCGTCTTTCGGCAGGATGTTCACGTGGAAGTGGTTGTTGCCGGCGTGGCCGAAGACCGCGTGATCGAGGCCGGCCGCGGTGAGGCGCGACGTGTAGAGGTCGTAGACCCACAACAGGTCTTTGTCCTCGACCGCCATGTCGGTCGCGATCTTGTGGAGCGTGGGGTGCTGCACGCGCCGCTGGGCGATGGTGGCGTTGATGCGCTCGGGCACGGCGTGGCGGAAGACGCGGATGTCGCGCAGCACCTGATCGTCGATGCCGGCCAGGCCCGCCGCCTCGTCGCCGCCGGCCGCGGCCACGTGTTCGAGCACGCGTTCGATCGTCGCTTCGAGGCCGGCCTCGTCGTCGTAGCCGAACTCGGCGAACACCGAGCAGCTCTTCGCGGGCGCATTCGCCAGCACCCGCTCCACTTCGGGCTTGCCGGTCTCGCGCGCCAGTTCGTGCGAGCGGGCGTCGAGGAACTCAATCGCGGTCGTGCGCAGGGCGCGGTCGCCGCGCAGCGCCTCGACCAGGTTGAACGCCTCGGCCGGCGTGGCGAAGCACTGCAGGAAGGCCAGCCGCGGCTCGGTCGACGGCGCCAGCCGCAGCGTCACCTCGGTGACGACTCCAAGCGTGCCTTCGCTGCCGATGAACAGATCGAGCACGTCGCCGCCGGGCGTGAAGCCGTAGCCGATCGAGTTCTTCGTGTGCGGCTTCACAATCGCCGGCAGATGTGCAATGCGCGTGTGGTCGCCGTCGTGCAGCGTGACGGCGTCGCCGTCGGCACGATCGACGCCCCGACGCAGTGCGAGCGTGCGGCCGGACGCGAGTTCCACCGTGAGCCCCTCGACCCAGTCGCGGGTGGCACCGAACCGGAACGCGCGCGAGCCGGCGGCATTGGTCGCCACCATGCCACCCAGCGAGGCGCCGGCTTCGGTGGGATCGAGCGGCACGGTCCACCCGGGGGCCTTCGTGGCCAGCAGCGTGTGCAACTCGCGCAGCGTCGTGCCGGCCAGCGCCGTCACGAACGGCGGGTCGGCGGTGAGGTCGAGCGCCACGATGCCACGCAGCCGCGCCATCGATACCAGATGTGTGGATGCCTCCGGCACCGCGCCGCCAGCCACCCCTGTGCGGGCGCCGCTCACGGTGACCTGATGCCCGTGAGCCGCGTGCCAGCGCAGCACCTGCCGCAGCTCCGGCAGCGTGACCGGCTCGGCCACCGAGGCCACCGCCGCCGCCGTCATCCGCGATTCATCGCGCAGCAGGTCCGCGACGTCCGCCGGCGGGGGCGCCAGACGCACGCAGGCCGGCATGGCCGTGTCGGGCCCGGCGAGATCGCGCGCGTTCAGATCGTGCGTCACGGCTAGTACAGAATCCGCGTGCGCACGTTCATCGGCAGCGCCGAGATGCGCGTGTGCACTTCATCCGACAGCTCGCGGTTGACGTCCATCACGAGGTAGCCGATGTCGCGCGTGGTGGCGAGCTGCTGCGCCTCGATGTTGGCGCCCACTTCCGAGACGATGTTGTTGACCGCGGCCAGCACCCCGGGCACGTTCTGGTGGATGTTGAGGATGCGGTGCGTTCCGGGCATCGACGGCGGGTTCACCTGCGGGAAGTTCACCGCGCCTTCTGTGGAGCCGCGATCGATGAACTCACTGATCGCGTTGGCTACCTCGAGCCCGATGGCGCGCTGCGCTTCTTCGGTGTTGCCGCCCACGTGCGGCGTCAGGATCACGTTCGGCAAATCGGCGAAGCCGACGTCGAACTCGGCCACGGTGGGCGTCGGTTCGGTCGGGAACACGTCGAGGGCAGCGCCCCCGAGGTGGCCGCTGCCGAGCGCCTGGCGCAGGGCCTCGACGTCCACCACCACCTTGCCGCGCGAGAGGTTCAGCAGATAGCTGCCCGCACGCATGCGCGCCAATTGCGGGGCGCCGATCATGGCCAGCGTGCGCGGCGTCTCGGGCACGTGGAGCGAGACGAAATCCGAGGCCTCGACCAGCTCGTCGAGGTCGGCAATCGGCCGCGCCAGGCCGAGCGGCAGCTTCCGCACGATGTCGTGGAACAGCACCCGCATGCCGAACGCCTCGGCGAGCAGGCCCACCTGCTGGCCGATGTGGCCGTAGCCGATGAGGCCCACCGTGCGTCCCCGCACTTCGTGCGCGCCGGCCAGCGACTTATCCCACCGGCGCTGGTGCAGTGCGTTGCTCTTGTCGCCCATCCGCCGGGCCAGCGAGATCATGGCGCCCAGCGTGAGCTCGGCGACGCTGCGGGTCGAGGCGTGCGGGGCGTTGAACACGGGGATGCCGCGGCGCGCCGCATCGCGAATCGCCACCTGGTCGGTGCCCACCGAGAAGCAGCCGATGGCCAGCAGCCGTCCGGCCTGCGTCAGGTGCTCTTCGCGCACCTTGGTCCGCGAGCGCACGCCCAGCACGTGGGCGCTGGCGATCGCCTCCTGCAATTCGGCCCCTTCGAGCGCCCGCGGGATGACCTCCACCGCGTAGCCCTTCTCCATGAGCGCCTCGGCGGCGCTGGCGTGGACGTTCTCGAGCAGGGTGATGCGGATGCGGTGCCGGGGAAACGAGGTGTCGGACATGAAGGCCCGACGATTTTCCCTCATCCAGCCGGCGACACGCCACACCCGGCGGTGGCGGGTGTCCCGGTCGCTACGGGATCGTGATCGCCACTTCGTTCGACGCCACGCTCTGACCGCAGGCCGAATCCGCGTGCACGCGGATGAAGTAGACGCCGTTCCCCACCGGGGCCGAGACGGCGGTGTTCGGGCCCACCGAGGCGTTGAACAGGTTCGACGCGCCGGCGGCCGAACCGGCCCGCAGGGTGTAGGAGGCCGCCCCGCCGATGGTTGACCAGCTCACGCTGATGACGTTGCCGGCTTTCGAGCCGGTGAGCACCGGCGCCGCGGGCAGCGGACACGACACCGAGGCCACCGCCTCGTTCGAGGCCGGGCTGGTGCCCCCGGGCCCCTGCGCGAAGGCGCGCAGGTAGTAGGTGCCGGGCGGGACGTCGGCGGCGATGCTGGTCGTCAGGCCGATCGGCCCGTTGAAGATATTCACAAGACCCGACGCGCTGGCGGCCTGCAGCACGTAGGTCGACACGGCGCCTCCGGACGACGGCGCCGCCCAGTTCACGGTGAGGCGCGATCCAGCGACGACCGTGTTGAGGCTCTGAGGTGCACCCGGTGCGGCCGTCCCCCCGTTGACGGCGACATCGGCCGTCGCCGGGCCGAGGCCGGCGGCGTTGCGGGCCCCCACGCGCAGGTAGTAGGTGCCGTTTGGTACCGGCGCAGCCACGGCAGTTCCGGGGCCGATGTCATCGCTGAAGAAGTTCGAGAGACCAGGACCGCTGCCGGCCTGCACCTGGTAACTG
>JANNIB010000101.1:0-4233 GCA_031404695.1 Acidobacteriota bacterium
CAAGCGAGGTTCAGGAGCTGCCGGCGCGAGAGGCCGGCCAGGAGGCGGTCGTGGAAGCGGATGGCGTGATGCATGGGGGTCTCGGGTCAACAGCGTGGCGCGCCGTTGAGACGGGCGCATGACAACCGCGCAAACACGAGAGCTTTACGACGGCGTCACGCCGCTCCGCTAGCGTGGCCGAATGAGACTTCCGATCGCCGTGGTCGCCGCGTGTATGGCTTTGACCGTGGCGCACCCCGACGGCGCCGTGGCTCCGGAGCCTGGCGAGGTCGTGCTTTCGGGCGTGCTCACACGCGCCGATAAGGGGACCTATCAGGAACACGTGTTCGAGGTGCCGGCCGGGATCGGCCGTCTCGACTTCGAGTTCACGCACTCCCACGCCACTGAAGGCACCCAGCTCGAGGTGGGCGTCTTCGATCCGTCGGGCTTCCGGGGCACCAGCCGCTTCAGCAAGCGCCGGTTCCACATCGCAGGCGCGCACGCGACGCCGTCGTACGTGCCGGGCCGGATCGCGGCCGGTCCGTGGCGGGTGTCGATCGGCATTCCGGCCATCGGGGCCAGCACCACCGCCACGTGGCAGGTCACGATTCGCATGACAGCGGCGACCGACGCGCGCGCAGGGCTTGCCGCGGCACTGGCGACGGGGCCAGCGTGGTTCGCCGGCGACTTCCACGCGCACACGCTGCACAGCGACGCCTTCGAGTGCCATGAACCCGGCAGGCCGGAGGTCAGGCGCGGTTGCCAGCCGTGGGAAGTGGTGGAAGCGGCGCGGACCGCACGCCTGGACTTCCTGGCGATCACCGACCACAACACCACCAGCCACCACGCCGACCTGGACACGCTGCAGGAAGGGCTGCCCAACCTGCTGTTGCTGCGCGGGCAGGAACTGACGACGTTCCATGGCCACGCCAACGTGTATGGCACGAGCACTCTGATCGACTTCCGCCTCGGGTTCAAGGGTCGCCGCATCGGCGACGTCCTGCGCGACGTGGCGGCGGCGGGCGGCGTGCTCTCGATCAATCATCCGGGGCGCGAGACGGGCGATCGCTGTACCGGCTGCGGGTGGGATGCGCCGGATACGCCGTGGGAACAGGTGGCGGTGATGGAAGTGGTGAACGGGCCAACGATCGAAGGCCCGACGGCGGGTCTTGGATTCTGGCACCAGCGCCTCAACGAGGGGCACCGCATCACCGCGATTGGCGGCAGTGACGACCACGCCGCGCGCTCGGATCGCGGCCGGGTGGGACGGCCCACCACCGTGGTGTGGGCGCGCGAGTTGTCGGAAACCGCTTTGCTGGACGGCCTGCGCTCGGGACGCGTCTACATCCGCACGCGCGGCGCTGATGAGCCCGCCGTGGATCTCTCGGCGTCGATGGGCAGTGCGCACGCAGCGATGGGAGGCACGCTGGTGGTCGGCGCGGGCGGCGGCGTGGCGTTGCGGATCGAGACGTCGGGTGCGGCGGGTCAGATGGCGGAACTCGTGAAGAACGGAGCCGTGGCGGCCACGATTCCGATTGCCGACTCACCCGCCGTGGTCACCCACGAATTGCCCCTGAAGCCAGGGGACTGGGTGAACGTCAGCCTGCGGGACACTTCGGGTATCACGGTCATCTCCAATCCGGTCTACGCAAGGTAGCCGAGCCGCGCGCACTACGGCCGCATGAATGTCCAGGCCAGGATGCGGCTCCGCTTCTTTCCCTGTGCCATGTCGATCGTGCGTACGTCGGTGGCCAAGGCCCGCGTCAGCGCGCGACGCAGGCGCGGCAGGTGCACGCTGTTCGAGACCAGCGTCGTGAACCAGAAGCACAACTGCGGACGGCTGGTGCTCTCCGCAATCATCCGCTCGATGAAGCCCACCTCGCCGCCGGCGCACCACAACTCCCCCGGCGCGCCGCCGAAGTTGAGCGCCGCGGCCGTGGGATCGAGCTGCAGATTGCGCCGCTTACGGGCCGAACCGGCTGCCGCTTCCGCCGCCGAGGCGTGAAAGGGCGGATTGCACATACACGCGGCGAAGCGCTCACCCGGCCGGGTGAGGTTGGCAAAACACGACAGCGGATCCGGCTGATGACGTCCCTCGATGAGCGTCGCCACCTGGCGGTTGATGCGCACGATCTGGCGCGCCCACCGGTGCGACGCCTGGTCATATTCGGTGGCGACGAAGCGCCAGCCGTATTCGCTGGCCCCGACCAGCGGATAGATGCAACTGGCGCCCGTGCCGATGTCGAGCACCGTCACCTCGGGCCCGCGCGGAATCGCTGCGTCGTCGCCGCCCGACAACAGATCCGCGAGGTGATGCAGGTAGTCGCTGCGGCCGGGAATGGGCGGACACAGCGCCCCCGCCGGCAGACTCCACTGCAATCCGTAGGCGTCCTTCAGCAACGCCTGATTCAGCGCCAGCACCGCCGCCGGATCGGCGAAGTCGATGGTGTCGTCGCCGCGAGGGCTCTCTCCGACGAACGGCGCGAGCGGCGGATGCGCGGCTACCAGCCGGGGGAAGTCGTAGCCGTCGCGAAAACGATTGCGCGGATGCATCTGACGCCCGTCATGGTACCGCCAGTTGCCGAACCGGAAGGGCGCCCGCTATCCTCCGCCCATGATGCGCAGACTCGTTCTCGGCGGCGTCGCCACTTCAATGCTGTTCTCGTCGCTCGCGCTGGCTCAGGAACCGGTGGCCTGGGGCAGCGGCCGCGACATCACCTTCCACACCTTCTCGATCGTCGCCATCGATCCACGCACCGGGGAGACCGGCGTCATCGTGACCACACGCAACCCCTGTGTGGGCAACGCCGTGCCGTGGGTGCGGGTGGGTGTGGGCGCCGTGGCCACGCAGGGCGGCACCCGCGTCGAATACGGCAACGACCTGTTGAACCTCATCGAGAAGGGTGCGACGCCGCAAGCGGCGATGGACGCGGTGGTGGCCGCCGATGAGGGCCGCGAGAACCGGCAGGTGGGCGTGATCGACATGCAGGGACGCAGCGCGCAGTGGACCGGCAAGCGCCAGTACGGGTCGGAGAAAGAGGGCGACTGGGTGCACATGCGCAAGGGCGCCACCTTCGCCGTGCAGGGCAACTCGCTCGTCAGCACCGCCGTCGTCGATGCGGTGGCCGATAACATGCTAGCCAGCGAAGGCTCCGTGCGCACGCTCGCCGATCGGCTGATTGAGGCGCTCGCCGCCGGTCACAGGCTGGGCGGCGATGGGCGGCACGGCGAGACGCAGTCGGCAGCGGTGCTCGTGGCCGATCCGCGCGAGGGCCGGTCGCGCCGGCCCGACAAAGTGACGGTGAACATCAACGTCTGCGAGCACCCGGAGCCGCTCGACGAACTGCGTCGCATCTACAGCACGGCGGCCGAAACGCTCGGCTTCCGCCGGCTCGAGCAGTTCATGGGGCGCGACGTTTTGCAGTTGAAGCTGATGCTGCACGCGCTCGGCTATTTCCGGCCGAACGAGAAAGCGATTGCGCTGACCGGTCCTGGTGCGGCCGTCTACACCGAAGAAGCGGTCAAGGCCCTCGACGCGTTCCGCTCGGCGCAGCAATGGGGCACGACCGTGCCCGGCTTCGTGGACGCGCGTGTCATCGAACGGCTGTGGAGCCGGCTGAAGGAAAAGGGGCTCGACGACGAGATCCGGAAGAGGCTGCTCGACATCCAGACGCTGCGATAGCTGGACGGGCCGCCAGGCGCGCATGAGGAGGCTAGCGGCAGGTCGATGACACCATCTCAACCTTGGTGACGGCCAGCCTCGGCACGTTGCTCGCCGCGGGCGATGCAGCGCCAGTCGCCGAAGGGGCGCTCGCGGCGGCGGCTCCCGACATCCCGGTCACGCGCACGGTGTGGTTCAGGTGCGGCGCGAAGTCGAGATCCGCATCAACGGCCGTCAACACGTAGATCTTGCGGGCGCTCTGCTGGCTGTCGCTGGGCGTCGCACCGGTGGCCGCAGCCGTCGGGCTGCCATCGCGCACGTAGGGCGCTGGCGGCGTCAGCTCCGTCAGCACGTACTGCAGCGCCGCGGACGGCTCACGCGCCTCGGCCGCGGTTTGCGGCAGGGCCGACTCGCGCGTCACGCATCCTTCGACGGTCACGGTCGTGCCAGCCACTGCCCGCGTGGGAGCCGGCACGACGGGCGTCTGAGGCGTCGGCACCTGTGCGGTGAGGGTCACGAGACGCGTCATGGCCAGCGTGGCGACGAGCAGCAGGTTTCTCATGCGGGCGGAAGGAGCACCCATCGTGCCAGCG
>JANNIB010000102.1:0-5055 GCA_031404695.1 Acidobacteriota bacterium
GTAGTCGAGCCCATGCGCGGCCTTGAGAGCCGAGGCAATCGCCGTGCGCAGCGCCGGCAGCCCCGTGGGGCCCGTGTAGTGATGATGATTGGCGTCGATGGCCGCCTTGGCCGCGGCCACGATGTGCGCCGGCGTGTGGAAGTCCGGGTCGCCGCGGCCGAGCGCGATGACGTTGGTCATGCCGGCGGCCAGCGTGAGCATGCGCGTGCGGAACGCGCCGTCTTCCTCGACGATACGCGGGGCCAGGCGCGAGGCGAGCACACTCATCCGTGCATCCTCTTGCCGGCCACGAACGTCCTGCGCACGCGATCGAGGGCGAAGAGGTCCTGGTCTGGGTTGCCGTCGACCACGATCAGATCGGCGGCCTTGCCGGCCTCGAGCGTGCCGATGACCGCGTCCATGCGCGAGAGCCGGGCGGCGCGGATGGTGATCGACGCCAGCGCGTCGAGGTTGTCGGGGCACACGCCCACTTTCACCATGTGGGCAAGCTCAGGCGCGATGACGTCGTGCTCGACGGCCGGGCTGCCGGCATCGGTGCCGAAGACAATAGGCACGCCGGCCTTCGCCGCGCGCACCAGGCCTTCGTAGCGGGCCGGATTGGCCACCGCCTTCTGCCGCTCCTCGACCTTCCAGTCGGGGATGCCGAACTTCTTCGCCACCTCGGACTGGCTCTGCTGCACGAGCGGCGCGAAGGTGGTCACGATCGGGATCTTCTTCTCGAGCAGGAGCGCCACGGTGGACTCGGACATCGAGCCGCCGTGCTCCACACAATCCACGCCGAAGCGGGCCACCCGTTCGATGCAGGCATCGTAGGTGGCGTGGGCAGTGATCGGCAGGTTGTTGCGGTGCGCTTCGTCGATGACGGCGTGCAGTTCGTCATCGGTGAACTCGAGCGTGTCGTGGCAGGCCATGATCTTGATGAGGTCGGCGCCGCCACGCACCTGCTCGCGCACGGCCCGCCGCATCTCATCGGCGCCGCTGGCTTCACGGCACACCCAGTAGGTATGACCGCCGGTCTGGATGATGGCCGCGCCGCAGACTTTCAGGCGCGGGCCCGGGAAGATGCCCTGTTCGACCGCCTGCTTCGAGAACAGGTTCAGGTCATGGAAGCCGAGGTCGCGCACCATCGTCACACCCGCGCGCAGGCTCTTCAGCATGTTCGCCGCGGCTTTGAACACCGAGATCTCGCGCGGGTCGTCCATCGACTGACGGGCGAGATCGTGGATGCCGTCCCAGTTGAGGTGCGCGTGGCTGTTGATGAGGCCCGGCATGATCGTGCCGCCGGTGTCGATCACCTGGGCCTGGCTGGCCGGCTTGTCTGCGCGGGAACCCACGGCGGCGATCTTCCCGGCCTGGATCTCGACGAAGCCGTCCTCGATGACCGGCCCCGCCATCGTCAGCACGCGGCCCGTCAGCACCAGGTGCGGCGTCGGCAGGTCGAACATAGGCTTGGTGACTTTCTGGTAGCGCCAGGCGGCAGGCTCGGGCATGTACGGACTCCTCGGGTCAGACAGAGAGTACGCGCACATCGAGCGGATGTGCGGATTGGAAGCGGCTGGCGACTTCGACGGCGCCGGCGGCGACGATGAGCGTCTCGATGGTGCGCCAGCCGTCGAGGCCAGGCCGATACACGCCTGGCTCGCACGAGAACACCATGCCGGGCGCGGCCGGCGTCGGGTCGCCAGGAGCCAGCCACGGCGCTTCGTGGCCTTCGACGCCCATGCCGTGGCCGATGCGATGGCGCAGGGTGTCGCCAAGCCCTGCCGCCCGCAGCGGCGCCAGGGCGGCCTCGTTCACCTCGTCGCAGGCGAGGGCTGCGGCGAGCGCGTCTAGGGTGGCGTGATTGGCCTCGTCCATCGCCTGCATCACACGCCGTTGCTGCGTGCTGATCGCGCCACACACGAGCGTGACGCCGCTTTCGGCGTGATAGCCGCCCAGGCTGCAGCCGATGCCGGCAATCACGGGCTCGCAGGGCTGCGGCTGCCGGGCGAGCACGGCGCCGTGGGGCAGGGCCGCGCGCGGGCCCGAGTGCACCGAGGCCGTGATGCCCACCTTGGTCCCCTGGAACGCCGGGCCGTGTGTGGCCATCAGGGCCGCGCGCGCGTGGCCGGTGGCGTCGGCCATCAGATCGAGTTCGGTGCCGCCCTGCCGGATGATGTCGGCGCCGGCGGCGAGCAGCCGCTCGAGCACGAGGTCGGCGAAACGGGCCGCTTCGCGGATGAGCGCGATCTCGTCGTCGTGCTTCACCGCGCGTTCCGGGCGCACGTGATCGGCCAGGTCGAGGTGCGTGAGGCGCGCCCGTGAGGCCTCGAGCAAACGGGCCTCGAGCGCGTCGATGCCGAGGCGCCGCGCGCCGGTCTCGCCAATCATCCACAGCACGGGCGGCACGTCCCCGGGGAACTCCTCGTAGGTCGAGACGCTGACGCCGGCCACGTCCTGCGCGTTCTCGAGTTCGAGATGCGGCACGAGCAGCCGCGCCTCGGCGTTAACTGGCACCCACAGCCCCATGGGGCGTTCGTTCACCGAGAAGTGCCAGCCGGTCGCGTAGGTGACGTTGCCCGGCGCGAGCACGAGCAGGCCGTCGAGGCCGGCCGCGTCGGCCCGCGTCCGCAGACGGTCACGGACCCGGGCACGGAAGGCCGGAGCAAGCGGCGCCAGTGGCGCCCGCGCCGGCGCTGTCACAGACGGGCCTCACGCCACGGCCCGACGACGCTGAGCGTCTCGGGCACCCCGAGTTCGACGCCGAGGGCCGTCAGATCCGCGAGCACGTCGTTGTCGAGCGGCACGCCCACGGCGAGTTTGGTCGCCACGCGGCGCGCCTCCTGCTCGCCGGGAATGAGCACCTCGTCGACGCCGGGGCGCCGGGCCCGCGACTTCACCATGCGCGCGAAGTCGTCCATGCGGCGCGTGAACTCGTCGAGCGGCATGAACCAGGCGATGTCGATGGCGGTGAGCGTATGGCTCACGTCGAGCTTCGCCGGGTCGGCATAGGGTGTGAGTCCGTAGCCGCCGCCACCGATGACGCCGGTGAGCACGTCGGTCATGAACGCGAGGCCGTAGCCCTTGTACGTGCCGATGCCGAGCAGCGCGCCGGCCATCGCGGCGTTCGGGTCATCCGTCTCGTGCCCGTCGGGCGTCAGCGCCCAGTCGATCGGCATCGGCCGGCCCTCGCGGGCGTGCCACTGCATCATGCCCTTGCCCGCGGTCGTGAGCGCGATGTCGAGCACGGCGGGAAAACCGAGGCCGGTGGGCGCGGCGATGCCCCACGGGTTGGTGCCGACGGCGCCCTCGCGCGCGCCCCACGGCGCCATTTCTGGTCCGGCGTTGGTGAAGGCGATGCCGAGGCAGCCGGCATCCGACGCCTGGCAGGCGTGCACGGCGCTCGACCCGAAGTGCGTCGAGTTGCGCACGACCACCTGGCCGATGCCGCACACCCTCGCTTTGTCGATCGCCAGCGTCATCGCCCGGGCGGCGGCCACCGTGCCGATGCCGTTGTGCGCGTCGACGAGCGCCAGGGCCGGGCTTTCCTTGACGACCTCCCACGGGGCGCGCGGATCGACCTGTCGGCCGCGCAGACGCTCCTGGTAGCGGCGCAGCCGCCGTACGCCCTGCCCGTGGCCGGGATGGAAACGGAGTTCCGAGAACACCAGCGCGCGGCCGAAGATGGCGGCGTCCTCGTCGGTGAGACCCAGGGTGCGGAAGACCGCGATCGTGAACGCTTCGAGGCTCTCGCGCGTGACGGACGTGAGTGAAATCATTGGCTACCCGGGTTGACGCAGCTGCCCACACCCAGGCCGACCGCGTCGTGACGCGCCCTAGAATACACGGGCCGCGCGTCGATGGCCGCCGAGGCCGCCAGCCCGCAACTCCGTGGTGAGTTCAGGTCACGCTCCCGCTGAGTTCGGCGGTCGCCCCCGGTGTCGCAGTTGGTGGGATTCGAGGCGTGAGTCCAGGTGTTGGCGCTGGCCGAGATCTGACCACCTCTGCTCAGTGAGTGCTGACCAGGCACCTATCGTCATCGCGGTTGCAGGGGGCTCGCTCACGATCAACAACGCCACCATCGTCAAACCGGATGTGCCGGCCTCGAACGGCGTCGTTCGCGTGATCGACACGGTGCTTCTGCCGAACTGGCCTCGCCTCCGTCGGTGCGTCAGGGTCCGCCGCGGCGCAGCGGACGCCGCCATGCTGGAGTTCCACCCAGCTGCCTTCCGTTTCCGAGGTAAGATCCCGCCGCGTTCGCACTCGGACGCGCCTACCAAAGGACACCGCGATGCTGTTCATGATTTCGTACGCGTTTGCCCCCGATGCTCGCGATACCGTGCAGGATCGGTTCAAGAAGACGGGTGGCGGTCCAGGATCCGGAGTGAAGATGCTGGGACGTTGGCACGCCGTGGGCGGCCATGGCGGCTACGTGCTGGCCGAGACCGCCGACGCCATCGCACTCGGCACGTGGCTGCAGGAGTGGACGGATCACCTGGAGTTCGACGTCACGCCCGTGAACAACGACGAAGACGTGATGAAGGTGCTCGGCGCCTAGCCGACACCAACGACGCGGAAGTCGCCGCCGCACACTCGATGAACCGGCCCCGCAGGTTGGGGCCGCTTCACCGACCGCGGAGGGTGCGTGGTGTCCCAGACCTGACGTTCGCAGAACATGCTCCGGGCGAAGCCTCCCGCCTTGCGACGTTGCTCGGCCCACGGATATGCGCGGTCAGGGACATCACCAAACACCGCCGGGCGATCCCGGCACGGCCGGCCGGCCGACGCAGACGGCCTACGGCGCCGACCGCGTCGGCGCCCACGTTTCGGCGGTCCAACGCGCGGATGTCGTCAGTCGTCAGCTGCGGAAAGCCGCCGAGCACCGGCCCGACCGTCATGCCCCAGGCGAGGTGTCCGAGCACGTCGCAACGACAATGCGCGTCCCGCGCACGCACGGCTTGCCGAACCGCACACCCCGGTCGTGCCGCCACCGGTCGTCGCCGCCGGACGAGGCCGCCGGACGAGGCCCCTGGCCCCGCCAGGCGCACGCACATGTCCGCCATCCGGTTGTCGCAC
>JANNIB010000103.1:0-5839 GCA_031404695.1 Acidobacteriota bacterium
GATGAGGCCGATGCCCGCCGCCAGTCCGTCCATGTTGTCGAGCAGGTTGAAGGCGTTGGTCACGCCGACCAGCCAGGCGAGCGTCAGCAGCTGGTCAACCGGTGAGATGCCGGTCACGTTCAGCCGCACGCCGCCCGCCACGACGGTGGCCGTGACGATGACCTGGACCAGGAACTTGACCTGCGGGCGCAGCGGCCGGAAGTCGTCGAGCAGGCCCACCAGCGCCAGCGCCGCCGCGCCGCCCACCAGCGCCCAGGCGCTCCACGACAGCGACGGCAGCAGCGGCACGACGATCAGCACGGCGCCGGCAATCGAGACGCCGCCCAGCAGCGGAATGGTGCCGCGGTGCCAGCGATCTTCCTTCGGCGTGGCCACGGCGCCGACCATGTGCGCCGCCGGCCGCACCACGTACGTGAGGGCGACAGCGAGCAGGAACGAGGCGAGCGGGGGCCACCACAGGTCGGGCATGTGTCGAACGACGGAGTCTGATGATACTGTGTCGCCCGGACCCGCGGCTGACTCGCCCCAGCCGTCCGCACTTCCCCGCATGCCGTTCACCGCCACCACCAGAGTGCTCCTGACGGGCGCCGGCGCACAGCTGGCCGGGGCCATCCGCGACCGGCTGGACGGCCACTGCGCGCTCACCGCCGTGACCCGCCAGGAGTGCGACATCGCCTCCCCCGCCGAGGTCGCGCGCGTTGCCGCCGACGTCCGGCCCGAGGTCATCATCAACTGCGCGTCCTACAACGACGTCGACGGCGCCGAACGCGATCCCGAAGGCGCGCTGCGCGTGAACGGCCTGGCGCTGGCGGCGCTGGCCGACGCGGCGAATGCCGCCGGAGCCGTGCTGGTGCACTACAGCACCGACTTCGTCTTCGACCCGGCCGTCGACACCGGGCCGCTCGGCGAAGACGCACCCATCAGCCCGCGCAGCATCTACGCGCAGTCGAAGCTGCTTGGCGAGATCCTGGCGAAGCGCACGCCGCGGCACTACGTCCTGCGCGTGGCCAGCCTCTTCGGGGGCAGGCGCGCCAAGAGCAGCCTCGACCGCATCGCCGCGGCCATCCGACGCGGCGACACGGTCGCGGCCTTCGCCAACCGCACGGTCACCCCCTCGTACGTGCCCGACCTGGCCGACGCGACCGCCGCCATCCTCGCCGCTGCGGTGCCGTACGGGCTCTATCACTGCGTGAATTCGCAGCACGGCACCTGGGTGGACGTGGCGCGGGCGATTGCCGTCGAATCCGGCATCGATCCCGATCGCGCGGTGACGCCGGTGCAGTTCGACCCGGCCGCCTTCCCGGCGCGCCGGCCCACGTATGCCGCGCTCTCGAATGCGGCGCTGGCCGCGCACGGCGTGCCGATGCCGTCCTGGCGCGACGCCATCGCGCGTTACATGCGCGCCTTGCCGCCGGTCGGCTAGACGCGGAAGGCGCGCAGTGTGTCGACGATGCGGGCCTGTTCCGGCGCGCTCAGTTCGAAGAACACCGGTAGCCGCACGAGCCGATCGGCCACCTCTTCGGTGACCGGGCACTGTCCTTCGCGTCCACCGAACTGGCGGCCCATCTCGGAGAGGTGCAGCGGCTGGTAATGGAACGTCAACAGGATCATGGCGCGGCGCAGGTCCGCCAGCAGCCGCGTCCGGGCCTCGAGCGACGGCAGCAACAGGTAGTAGATGTGCGCGGGGTGCTCGCAGTGGGCCGGCACCTGCGGCCGGCTGATGCCGCTGGCATCGGCCCATGCCGCGAGCGCCGAGTCGTAGCCGTCCCAGATCGCCCGCCGCCTCGCCTGCACGCGCTCGCGCGCTTCGAGCTGCGCGCAGAGATACGCCGCCAGCAGGTCTGACGGCAGATAGCTCGAGCCGACGTCCACCCAGGTGTACTTGTCGATCTGACCGCGGTAGAAGCGGCTCCGGTTGGTGCCCTTCTCGCGGATGATCTCGGCCCGCTCGACCAGCGCGCCGTCGTTGAGCACCAGCGCCCCGCCCTCGCCGCAGGTGAGGTTCTTGGTCTCGTGGAAGCTGAGCGTGGACATGGCGCCGAAGCTGCCGAGATCGCGGCCGTGATAGCGGCCGAACAGCCCGTGGGCGTTGTCTTCGACGACGGTCAGGTCGTAGCGCTCCGCCAGGGCCATGAGCGGGTCCATCTCGCAGCCGACGCCGGCGTAATGCACGACGACCAGCGCCTTGGTGTGCGGCGTGATGGCCGCCTCGACCAGCCGTTCGTCGATGTTGAGCGTGTCGGGCCGGATGTCCACGAACACCGGACGGGCGCCGCGCAGCACGAAGGCGTTCACCGACGAGACGAAGGTGAAGGCCGGGCACAAGACCTCGTCGTCGGGGCCGACGCCGGCCAGCAGCATCGCCATCTCGAGGGCGTGCGTGCACGAGGTCGTGAGCAGCACCTTCGGCGCGCCGGTGATGGCCTCGAGCATGGCGTGGCAACGGGCCGTGAAGGCGCCGTCGCCCGACAGGTGGCCCGACTGGAGCGCCTGCTGCATGTACTCCTGCTCGCGACCGACCACCGCCGGCCGGTTGAACGGGATAGGCGGCAGCGACGACAACTCGCTCATGCGCGGCTGCGCTCCTTCACGGCGGCCCGCGTCTCGCGGTCCACCTCGCGCTTGCGCAGTGTCTCGCGTTTGTCGTGCGCCTGCTTGCCTTTGACCAGGGCGATCGCGACTTTCACCTTGCCGCGCTTGAAATACATCTTCAGCGGCACGATGGTGAGACCGCGTTCGGTGGTCTTGCCGATCAGTTTGCGGATTTCCTGAGCGTGCAGGAGCAGCTTGCGCTTGCGCTTCGGATCGTGGTCCACGTAGCCGCGATGGCTGTAGGGATTGATGTGGACGTTGAACAGCCACGCCTCGCCCTTGTCGATGCGGGCGTAGGCGTCGCGCAGGCTGGCCTTGCCCTCGCGGATGCCCTTGACCTCGGTGCCGAGCAGCATCACGCCGGCCTCGAAGGTCTCGAGCACGTGGTAGTCGAAGTGCGCCTTGCGGTTGTCGGCGATGAGCGTCTCGACGTCGCTCTTCTCGCGCGGAGCCGGCTTCGGGGTGGCGCCGCGGGTGCTCACGGCGTGGTCTCCATGCGGCCGGCCAGTTCGGCCGCCAGCAGCACCGACTCGATCATGCTGCCCGGGTCGGCGATGCCCTTGCCGGCGATGTCGAAGGCGGTGCCGTGATCGGGCGAGGTGCGCACGATCGGCAGCCCGAGCGTGACGTTGACAGCGGTGCCGAACGCCAGCAGTTTGACCGGCGTCAGGCCCTGATCGTGGTAGCAGGCGAGCACGCAGTCGAACTCACCGCGGGCGGCCCGCACGAATACCGTGTCGGCCGGCAGCGGTCCGGTGACGTCGAGGCCGTCCTGGCGGGCCTCACGCACCGCCGGCTCGATGACCTCGATCTCCTCGCGCCCCATCAGGCCGCCCTCACCGGCATGCGGATTCAGCCCGGCCACCGCCAGCCGCGGATGTTCGACGCCGAAATACGGCAGCTCCTGTGCGGTCAGGTGCAGGGTGCCGAGGATGAGGTCGCGCGTCAGCAGGCGCGGCACGTCGCGCAGCGGCACGTGCACGGTGGCCAGCACCACGCGCAGCTTCGGCGAGTGGAACATCATCGCCACCTGTCCCACGCCGCACAGGTGTGCCAGCAGATCGGTGTGGCCCTTCCAGCCGAGGCCGGCGGCCGCAAACGCCGCCTTGTTGACCGGCGCCGTCGCCACGCCCTGCACGACGCCCTTCCTCGCATCTTCGACCGCTCGCACGACCGCGTCGAAGGCGGCGCGGCCGGCCTGTGGGCTGACCTCGCCGATCGGCACCGGTTCCGACGGCGTGCTCTCGTAGATGATCGGCTCGCAGACCGCGCGCACGCGCGGGCTGGCGGCGGCCTTGGCGGCGATCTCGGGCCCGATGCCGGCGGGATCCCCCGCCGTAATCGCGATACGGGGCTTCATGGACGTTACAAGGATAGCAAGATAGATCGCGCGATCTATATCTCTGCGCAGATCCACTCGGCGACGAGCTTGGGGCCGGCGTTGCGCTCGAGGGCGGTGAGGCCGCGGTCGAGGGTGGCAAACGCCTGGCGGGCGGCAGCCGGCTGCAGGGTGCGAGCGAGCCGGTCGAGCGTGTCGCCGAAATCGCCGTTGGCGAGCAGGCGCCGGTCGGCCCCGGCGTGCAGCACCGAGACATCGCGCACGAGCGACGAGGCCATGTGCAGCAGGGCCCGCATCTGCTGACGCGTGCGTTCGGGTTTCTTCTCCCCCACCACCGCCTTGGCGATGGCGAGCCGGCCGGCCAGGTCGGCGGCGCCGGCGGCGCCAAGCAGCATCGCCGCGGCGTCGCGCATGTCGGCGAGCGCGCTCGACCCGATGGCCAGCGCCGCGCCCAGGCTGCCATCGGCCAGCATCGCCGAGCGTCGGGCCTCGGCCTCCGCCAGGCCGTGATCGCGCACCAGGATCCGCACGATGTCGTCCACCGGCAGGCGTCCGAAGGTGAGCCGCATCGTGCGCGAGCGCACGGTGCGAAGCAGCGAATCCGGCGACGCCGAGGTCAGCACGAACACGGTCGCCGGCGGCGGCTCTTCGAGCGACTTCAGCAACGCGTTCTGGGCCATGTCGTTGAGCGCGTCCGCATCGCGGATGAGCACCACGCGACGCTGGCCTTCGAACGGCCGATAGGCACATTTCTCGAGTTCGTGGCGCACGACGTCGACGGTGATCTTGCCACTGTCATCGGCGACGATCGGGATGACATCGACGTGCATGTCGCGACTGATGCGGTCGCACGAGCGGCAGGTGCCGCAGGCATCACCGGCGACGGGCGCCGCGCAGTTGAGCGCCGCCGCGAGCGCGCGGGCCACCGGCCACTTGCCCACGCCGGCCGGTCCGGCCAGCAACAGCGTCGGCGGCACGGTGCCGCGGGAGACGGCTCGCTGCAGCAGCGACGTGAGATGGCGATGCCCGACGAGATCCCGAAACGGCATCGACGCCCTTACCGCTGCCGCCGTGGTGGCGGGTCTTTCTTCTCTTGCTTCTTGTCGTCGCCGCGTCCGAAGAGCCGTCCCCAGAAGCCGCGCTTCTTCGGCGCCGCGGGCGCATCGGCCGCCGGCGGATCCGGTGGCACCGGCGGCGCGACGGCGACGACCGCGGGTTCGTCGTCGGCGGCGGCGGATCCGCGCGCGGTCTGTCCGCCGGGGGCGGCCAACCAGCCGGCGAAGCGGCCGAGCAGCGACTTGCCGACGTGCAGATGACAGGTACCCGAAGGCGCGGTGCCGGCCGCGAAATATTCGGTGCGGACCATCGACTGCTCGCTGTGCCCGCCGTCGTCGAGTGTCACGGGCACGGCGTCACAGCCGCCGGCGGGACGCTTGCCTGAGAGCCGGCAGATCTGCACGCCGACCACGCCGCGCGGCGCCCTGAACGGCTCGGGCTCGTCGTTGGCCGTGGCCGGCGTCATGAAACGCGCCCACAGCGGCACCGCGACATCGGCGGCGTAGGCGGCGCCCGGCAGGATCGGCCTGGGCGTGTCGTAGCCCACCCACACGCCGCTCACGAGCGACTTGGTGTAGCCCACGAACCAGGCGTCGCGATACTCGTTGGTGGTGCCGGTCTTGCCCGCGGCCGGGAGCTTGAAGCCGAGCTGTCGCGCCTTCCAGGCCGTGCCGCCGTCGATCACGTCCTGCAGCATCGACGTCATCAGGAACGCGGTGTCGGGCCGCACGGCCTGCGCGGCGATGTCTTCGGCGGCGAAGAGCACGGTGCCGTCGAGATCTTCGACCCGGCGGACCAGCGACGGCTTGTGCCACAGGCCCTCGGCGGCGAACGCCCCGTAGGCCGAGGTCA
>JANNIB010000104.1:0-6316 GCA_031404695.1 Acidobacteriota bacterium
GTGAGTACGGCCTCCGCCTCAGCGGCGTGCGGCTGGCGCTCGACCAGCATCTGGCGGCGCTCGACACCACGGCCGAAGACCTCATCCGCGCCGAGCACCAGCGCCAGAGCGTCGCCCAGGCATCGGTCGCCAACGCCGTGACCAGCCTGCGGCTCTGTGCGGGGCTCGATTGGCCGACCTTCGTCGAGTCGGTCAGCCTCGTGGACGACGTACTGCGACGCGATCCGGACGGCGTCTATGCGCGCATGGACTTCCTCAGCCGCGACCAGCAGCGCCAGGCCGTCGAGACACTGGCGCCGACCAGCGGCGATGCCCAGGTGCGCGTGGCCCTGCGCGCCGTGGCCAGTGCGCGCCAGGCGCACGACGACGGGGCGCCGGCCGCCGCCCATGTCGGTTACCACCTGGTGGGCCCGGGCCGGCTCGATCTCGAGTCGGACCTGGGGTTTCAGCCGGGCCTCGTGCAGCTGCTGCAGCGCCTGCTCTTCCGCGCCGCGCCCATCCTCTACGTGGGCACCGCGGCCGTTGGCACCGCCGCGCTGGTGGCGGCCGGCGTGGGCTACGCCGACGGCGTCGGCGCGTCGACCTGGGCGCTCACGGCCGTCGCGCTGCTGCTGATGGTGCCGGCCAGCGATGTGGTGGTCGGACTCATTCAGACGGTGGCCTCGCGCCTGGTCCAGCCGCAGCGTCTGCCGCGCCTCGAGTTCGCCGACGGCGTGCCGGCCAGCGCGCGCACGATGGTCATCATCCCGACGATGCTCACCAGCCGCGACGGCGTCGACGCGCTGCTGGCCCACGTCGAGGTGCTGGCGCTGGGCAATCTCGACCCTCACGTGCACGTGGCGATCCTGAGCGACTTCGCCGACACCGTCCATCCCGACGACGCCGTCGATGCGGCGCTGCTCGAACACGCCCGCGCCGGGCTGGCCGCGCTGGGCGCGCGCTTCGGCCCCGATCACGCCGACCGCTTTTTCCTGTTCCATCGCGATCGCCGCTGGAACGCCGGCGAAGGCGCCCACATCGGGTGGGAGCGCAAGCGCGGCAAGATCGAAGAGTTCAACCGGCTGCTGCGCGGCGCGACCGACACCAGCTTCTCGACCCGCGAGGGGCAGCTCGACGTGCTCAAGGACGTGCGCTACTGCCTGACGCTCGACTCCGACACGCGCCTGCCCCGCGAAGCCGCGCGCCAGCTCATCGGCGTGATGGCACATCCCCTGAACCAGCCGCGCTTCGATCCGGCGCTCGGCCGTGTCACCGAGGGCTACGGCATCCTGCAGCCGCGCGTGAGCGTCACGATGGCCAGCGCCGCCGGCTCGCTCTTCGCCCGCGCCTACGCCGGGCACACGGGCGTGGACCCGTATACGACGGCGGTCTCCGACGTCTATCAGGACCTGTTCGGCGAGGGCATCTTCACCGGCAAGGGGCTCTACGACGTCGAGGCCTTCACCGCGGCCCTCGACGGCCGGGTGCCTGAAAACGCGCTGCTGTCGCACGACCTCTTCGAGGGGCTGTACGCGCGCACCGCGCTCGTCACCGATGTCGAGGTCGTGGACGACTATCCGCCGAGCGTGCTGGGCCATGCCCGGCGCCAGCATCGCTGGGTGCGCGGCGACTGGCAGATTCTCGGCTGGCTGTTCCCCTTCGTGCCGTCGCGCCGCGGTCTGGTCCGCAATCACCTGCCGCTCATCGCGCGCTGGAAGATTCTTGACAACCTGCGGCGCAGTCTGGTGCCGCCCGCCACGGCGGCGCTGCTCATCGCGGGCTGGACGTTGCTGCCGGGGGACGCCCTCGTCTGGACGGGGGCGGCGCTGGCCGGCGCCCTGTATCCGCTCGCCGTCGGACTCACCCGCGTCGTCAGTGGGCCGCGGCGCGGGCAGGGCTGGCGGCTCTACCTGCGCGAGACGGCCGACGAGGCCGGCCTCGCCGCCGTGCGCGCCGCGCTGCAGGTCACGCTGATGGCGCACGAAGCCGTGGAGCGCGTGCACGCCATCGTCATCACGCTCGTGCGCGTCAGCATCACCAGACGCCGGCTGCTCGAGTGGGAGACCACCGCCGCCCACGCGGTGCGCAGCGGTCCGCCGCGCCTCGAGACCTATCTCTCCGGCATGGCGGGCAGTCCGATCGTGGCTGTGATCACCTTCGGCGCGGTGCTCCTGGCGGCCCCGGAGCGCTGGCTGACGGCCGTGCCGATCCTCGCACTGTGGCTCGCCGCGCCGACGATCGCCTACGTGCTCAGCCGGCCCTCGCGCGCGCTGCGGTCGCCGATGAGCGACGCCGATCGCGCCTACTTGCGCGAGGTGGCGCGGCGCACGTGGCACTACTTCGAGACCTGGACCGCGGCCGACGATCACTGGCTGCCGCCCGACAACGTGCAGTTCACGCCGGGGCCGACGATCGCCCATCGCACGTCTCCGACCAACATCGGCCTCGGCCTGCTGGCGACGCTGTCGGCTCACGACCTCGAGTTCATCGACAAGGCGGCCATGGTCGCCGCCATCGACGCCACGCTGACGACTGTCGAGGGCCTGGAGCGCTGGCACGGTCACCTGCTGAACTGGTACGACACGCGGACGCTCGAACCATTGAAGCCCGCCTACGTCTCGACGGTCGACAGCGGCAATCTCGCCGCCGCGCTCGTCACGCTGAGCGTCGGCCTGGCCTCGCACGCGCCGGACCTGGCCGCCCGGGCCAGCGCGCTGGTCGAGGCGATGGACTTCCGGGTGCTGTACGAGCCGACGCGGCGCCTGTTCGCCATCGGCTACCGGCTGGCCGATCGCGACAACGCCGGACGCCTCGACGCCTCCTGCTATGACCTGCTGGCCTCCGAAGCGCGGCTGGCGAGCTTCCTCGCCATCGCCAAGGGCGACGTGCCGCAGGCGCACTGGTTCCACCTGGGCCGCGCCACGACCAACGTCCGCGGGGTGCCGGTGCTGCTGTCGTGGAGCGCCACGATGTTCGAGTACCTGATGCCGCTGCTGGTGATGCGCAGCTTCCCGCAGACCCTGCTCGACGAGTCGTGCCGGGCGGTCGTGCGCCGTCAGGTGGACTACGCGGCCACGCGCGACGTGCCGTGGGGCATCTCGGAGTCGGCCTACGGCACCGTCGATCGCCACGGCACCTATCAGTACCGAGCTTTCGGCGTGCCGGGACTCGGCCTGAAGCGCGGGCTCGGCGACGCCCTGGTGGTGGCGCCGTACGCCAGCGCCCTGGCGGCGGTGTATGACCCGGCCGCAGTCGTCGCCAATCTGCGGCGGCTCGACACGCTCGGCCTGGCCAGTCCGTTCGGTTTTCTCGAGGCGATCGACTTCAGCCAGCCCGATGCCGACACTGGCGGGCCTGACGCCACAGGCGTCGTCGTCGCCAACTGCATGGCGCATCACCAGGGCATGACGCTGGTGGCGATCGGCAACGCGCTGGCGGGCAACGCCATGGTCGAACGCTTCCATGCCGACCCGCGCGTGCTCGCCACCGAGCTGCTGCTGCAGGAACGGCCGCCCCGGCGCCGCCTCACCGTGGCGCCGCGGCCCACCGACAACGCGCCGCCGTTGGCGCCGTCACTGGCCGCGCCGCTGCGGCGCTTCCGCTCGCCGCATACGCAGTACCCGCACACGCAGTTCCTGTCGAACGGCAACTTCGTGACCGCGGTCACGACCGCCGGAAGCGGCGGCAGCACCTGCCGCGGGCTCGCCGTGACGCGGGCGCGGCAGGATCGCACGATGGACCATGACGGGCTCTTCGTCTACCTGCGCGACGTGCGCAGCGAGGCGGTGTGGTCGGCGGGGTTCCAGCCCACCTGCCGTGAAGCCGACGAGTACGCCGTCACCTTCCTGCCCGAACGCGCCACCATTCGCCGGCGCGACGACGGGATGACGACGCAGCTCGACGTCGCCGTGTCGGCGGAAGACGACGTCGAGGTGCGGCGCATCACGCTGCGCAACCACGGCACCAACGTGCGCGAAGTCGAGGTCACCAGCTACGGCGAGGTGGTGCTGGCCACCGACGCCGCCGACCGCGCGCACTCGGCCTTCGGCAAGCTGTTCGTCCGCACCGAGTTCCTGCCGGCCAGCGCGGCGCTGCTCTGTACGCGGCGAGTGCGCGATGCCGGCGAGACAGCGCTGTGGGCCTTCCACGCCCTCAGCCTCGAGGGCCGGGCGCAGAGCCACGTCGAGTGGGAGACCGATCGGGCCCGCTTCCTCGGCCGCGGCGGCACGGTGCGCCGGCCGCAGGCGCTCGACGGCCGCGCGCTCACCGGGACCACCGGTGATGTGCTCGACCCGATCGTGAGCCTGCGCCAGCGGGTGCGCCTGGCGCCGGGCGCCGTCGTTCGCATGTGTCTGGCCACCGGGGTCGCCGGCTCCCGCTCGCACGCCGAGGCACTGGCGCAGAAGTACCACGACCCGAGCGCCGCCGGGCGGACCTTCGCCCTCGCCATCACGCACGCCCGGAGCGGGCTGCACCATCTGGGCATCGACGCCGACGACGCCATCCTCTACGAGCGCCTGGCCTCACGCGTGCTCGGCGTCGATGCGTCGCTGGCGCCGCCGGCGGCAGCACGCGCGGCCAACGTGCTCGGCCAGGCCGGACTGTGGCCGCACGGCATCTCGGGCGATCTGCCGCTGCTGCTGGTGCGCGTCGACGACGACGGCGGCGTCGCGCTGGTGCAGCAGGTGCTGCGCGCCCAGGAATACTGGCGGCTCAAGGGCCTGCGCGCCGATGTGGTGGTCATCAACGACGGTCCGGGCGGCTATCGGGACGAGCTGCATGGCGCCCTGGCGGCCCTGCTCGACACCGGACCATGGGCCGGCTGGCGCCAGCGCCCGGGCGGTGCGTTCCTGCTGCGTGCCGACCAGATGACGCTCGAACAGACCGGCGTGCTGGTGGCCGCGGCGTCGGCACAGTTGACGGCCGGCTACGGGGATCTGCGAGCCCACCTGGATCGCCCCACACCTGCCGCCGCGCCGCCCCCGCCGCTGGTGGTCGAGCTGTCGAGCCTCGCCCATACCCCGGACGCGGCGACCGAATCCGCGGTCCGCGAGCCCCTCACCCTGGCCAACGGGCTCGGCGGCTTCGCCGAGGGCGGCCGCGCTTACGTCATCGTGCTGCCCGACGGCCGCACGACGCCGATGCCGTGGGTCAACGTCATCGCCAACCCGCACGCCGGCACCATCATCAGCGAGTCGGGCGCCGCCACCACGTGGGTGACCAACAGCCGTGAATACCGCCTGAGCCCGTCGGCCCACGACCCGGTCTCCGACCCTGCCGTCGAGGCGATCTACGTGCGCGACGACGCCACGGGCGCCGCCTGGTCGCCGACGCCGGGGCCGATGCTGCATGCCGCCGTCGACGGCGCGTCGGTGGTGCGTCACCAAGCGGGGGTCACGCGGTTCACGCGCGCCACTCACGGCATCGCGCACGTGCTCGATGTCTTCATGCATCCGACCTCGCCGGTGAAGTTCTCACGGCTGCGCCTGACCAACACGACCCGGGCGCCGCGCGCGCTCGGCGTCTTCGCGTACACCGAGTGGGCCCTCGGCCCGCCGGTCGCGCAGCAGAACGGGCACGTCGTAACGAGTGTCGATGTCGAGCGCCGGGCCCTGTTTGCTCGCAATGCCTTCACGCCCGATTTCGGCGCCACTGTGGCCTTCGCGGCCGCCAGTCTTGCGCCGGCGTCGTTCACCGGGGACCGCACGATGTTCCTGGGCCGTAACGGCTCGCCCGCCGACCCGGCCGGCCTGCGCGCGCAGACGCTCTCGGGCATGGTGGGCGCCGGGCTCGACTCGTGCGCGGCGCTCCATGTGTCAATCGCGCTGGCGCCCGGCGAGAGCCGCGTCGTCGTCTTCCTGCTCGGCGCCGGGGCCTCGACCGACGAGGCGCGGCGGCTGGTCGAGCAGCACGCCACCGAGGCCGACGCCGACGCCGCCCTGCTCCAGGTGCGCGCCGGCTGGCGGGCGCTGCTCGAGGCGGTGCAGGTGCGCACGCCCGACGACTCCTTCGACACGCTCGTCAACGGCTGGCTGCTCTATCAGACCGTGAGCAGCCGCCTGTGGACGCGGGCCGGCTACTACCAGCCGGGCGGCGCCTTCGGCTTCCGCGACCAGTTGCAGGACGTCATGGCACTGACCCTCGCGCAGCCCGAGATGGCGCGCGCGCACCTGCTGCGCGCGGCCGGCCACCAGTTCGTCGAGGGCGACGTGCAACACTGGTGGCACGAGCCGGGCGGCTCAACAACAAGTACCGCACGCGTTGCCTGGGGCGCGGCCGCTGCGGGCGCGGCTGCGACATCAACGCGTCCTTCCACTCCCCGTCCGCGCTCGTGTAC
>JANNIB010000105.1:0-7924 GCA_031404695.1 Acidobacteriota bacterium
AGTTTCTCGGCGATCCGCTCCCAGCGCTTCACGGCCAAGTCGAGGAAGTCATCGTGGGGGAAGATCCAAAAGCGCCGCGCGTCTCCGAGCACCCGACGCGCGAGGGCATGGAATCACCGCTCGTGTCGTGGATTCCGTCCATCGCCGTGGCCGGGATGGCGGTCTACACCGGCGATCGCTTTCCCCACTGGAAGGGCAACGTGTTCGTCGGCGCGATGCGCATGGGCTTGATCCCGGGCACCGGACACCTGCAGCGCATCGTCTTCAATGCCAGATCCGAGGAAATGCGCCGCGAGTCGCTGCTCACGGAGCTGCGCCAGCGCATCCGCGAGGTGCGCCAGGGCCCGGACGGGTTGCTCTATCTGCTCACGGACGAGGACGACGGGGCGCTGCTTCGGATCGAGCCCGTGCCCTGAGAACGTCGGCGCCCGGACGGGCACCGCTCTTGCTCCCGTGGGTGGTATGGCACATCGAGACGACAACCGCGGAACCCCTGACGACAAAAAAGAGGAAGGCGTGGCCCAGAATGGGGAGACGGCCACCCTGGTGGCTGGCGGGCACGAGCCCGACGTCACGTCGGCCAAGGACGCGGACAGCCCGGCGTCGAAGCCGCAGGGCACGCTGCGCGACCAGGTGTCGACCATGGAAAGCGAAGGCCAGGCGCAGCCGCAGGCCGACGAACTGCCGGCAGACCAGGAGCCCACCGGCAAGGGCATCCCGCCACTCCCTGAGCCGGACGTCGAGGGCGTCGGGAACGAGAGTGGTCCGTCGGCCGGCAAGACCGACGCGCGGGGCGAGCCGTCCAGGCTGACGAAGTAGCGGACCCGCACTACGGGGTTCTTCGGCCCCGTGCGGGGTTGGTGATACGCTGCGCCCGCACCGTCCGGAGGTTGCCCAGATGCCGCTGTCCCATCCCCTGCGCGCCTGCCTCTCATGTGCGGTCGCCGTCCTGCTGACCGTGCCGGCCGGCGCCACTGGCCCCTCCACTGCGGACATCGACCGTCAGGTCTGGCAGGCAGTGGCCGCGTCGGCCGCGAACCACGACATCGTCGCCATGGGACGGGTCTACCACCCTGACGCCGTGCTCGTGAACACCAAGGGGAGCTCGCCCATCAGTGCCGCGCTCGAGCGCTGGGGTCGCGACATGGCGAAGGCGAAGGCGGCGGGCGAAGGTGCGTCGGTGGCTTTCCGCTTCATACTGAGGCAGGACGACGACACCACCGCGTTCGAGGCCGGTGCCTTCCGCTACGCCACGACCACCAAGGCGGGTGTCGAGACAGCCGGGTACGTCCGTTTCGAAGCGCTGCTCGTGAAGACGCCGGGCGGCTGGCGCATGGTGATGGAGCGCCAGCTCGATGCCATCACCGAGGTCGAGTGGAACGCCCTCCCACGCTGAACCCGCACCCCACCCGTTACGGAGCTGCCATGCCCACGTCCGTCATCCGACTCCTGCTCGTCTCCGGCCTGCTGCTGGTAGCGCCCGCCGTCGCGCGTGCGCAGGCGCCCACCTGCATGACCCTGCTCACGGCGGATGAACTGACGAAAGCCGTGGGCGCCGGCTTCAAGGAGATGGGCGGACAGGCGCGTGATGCGGGCGAAACGGAATGCCCGTGGATGCTGCGCGGCGGCGGCGCGTTCAAGACCGTCGCAGTACAGTTCTATGACCTGACCGCCGTGAAGGCGAGCCCGGCCTCGCCCACGCTCGAGGCATTCTTCGAGATGATCGTGAGCGGGGGCGAAGCGGTGGCCGCGGGCAAGAAGCGCGAGACCCTCGCCGGCATCGGACAGAAGGCGGCCTTCGTGCCCACCGATCCGCAGGTGCTCGCGGTCGTGCAGCGCGCCGACGGCGTCGCTCGCATCGTCGGCAACAACCTCACCAAGGCCCAGATCACGGCCGTGGCCAGAGCCGTCGCCGCACCGTAGGCGGGTATCCTCTGAGGGCATGGCCCTCCTTCTCCGCCCCGCCGTCGCCGCACTTGCGCTGTCGCTGCTCTCGCCGGTCATGTCGGCACGCGCGCAGACGCCCGCCGCTGCACCTGCCATCACCGAGGGCGACTACCGCATCCCGTCGTACCGCTTCAGAAGCGGCGAGACGCTGGCGAACGTCCGCCTCCACTACCGCACCATCGGCACGCCGATGCGCGATGCCCGCGGGAAGATCCGCAACGGCGTGCTCGTGATGCACGGCTCGAGCAGCGACGCCGGCCAGGTGCTCGCGGCGTACCTGATCTTCCCCGACCTGCTCGGTGCCGGGAAGTCGAGCAAACCCAGTGACGGCCTGCGCGCGCGGTTTCCGAAGTACGGCTACGAGGACCTGGTGGAACTGGAATACCGCCTCGTCACCGAACACTTCGGCATCGAGCGCCTGCGCCTCGTCATGGGCATCTCGATGGGCGGCATGCACACGTGGCTCTGGGGTATCCGCCATCCGCAGATGATGGACGCGCTGCTCCCGATCTCGTCGCTGCCGGTGAAGGTCGACGGGCGCAATCTCTTGTGGCGGCGCATCCTCTCGCAGGCCATCCGCACCGATCCGGCCTGGATGGACGGCAACTACACCGCGCAGCCGCGCGGCTTCCTGAACATCATGCCGATGTTCGACATGCTCGTGCAGAGCCCGGCGCGCCTCGGCGAACGCCTGCGCACTTACGCGGCCGCCGACGCCTACGTGCGCGAGGTGGTCGACGAGACACTCGAGGAAGACGATGCCAACAACATCCTCTACCGCTTCGAGGCGTCGTTCGACTACGACCCGGCGGCCGAGGTCGGGCGGATCACGGCGTCCCTTCTCGCCATCCTCTTCGCCGACGACGAACTGAACCCGATTGAACTCGGCGCCATCGAGCCACTGATCGCCCAGGTGCCCAGGGGCCGCCACGTGGTCGTGCCCGCCGGCCCCCGAAACCGAAGCGCACCGCACGCAGGTCCAGGCCTCGGTCTGGGCGGCCCACGTGGCCGCCTTCCTCAGCGGCCTGCCGCCGATCCGCTGACGCGGCGTTCGAACCACCACGGCCCGAAGGGCAGTACCGAGGCCACGCCCGCGAGCACGACGGTCGAGAACGGCCACTTCCGCGTCAACCACAGCTGCGCGAGCATCAGCATGTAGATCACCCAGAGCAGGCCGTGCACGCTGCCCACAGCGGTGACCGCCAGCGGCTGGTGAGCCAGGTACTTGAGCGGCATCGCCAGTAACAGGAGCACCAGCAGCGACACACCCTCGATGCGGCCCATGCGGTGAAAACGGCGTTCCATCACGTCGTCGGCCGGGCGGCGCCGCGCCTGCGCGGTCATTTCCATCGCGTTCATTTCCGGCTGAAGTGCTCCATGATGGCGGCCGCGTACTTGATGCCGAGCAGGTACTTGTCGAGATGGATGTTCTCATCCGGCGCGTGCAGGTTGGCGCCGGGGTTGGCAAAGCCGGTGAGCACGCAGGGAATCCACACGTGGCGCAGAATCGCGCCCTCAGCCGAGACGCCGTTGACGACCGGCAGTTCACCGTAGACCTCGGTGGCGGCGGCGATGATGGCCTGGCTGATGTCTTCCGTGACCGAGATCTTGTAGGGCGGCTCGGCGTTGTCGTAGGCCTTGACCTCGATGTGCCCGAAGCCGTGCGTCTCGAGGTGCGCCTTCAGCTTGCGGATCGCATCGGCGGGCTGGATGTTCGGGATGAGCCGGAAATCGAGGCGCGCCCGCGCTTCGTTCGGCACGATGGTCTTGGTGCCGGGGCCGGTGTAGCCGGCAATCAGCCCCTGGATGTTGGCCGTGGGTTCGTAGGAGCGCGCCCGGAGGGCATCGATGCCGTCGCGGCCACCAGCGAACTCGCTGATGCCCCATTCGTCTTTCATCGCCTGCAGATTGACGCGGCCGGCCTTGTCGGCGAGCTGCTGCTCGTCGTCGGGCCCGAGCTGCCAGATGCCTTCTTCCCACCCCTCGATGAGGATGCGGCGATCGCGGCTGAAGATCGTGTTCAGCGCCCAGATGAGTTCCCACACCGGCGCCGGCACCAGGGGGAAGTTCAGCGAGTGGATGTCGGTCTTCGCCCCTCGGGCCGTGAGCTCGACGAAGAGCACCGACTTCAGCCCGAGCGACACATCGGGCACCTCGGTGCCGGTTTCCATCGAGCCGTCGAGGCAGTGCATCCCGTCGGCGGCGAGCAGCACCGGGTTCGCAGCGGCCCAGGCCGCCAGATGCGGCGAGCCGATCTCCTCCTCGCCCTCGATCAAGAATTTGAGATTGCAGGGGACCTCGCCGCGCACCTGCAGAAAGGCCTTGGCCGCCTTCTGGAAGGCCAGCACGCCCGACTTGTTGTCGGTGGCGCCGCGGCCGTAGAGCACGCCCTCGACGATCGTTGCCGACCACGGCCCGCCGTGCGTCCACTTGTCGAGCGGCTCGGGCGGCTGCACGTCGTAGTGCGAGTAGCAGAGGATGGTCTTCCGGCCCGGCTGCTTCGCCTGCAGGTGCCCGAACACCACCGGCGGCCCGGCCGCCAGTTCCTGGAAGTCGGCGGGCAGCCCGTCGGCATGCATCATGTCGCGCACGAGCGTGGCGCACTCGCGCAGGCCGATGTTCTGGGCCGAGATCGACGGCTGCCGCACGAACCGCTGCAGGTCGCCGACACATTCGTCGGCGTGCTCGTCGATCCAGTCGTAGATGGGCTGCATGCTCATGAGGCGTGTTCCTGCGCAAGGTCCCAGGCGCTGAGGCGCTGCCCGGAGAGATGGAGCGGACGGGTGGCGAGGTAGGCGAAGGCCGGCGCCAGCCGGATCGGATCGACCCACTTCGCGCGCAGCTCCTCGGAGTAGGTAGTCTCCGACATCGGCGTGTGCATGTACATGCCGGGCGTGACCGTGACCGACAGAATGCCGTGCGCGGCCCCTTCGAGCGCGAGGCTTTTCGAGAACCCTTCGAGCGCGTGTTTGGAGGCGCAGTAGGCCGTTTCGTCGGCGAAGCCTTCGATGCCCGAACGTGAGCTCACGAAGACCAGGGCGCCGCCTCGGGCTTTCATCGCGGGCCACACGGCCCGCGTGAGCTGGAAACCGGCCTGGATGCCGACGTTGAGCGTGGCCTGGAACGTGGCGAGGCTGACGACATCGACGGGCTCCATCCTGAGGATGGCCGCATTGTGGATGAGCGTATCGACCGGACCGCGCACGGTCGCCGCGATCGCCCGCGCGGTGTCGCCGGCGTCTGCCAGATCGACCACCGTGGTCACGGCGCCGGGGCACCCGGCGGCAGCGCCGGCGAGGCCGGAGGCGTCGCGGTCCATCAGGATGAGGCGCGCACCGCCGGCATGCAGGTGGCGGGCGATGGCGGCGCCGAGCCCCTGAGCCGCGCCGGTGACCAGCACGGTCTGGCCCTCAAGCGCCGGCATCGATGTCCTCCGGCCGCACCCACCGCCGCTCGGTGCCCGAGCAACGCACGGCATCGAGCAGCCGCTGATTGGCCAGGCCGTCCACGAAGGTGGCGCCGCGCCGCGGCCGGCGCTCCTCACGAATCGCCGACGTCAGTTCCTGCATCAGCGCCACCACCGACACGTTCCAGATCCCGGGGTTCACGCCCGGCAGCGCCGCGTTCGGATCGGCCTCGGTGATGTCGTCGAAGCTCTGCCCTGCTTTCGCGAACCACAACCGCTCGTCGTCGTTCGACAGCTTCACGGTGCCCTTGGAGCCAAAGACCTGCGTGACGTTGTTCATGTTGTGCGCCGCCACGCCTGACAGAAACACCTGAGCCACGGCGCCGCTGGCCATCTCGGCGGTGAACCAGGCGACGTCGTCGGCGGTCGCCGTCCATGCCTCGCCGGTGGCCTTGTCGAGGCGCGACGGCACCATCACCGGCGCGGCACCCGTCACCCACGCGGCCTCACCCAGCCACCAGCGCAGCAGGTCCACCTGGTGACTGCCGTTGGCGCCGAGGCGGCCGCCGCCCTGGTCCGCCAGACTCCACCAGTCACCTTTCGGGCGGCTCATCGGGTCGTTCCACGACGGACCGATGTTGGTGATGATGACGTGCCGCACCTCGCCCAGGCTGCCGTCGGCGATGAGCGCCTGAACCTTCGCGCGATTGGGATTGAAGCGCAGCTCGTGGTCGATCATGTGCACGCGGCCGCCAGCCTCGGCCGCCGCGAGCATCCGCGCCGCTTCGCCGGCGTGCATCGCGGTCGGCTTCTCGCACAGCACGTGGGCACCGGCGGCGATCGCGGCCAGCGTCTGCGGCGCATGCTGCACCGTGGGCGTCGCGATGCACACCAGATCGAAGGTGTGGTCGGCGAGCATCCGCCGCCAGTCGTCGTAGGCGTGCGGCACGCCGAAGGCCGCGGCCGTCGTCTGCGCGCTCGAGCGCCGCGCCGAGGCCACCGCTACCACCTCCGCGTCAGGCACGTGCCGCAGCGCCGGCAGATAGGCGGCCTGCGCGAAGCTCGCCCCGATGATCCCTACCTTCATGTCCCTGTCACCTTCCGTCGCTCAGCGGTCGCGCAGCCGTGGGTCGAGCACGTCGCGCAGCCAGTCGCCGAGAATGTTGAAGCTCAGCACCGTGAGCATGATGGCGAGTCCGGGGAACACCGCCAGCCACCATTTGTTGGCCAGCAGCGTGTCGCGGCTCTCGGCGAGCATGCTGCCCCACGTGGGCACCGAGGGCGGCACGCCCAGGCCAAGGAATGACAACGACGCTTCCGTCAGGATCACGCTCGCCACATTGAACGACGCAATCACCGTGAGCGGCGCCACGATGTTCGGCAGGATCGTGCGGAAGAGAATCGAGGCAGTGCCGTCGCCGAGCGCGCGGGCCGCCTCGACGAATTCCTTCTCGCGCAGCGACAGGGTCTCGGCGCGCACTATGCGCGCGTAGGTCACCCATTGGCCGATGCCCAGCACCAGGATCAGATTGCCCACGCCGGGCCCGAGCACGACCAGGAACATGATCGCCAGCAGGATGAACGGGAAGGCGAGCTGCATGTCGGCCAGCCGCATCGTCAGGTCATCCACCCAGCCGCCGAAGTAGCCGGCCAGCAGGCCGGCCACGATGCCGATGACCCCCGCCCACGCAGATGGCTGCAAGGCCGACGAGCAGCGAGATCCTGGCGCCGTAGAGCAGCCGCGACAACACGTCGCGTCCGAGCACGTCGGAGCCCAGCCAGTGCGTGACACCCTGCACCGAGCTGAGGGGCTCGGCGAGGCGCGAGCCGATGCTCTGCCGCGCCGGATCGAGCGGCGCCAGCCACGGCCCGAACGCCGCCACCACCGTCACGACGATCAGAATGAGCAGCGCCAGCACCGGCCACTTCGCGGCCAGCAGGCTGCGCCACAGGCGACCCGCGTTACGTCCGCCCGCGGTCACCGGCGCCCCGCCAGCGTCACCCGCGGATCGAGCCGCGCGTAGACGAGATCGACGATCGTGTTCAGGAGGATGAAGTTGCCGGCCAGCAGGATGACGCCGGCCTGCACCAGCGGAATGTCGCGCTGATTGATCGCATTGAACAGCAGCCGTCCGATGCCCGGATAGCTGAAGACGGTCTCCGTCACGACGACACCGCCGAGCAGGAAGCCGAACTCGAGACCGATCATCGTCACCACCGGCAGCCAGGCGTTCCTGAGCGCGTGATGCACGACGACGACGCGCTCGTCGAGGCCCTTGGCGCGCGCCGTGCGCACGTAGTCCTGCCCGAGCACTTCGAGCATCGACGAGCGCACGAGGCGGGTGTTTCTGGCCAGCGAGTAGGTCGCCACCGCCACCCCCGGCATGACCAGGAAGTAGATCGTGCGCGGCAGGTTGCCGAAGGCCGTCGCCAGATCGCCGTTGAGCAGCGGCAGCAGGAACGGAACGTGGCCGGAGATCGGGAACCAGCGCAGGTAGAGCCCGAAGAAGAGGATGAGCATGATCCCCATCCAGAAGTTCGGAATCGACTGCCCCAGCAGGCCGAGGATCG
>JANNIB010000106.1:0-18013 GCA_031404695.1 Acidobacteriota bacterium
TGAGGAACGCCTGCACGGCGTTGGGCACGACGTTGCCCGGCCGCAGGATGTTGCCCTGGATCGAATAGAAGATGCGTGTCCCCGGCACCTGCCCGTGCAGGTCCTGGGAGACGTAGCCGTTGGTGTGACCGGTGTGCCCGCCAGCGCGGCCCTGCAGATCGAGGATGCCGAATTGGCGGCTCTGGAAAGCCGGGTCCACACTGAGCAGTTCGATGATGCGGGCCGGATCGGTGCCCGTGGTCAGTTCGTCGAAGACGAGCATCTGGTTCTTGTGGGTGCCATCGACAGCGGCCTGACAGGCGGCGACGCCTTTGCCTGGCACGACCACCGCCTGCACGCCCATCAGGAACTGGTCGTCGCGATCCACGCAGGTGGCCGAGGCGATGACGACGCGGCCCGTCGCCGCATCCACCGCGATGACCGACCAGGTGGCGAACGCGGGCGACACCGACAGCGCCAGCACGACCAGGGCGACGGCGACAACTCTCATGTGGCGACATCATATCCGTGCCGGCAGGGACGAGCGGCGGCGCCGTGAGGCGCGCCGCTGGTAGACTCCGGCTCCGACCCGGCCGCCATGCCTCGCATCAGTTTCACGCCGCATCTGCAGCGCTTCCTCGACGCTCCGCCGGCGGCGGTGGACGGCGCGACCGTCGCCGACGCGCTCGGCGCAGTCTTCGCCGCCAACCCGCGGCTGCGCGGCTACGTACTCGACGAACACGGCCGCGTGCGGCAGCATGTGACGGTGTTCGTCGGTGACGCGCCGCTTTTGGACCGCGTCACGCAGTCGGACCCGGTCGGGCCCGAGACAGAGATCTTCGTGCTGCAGGCGCTGTCGGGCGGCGCCGCGGCTGGCGATCCGCCCAAACCAGGAGATCCGCGATGACGCAACCGCTGTGGGTGGCCACCCGCAAAGGCCTCTTTCAACTGCACGCCCACGACGGCTGGCGCCTCGGCACGCCGTCATTCCTGGGTGATCCGGTGTCGATGGTGCTCGACGACGCGCGTGACGGCGCGATGTATGCGGCGCTCAACCTCGGCCACTTCGGTTCGAAGCTCCATCGGTCCGACGACCGCGGCGCCACCTGGACCGAGGTCGGCGTGCCGTCGTACGCGGACCTCCCCGCCATCAGCCGCCCACCGAGTCCGGACGGCGCGCCGGCCGTGGCCGAGCCGCCGACGCTGAAGATGATCTGGGCGCTCGAAGCCGGCGGCGCCGATCAGCCGGGGCGGCTGTGGGCGGGCACGCTGCCCGGCGGGCTCTTCCGCTCGGACGATCGCGGCGCGACGTGGACCATCTGCCGCGGCCTGTGGGACGTGCCGGCGCGCGCGAAATGGTTCGGCGGCGGCTACGACTGGCCCGGCATCCACTCGGTGCTCGTCGACCCGCGCGACTCGCGGCGCGTGCTGGCGGGGGTGTCGTGCGGCGGCGCCTGGGCCAGTGACGACGACGGCGCCACCTGGAGCGGACGGGCGACCGGCATGCGCGCCGACTACATGCCGCCCGAACTGCGCGAGGATCCCGACATTCAGGATCCGCATCGCATCGTGGCCTGCCCGGCCGATCCCGATGCCCTGTGGACGCAGCATCATTCCGGCATCTTCAAGTCGCGCGACGGCGGGCGGCAGTGGCAGACAGTCGACGCCGCGCGTCCCTCCACGTTCGGCTTCGCGGTCGCCGTCCATCCACGCGATCCCGACACCGCGTGGTTCGCGCCGGCGGTCAAAGACGAGAAGCGGGTGCCGGTCGATGCGCGCTTCGTCGTCTCGCGCACCCGCGACGGCGGCACCACCTTCGACGTGCTCGATCGCGGGTTGCCGTCGCCATCCTACGATCTCGTCTACCGCCACGCACTCGACGTCGATGCCGCTGGCACCGTGCTCGCGATGGGCTCGACCTCCGGCAGCCTGTGGATCTCGACCGACAGCGGCGACTCGTGGACCCATGTCTCGGCGCATCTACCGCCGATCTACGCCGTGCGTTTCGGCCGGCCGGAGTGAACAGTGAGCCAGACCGAATTCACGGTGACGTGCCCCTACTGTGGAGAAGAAGTCGAGATCTACCTGGAACCCGACACCCGCGGCGTGCTCGTCCAGGACTGTGAGGTGTGCTGCAACCCGTGGCAGCTGCGCGTGAGCGTGGACGGCGACGACCGCTGGGTGGACGTGAGCCGCGCCGACGGCTCGGAGTGACGCGGCCGGCATGGCGCTGAATCGCGGCTTCGCCTACCGCGCACAGATCGGACCCGAGGAGGCAGGGCAACGGCTCGGCGCCTGGCTCACCGCGACCTACGCCCACTCGTCCGCGGACGACTGGGCGGCGCGTCTCGCGGGCGCGGAAATCACCATCGACAACGCCGTGGCCGCGGGCCATGAGGCGCTGCGCGCCGGACAGGTCGTGGCCTGGCAGCGTCCGCCGTGGCACGAGCCAGACGTGCCGCTCACGTTCGACGTGATCCACGACGACGCGGACGTCCTCGCCGTGTCCAAGCCGAGCGGTCTGCCGACGATGCCGGCCGGAGGGTTCCTGGATCACACACTTCTGGCGCTGGTGCGCGCCAGGTTCGGCGACGCGCATCCCGCGCACCGCCTGGGCCGCGGCACCTCGGGGCTGGTGCTCTTCGCCCGCACGCCGGCGGCCGCCGCGACGCTCAGCCGCGCCTGGCGCACGCGAACGGTGACGAAGATCTATCGCGCGCTCGTGGACGGCGATCCGCCGTGGACCTCGCACGAGATCACGACGCCGATCGGCTTGGTGCCGCACGCGCTGCTCGGCTCGGTGCACGCGGCGAGCCCCGGCGGCCGCGCCGCGCACAGCACCGCCATGGTGGTCGAGCGCCGAGGTGATGCGGCGCTCTGCGATGTCAGCATCACCAGCGGACGGCCGCATCAGATCCGCATCCACCTGGCCGCGGCCGGGCATCCGCTGGCCGGCGACCCCCTGTATGTCGCCGGCGGACAGCCGCCGCCCGGGACGCGCGCTCTTCCCGGCGATGGCGGTTACCTGCTGCACGCGCACCGCCTGCGGTTGGCCCATCCGGCGACCGGACGGCCGCTGGACCTCGTCGCACCGCCCCCACCGGCGCTGCGCACGGGCGGGGAATCGACGTCCTGACGTGACGCGCGGCCGAGGCCGCGGCAATCACTCGTCGCCGGAGCCACCGCGGCCGCGGGCGGCTTTCACATCCCCCCGCTGCCGCTTCGACTGCAGGCGCCGCTCTTTGGCGCCCTTTCCAGGTTTGGTGGGCCGGCGCGCTTTCGGGCGCACCGCCGCCTGCACGACCAGCGCCACCAGGCGCGCCCGGGCCGCCTCGCGGTTCTGCGCCTGTGTCCGGTGCTCGCGGCTGTCGACGACGAGCACGCCCTCCCCCGTCATGCGGCTGCCGGCGAGCGCGATGAGGCGCGTTTTCACGTCGGACGGCAGCGTGGAGGCCGCGACGTCGAAGCGCAACTCGACCGCGGTCGAGACCTTGTTGACGTTCTGACCGCCGGGGCCGGACGCGCGCACGAAGCGCTCCTCGTACTCGTGCGGGAGGATGACGAGCGCGTCGCTGATGCGGATCATCGCCGTCAGCCTGCCACACCGAGGAAGGCGCGCAGCGCCTCGAGTTCCGCCTCGAGCGCCGGCTTGAAGGCGCGGTCGCGCGGCGCCCGTCCGCTGACGTAGCCGGGCGCGCAGACGAGCCGGCCGTCGGCCACCGACAGATTCGCCCAGCCGACGACGGCGTCGCGCCACAGCAGCGGCATCGCGTAGTAGCCCAGCGTGCGCTTGACCGCCGGTGTGTAGGCCTCGAAGCGGTAGCGCCAGTTCCAGAACGCTTCGAAGCGCCGCCGGTCCCACACGATCGGATCGAACGGCGCAAGCAGCGCCACGCGGTCGGCCGGCCCCTCATTCGACAGCGGCTCGTCGGCCGGCCAGTACCAGTCGAGATCGCCCGCCCGCACATGCGCGAGCCGGACCTTGGCGCGGGCCAGCACGGCGCCGGTGTCGGCCCGCCACTGCGGCGTCGCGTAACGCAGGCGCGCGACCAGCCAGCCGAGCGTCGACGCCGGCAGCGGCGCGTAGAGGCCCACAATCGCGTCCACGATCGCATCCTGGCAGGCGCGGCGCGCGGCCGCGCCCTCGACCGGGGGCGGCAGGTCGCGCGCCGCGTAGCGGCGGATGCCGGCATCACGGCCGACGACGCGCAGCAGACCGCGGTAGTGCAGGTGATCGAGCACGTGGGTGGTCGCACTCGACGACCCGCCCCAGTAATTCCTGACCGCGCCGTGCGCGAAGTGCGCGTCGACGTCGCGCGGATGCACCTCGCCGCGCTCGCGCACGAAGGCGAGTACGGCTTCGCCCACCTTCTTCCCGGGTCGCGGCCACGCCCGCAGCCCGCCGCGCGGATGGAGCCGCGCGTGGAGATCGCGCGTCACGAAGCCGTAATTGACGAAGAAGTCTTCTTCGATCGCCAGCCGGCGGTACTGCCGCTCGAGGTCACCAGCGCGGTAACCGCTCACACGGTGGCGCAGGGTCAGGTCCTGCGCGCGCGCCGGCGAGCGGATGGGATCGGCCTGCACGAACGCGAGCTGCGCCAGGGCCTGGGCGAGCGGCCGCGGCGTGAACAGCGACCGCGCAATCGCATGGCGTCTCAGTGCCGCCAGTGTCGGCGTCGCTGGCGCTGCAGCGGACGGCACGTCAGCCCCGAGCCCCGAGCCCCGGGCCCCGGCTCGTCAGCACGTGCCCCGAGTACCTCGGGTGCAGGAACGAGGCCACCAGCGTCATCACGCCGCACATGAGCAGAATCAAGGCCGGCGCGCTGTTCGATCCGCTGCGCCCGATGAGCCAGGTGGCCACCAGCGGGGCGGTGCCGCTGAACAGCGTGAACGAGATGTTGAAGGCCAGCGCCACGCCGCTGAAGCGAATGCGCGTCGGGAAGAGGTCGGTCAGCAGCACCGCGTAGGTGCCGTTCAGGAACCCGGCCACCAGCCCGATGCCGATGAGCAGCGCCGTCGGCGATTCCGGCTTGCCGGCCAGCGCCGTGTAGAACGGATAGCCGAGGACGAGGATGCCGATGGCGCCCCCCCGCAGCAGCGTCAGCGGCGCGACGAACCGCGCCAGCCAGCCGACAACGGCGATCATCGTGGCGTGGATCACGACGCCGATGGTGGCCGCCACCACGGCCAGCCGGGCGTCGTAGCCGAGCACGCGCCCGAGGTACCCGGGCATGTGCGAGAAGTAGAGCCCGTTGAACCCGGCCGAGAGCGCCAGAATGCCGATCCCCGTGAGCACCGCGCCGCGATGCGCCTGCAGCACCTCGCGGAACGGCTGACGGGCCGCCAGCGCCTTCATCTTGGCGAACTCCGGCGATTCTTCCATGGCGCGGCGCGCGAGGAAGCTCACGATGCCGCCGAGGCCACCGAGGATGAAGGCGATACGCCAGCCGTACTCGGGCACGAGATCCGGCGGCAGGAACGTGCGCACGCCGACGCTGACGCCGGTTGCCACCGCCACGCCGTAGGTCACGCACGCGAACACGACGCCGCAGACGAGCGCGGCCTGCTTCGGCGCCGTCTCGACCACGTAGGTCAGCGCGCCGGGCAGTTCGCCGCCGATGCAGAAGCCCTGCAGCAGCCGCAGGCACACCATCGTGATGCTGGCGGCCACGCCCCAGACGGCGTAGGTGGGCACCAGGCCCATGGCCAGCGTCGCGCCCGACATCGCGAAGAGCGACAGCAGGAAGACGTTGCGGCGGCCGTAACGGTCGCCGAAGTGGCTGAGCACGATGCCGCCAATCGGGCGGGCGAAGTAGCCGGCCGCGAAGACGCCGTACGACGACCGCAGTTCCACCAGCGGCACGTCACTCGGGAAGATGGCCCGCCCGAGGTCGGGGCCGAAGACGCCGAAGATGACGAAGTCGTAGAACTCGAGGGTGCCACCGAGGCTGGCAAGGAGCACGATGCGCCAACCGGCGCGGCTGATCTTCTCTGAATTCACGGGCCGCATTATGGCCCGAGACGCGTCCCTAACGCGGGGCCTGCGCGGTTGCCGCCTCGAATTCCTCGTGGGTGCCCTTGAAATCCTGCACGTGGCCGTGCGCCACCTTCCACACCCGCGTGGCGACCGAATCCATCAGGTCTTCGTCGTGGGTGACGAGGAACACGGTGCCTTCGTACTTCTGCAGCGCGAAGCTGAGGGCGTTGATCGATTCGAGGTCGAGGTGGTTGGTCGGCTCGTCGAGGATGAGCACGTTCGGCTTCTGCAGCATGATGCGGCAGAAGAGCAGGCGCGCGGTCTCGCCGCCCGACAGCGCCGCGGTGGGTTTGTAGCCCTCCTCGCCGGCGAAGAGCATCTGGCCGAGCAGCCCGTGGATGTCCTGCTTGGACGCATCCGGATCGAACTGGTGCAGCCATTCGACGGCCGTCAGCCCGTGCGCGATGGCGCCGGTGTGGTCCTGGGCGAAGTAGCCGATCGAGACCTCGTGGCCCCAGCGCACCGTGCCGCTGTCGATGTCACCGGGCGACGGCGGCTGGCCCGGGGCATCGGCGAGCAGCGTCTTGATGAGGGTGGTCTTGCCGACGCCGTTCCTGCCCACCAGCACGATCTTCTCGCCGCGGTTGACGATGGCGTCGAAGCCGTCGAGCACCTGCAGGCCCTCGTGCGCCTTCGACACGCCCTCACATTCCATCGCCAGACGGCCCGACGGCCGCGCCATCTGAAAGCGGATGTAAGGGCGCGCGATGTTCGAGCGCGCCAGGTCGGTGGTCTGCAGACGCTCGACTTCCTTGCGCCGCGACTGCACCTGGCTGGAGCGCGTGCCGGCCGAGAAGCGCTGGATGAAGTCCTGGAGCTGCGCGATCTTCTTCTCGCGCTGCTCGTTCTGCGACTCGAGCCGCGACCGGATCTGGGTCTTCGCCAGCACCATGTCGTCGTAGCCGCCGGTGTAGGTGATGATCGTCTGGTAGTCGATGTCGGCGATGTGCGTGCAGACGGCGTTCAGGAAGTGACGGTCGTGGGAGATGACCACCAGCGTGCCGTCGTAGCGCTGCAGGAAATCGACCAGCCAGTGAATCGAGTCGAGGTCGAGGTGGTTGGTCGGTTCGTCGAGCAGCAGCGCCTCGGGACGACCGAACAGCGCCTGCGCCAGCAGCACGCGGACCTTCTGGCCGCCCTGCAGCTCGCTCATCTTCCGCTCGTGCACGTCGTCGGGGATGTCGAGCCCGTCGAGCAGCACCGCCGCGTCGCTTTCGGCCGAGTAGCCGTCGTGCTCGCCGATGGTGCCTTCGAGTTCGCCCAGGCGCATGCCGTCGGCGTCGCTGAGGGCGTCCTTCGCGTAAAGGGCGTCGCGTTCCTCGAGCGCCGCCCACAGCGCGCGGTTGCCCATGATGACGGTGTCGACGACGCGGAACTCGTCGAACGCGTACTGGTCCTGGCGCAGCACGCCGAGGCGGGCCGGCGTGGTCACCGTGCCGCGCTGCGGCGGCAGCTCGCCGGTGAGCAGTTTCATGAAGGTGGACTTGCCCGCGCCGTTCGGACCGGTGAGCCCGTAACGACGTCCCGGCTGGAACGTCGTCGAGACGTCGTCGAAGAGCACCTTGGTGCCGTAGCGCATCGACACGCTGCTGACCGCAATCATCTCGAACTCTCCTGTGGGAAGGCGGCCGGGGAAGGCCGCGCCCGCGGTGACAAACGTTCAATTGTAGCAGCCCGCCGCCCTCCGGCCATCGCCAGCCGGTGCGCACAACGGGCGTCCGGAGTGGTCCGGCAGCTCATCTTTACAACGTCGGGCGCGGCAGCCCTGCACGTGGTCCGGCCGGAAGAGCCGCAACGCGCCGCTGCCTGACCCGCCCGGCCGGCCGCGGCGAGACAATTCAAGACAACCGGAGGTAAGAAATGCCCGTTTTCCGGAGCGAAATCGCCGAAATCCGGATGTGAATCCGATGTATATTTTCTCGGCATCGTCCAGCACAGTACGGGTCTCCCTGCCGCGCGCTCCGCGCCGGGCAGTCAAGGTTCGGGAGTCGATCGCATGACGCGTCTCGTAGTGAGTGTGCTCGGCACTGTCGTCGTCGGGGTCGCGCTGGCCGCGACCGGCACCGCCGAGCAGTCCCGGACGCCGTCGTCCACCAGCCAGGTGGCCGCGCCCGCGCCGGCCCCGCCGGCCCGTCGCCCCGCCGCCGTCGCCCCCGCCGCGTCGCACAGCCTGTCGCCGGCCCTGTCGGCGCGCCAGCAGAGCGAGCTCGTCGGGCAGTACTGCGCCGGCTGCCACAGCGACCGCGCCAAGGCCGGCGGGCTGTCGCTGGCCGGCTTCGATGCGATGAAGGCCGCCGATCAGCAGGACGTCGTCGAGAAGATGATCCGCAAGCTGAGCGCCGGCCTGATGCCGCCGCCCGGCGCGAAGAAGCCCGATGCCGCGACTGTGGCCGCGCTCACCGGCGCCCTCGAGGCGCGGATGGACGAACACGCGGCCAACAACCCGAATCCCGGCCGCCGCACCTTCCAGCGCCTGAACCGCCCCGAATACGAGCGCGCCATCAAGGAGCTGCTGGGCCTCGACGTCACCGCCGGCAACTGGCTACCGCTCGACCAGAAGAGCGCCAACTTCGACAACATCGCCGACGAGCAGTCGCTGTCGCCGACGCTGCTCGAGGCGTACCTGAACGCCGCCGCCGACATCAGCCGCATAGCCGTGGGCGACAAGCAGGCGCCGCGCGTCGACACCGTCTACACGAACCCCAGCTACGTCTCGCAGCATCCGTGGGACCACGTCGAGGGCGCGCCCTACGGCACCCGTGGCGGGCTGGTGGTCAACCACGCGTTCCCGGCCGACGCCGAATACGAGTTCGAGCTGCTGGTCATCTCGGGCGAGAACGCGCGCTACGAAGACATCGACGTCTCGATCGACGGCGAGCGTGTCGCGCTCGTGAAATACGAACAGGGTCCGTCGGCGGCGGCCGACGGCCGCGGCGGCATCGCCATGCGCACCGAGCCGATCGTGGTGCGCGCCGGCGAACACCGGATTTCAGCCGCGTTCGTGCGCCGCAGCGACGGCCCCTACGAAGACCTGATTCGTCCCCACGACTGGTCGTACGCGGGCGGCGGCTCGGGCGGCGCCGGCATCACCACCCTGCCCCATCTGCGCGACGTGGTCGTGGCCGGCCCTTACAACGCCACCGGCGTCTCGGAGACCCCGACGCGCCAGCGCATCTTCACGTGCCGCCCCACCGCGCAGTCGCAGGAACGCACCTGCGCCCGCTCGATCATCACGCGCCTGGGCAGCGACGCCTATCGCCGGCCGATGACCACGGCGGAGGTCGACAGCCTGATGCCGTTCTTCGAGAAGGGCGCCGCCGCCGGTGGCTTCGAAGGTGGCGTGCGGACGGCGCTCGAGGCGCTCCTCGCCAGCCCGCACTTCGTGTTCCGCATGGAGCGCGAGCGCCCGGCCGGCGCGACCCAGACCGCCACGCGCGTGGCCGACCTCGACCTCGCCTCACGGCTGTCGTTCTTCCTGTGGGGCGCTCCTCCCGACCAGGAACTCATCGACCTCGCCAGGTCGGGCCGCCTCACCGCGCCCGGAATGCTCGAGAAGCAGGCTGCCCGCCTGCTGGCCGATCCGCGCGCCGACGCCCTGGGGTCGCGCTTCGCGGCGCAGTGGCTGCGCCTCCAGGACCTCGCCAAGGTCAAGCCGGATCCGAACTTCTTCCCGAACTTCGACGAGAACGTCGGGGCGGCGATGAAGCGCGAGACCGAGATGTTCTTCAACGACCTGGTGGCTCGCGACAAGAGCTTCCTCGACTTCTTCACCGCCGACTACACCTTCGTGAACGAGCGCCTGGCGCGCCACTACGGCATCCCGAACGTGGCTGGCACCCAGTTCCGCCGCATCACCTACCCCGACGCCACCCGCCGCGGCATCCTCGGCCACGGCAGCGTGCTGGTGCAGACGTCGCTGGCCAACCGCACTTCGCCGGTGCTGCGCGGCAAGTGGGTGATGGAGGTGCTGCTCGGCACGCCGCCGCCGGCGCCGCCGCCCAACGTGCCGACGCTCGAGGAATCGGCGAGCGCGAAGGACGGCAAGATGCTGACCACGCGCGAGCGCATGGAATCGCACCGCGCCAACCCGACCTGCAACGCCTGCCACCGCTTCATGGACCCGATCGGGCTGTCGCTCGACAGCTTCGACGTGACCGGGCGCTGGCGCGAGCGCGAGAACGGCATGCCGCTCGATACCCGCGGCGACTACTACGACGGCTCGGCGGTCAACAACCTCGACCAGCTCTCGGCGGCGCTGCTGAAGCGCCCCGAGCCGCTGGTCCGTAACTTCACCGAGAACCTCATGGCCTACGCGCTGGGCCGCCGCGTCGAGACGTTCGATCAGTCGACCGTGCGCGCCATCGCGAAGAAGGCCGCCGCCGACGGCTTCCGGATGTCGTCGTTCATCATCGGCGTCGTCAAGAGCGACGCCTTCCAGAAGAAGGGCGCGGAGCCGGTCTCGACCACCAACGAAGCCGCTCTGGACGCCAGCAAGCAGCGATAGTCGTTCAACCCTACTGAGGAGAGTCGCATGTCGTTCATCACCGGAAAGCAGCTGCCCCGCCGCACGTTCCTGCGTGGCGCGGGAGCCACGGTTGCCCTGCCGTTCCTCGAGGCCATGGTCCCGGCGGGACGCGTGCTGGCGAAGACGCCCGAGCGCACCCGCCTCGTGTGCATCGAGGAAGTCCACGGCCTGGCCGGGTGCAACGACTGGGCGGCCTCGAAGCACCTGTTCGCGCCGGCCACCACCGGCCGCGACTTCCAACTAGTGAACGACAACGCGCTCAAGTCGCTCGAGCCGTTCCGCGAGCACCTGACCATCATCAGCAACACCGATGTGCGGATGGCCGAAGCCTTCGCGCTGCCGGAAATCGGCGGCGACCACTTCCGCTCGAGCGCGGTGTTCCTCACGCAGTCGCATCCCAAGCAGACGCAGGGCTCCGACATCTGGTGCGGCACCTCGATGGACCAGCTCTATGCCCAGAAGTTCGGGCAGTCGACGCCGCTGCCGTCGATGCAGTTCTGCATCGAGAACCTCGATCAGGCCGGCGGCTGCACCTACAACTACTCGTGCGCCTACACCGACTCGATCAGCTGGGCCTCCCCCAACGATCCGCTGCCGATGATCCGCGATCCGCGCGTCGCCTTCGACATGCTGTTCGGCTCGGGCAGCTCGAAGGAAGACCGCGCCGAACGCCGGCAGTCGCGCCGCAGCATCCTCGACTGGATCGCCGGTCAGGTGGCCGACGTCCGCAACGAACTGGGCAGCGGCGACAAGAACCGCCTCGACAAGTACCTCGACCACGTGCGCGAGATCGAGCGTCGGATTCAGGCGATCGAGGCCCGCAACACCAGCGGTGACGCGCGCGAGCTGCCGGGCGCCCCGGCCGGCGTGCCCGACTCCTTCAGCGAGCACATGAAGCTCCTGTTCGACCTGCAGGTGCTGGCGCTGCAGGCCGACATGACGCGCATCATCTCGTTCAAGACCGGCCGCGACTCGCAGAACCGCGTGTTCCCCGAGAGCGGCTCGGATCAGCCGTTCCACCCCGCTTCGCACCACGGCAATCGTGAAGAGCGGATCATGGAGTTCAACAAGATCTGCAAGTTCCGCGTCAGCATGCTGCCCTACTTCCTCGAAAAGCTGAAGACGACCATGGACGGCGAGCAGAGCCTGCTCGACAAGTCGGTGGTGCTGTGGGGCTCGCCGATGGCCGACGCCAACGTGCACAACCACCGCCGCTGCCCGCTCATCATGCTCGGCAAGGGCAACGGCATGCTGGCCGGCAACACGCACATCAAGGCGGCCGACGGCACGCCGATGGCCAACGCCATGCTGACGCTGCTCAAGCACCTCGGTCTCGAGGACATGCGGAGCTTCGGCGACAGCACCGGCGAACTCTCGCTCACGCAGTCGGCCATCACGGTCGCCTAGCCTTCAGGGGTCACGAGATGCGACTTCGACTGGCACTTCCGTTTGTCGCTGCCACCGCGCTGGCCACCTCGGTGGGCGCGGTGCTCACGGCGTCGCCGGCCCCTCGCCACGGCGAGGCACAGGCTCAGGCCGCCCCGCAGAGCCGCAGCGCCGTCGCCGACGCCGCCATGAAGGGCAACCGCGAGGCCGTGCGCGCGCTCATCCAGCAGGGCGCCGACGTCAACGCGGCGCAGGGCGACGGCATGAGCGCCCTGCACTGGGCCGCCGACAAGGGTGATGCCGAGATGACCGAGATGCTGGTCTACGCCGGCGCCAATCCCGGCGCCGTGACCCGCATCGGGCAATACACACCGCTGCACCTGGCCAGCCGCGCCGGCAGCGCCGCCGCGGTACGGGCCCTGCTCAAAGTAGGCGCCAAGGTCGACGCGAAGACCTCGGTGAGCGGCGCGACGCCGCTGCATCTGGCGGCCGCGGCCGGTGATGCGGCGGTCGTGACCGCACTGCTCGACGCCAAGGCGGATGTCAACGCGACCGAAGCCGAGTGGGGCCAGACCCCGCTCATCTTCGCCGCCTCGCTCAACCGCGTGGACGCCATCAAGGCGCTGCTGGCGCGCGGCGCCAACGCCAACGTGACCAGCAAGGCCGTCGACCTCCAGAAGCACATCCCGCTCGACCGCGCCTCGAACCAGCGCTTCGCCAAGGTGCTCGAAGGCACGGCCGGCAAGAACGGCAAGCCGTCGCCGAACCAGCTCCAGGCCGCCGTGCAGGCGAGCCGCGAGCTCTACGCGTCGGGCAAGCTGCCCGAACCCGAGAAGCCGGCCGCCGGCACGCCCGCCGCAGCCGGCGGGCAGGGCGGGCAGCAGCAGTTCTTCGAAGAAACGCCCGGCCTGTCGAGCAAAGGCGGACTGACGGCGCTGCTCCACGCCGCGCGTCAGGGACATCTGGCCGCCGCGACGGCGCTCATCGACGGCGGCGCCAGCGTCGATGCGGTGAGCAGCGGCGACGGCACCAGCCCGCTGCTGATGGCGACCATCAACGGCCAGTTCGACATGGCGATGCTGCTGCTCGACCGCGGCGCCGATCCGAACCTGGCGGCGCGCGTCAACGGCGCCACGCCTCTGTGGTCGGCCGTCAACACCCAGTGGCAGCCGCGCACGCGCTTCCCGCAGCCCCAGGAGATGGAGCTGCAGAAGGCGACCTACGTCGACGTCATGGCGAAGCTGCTCGAGAAGGGCGCCGACCCCAATGCGCGATTGAAGCAGCACCCTTGGTACATGGTCTACAGCGGCTGCGGCAACCGCAACTGCGGGCTGGCTGACACCTCGGGCTCGACCGCCTTCTGGCGCGCCGCCTACTCGACCGATGTCGAGGCGATGCGCCTGCTGATGAAATACGGCGCCGACGCCAACATCCCCTCGATGGCGCCGAAGCAGGCAGTGCGCCGCGGGCCCGAAGGCGGCGGTCCGGGCTCGGATGGCTCGAGTCGCACGCAGTCGGCGGTGGAGATCCCCAAACTGACGCCGATCCCGTACGGCGGTCCCGGCGCCTCGGCGCTGCACGCCGCTGCCGGCGTCGAATACGGCGAGGGTTTCGCGGGCAACGCCCACCGGCACGCACCCGACAGCTGGCTGGCGGCGGTGAAGTTCCTGGTGGAAGACCTGGGGCTCGATGTGAACGCCCGCGACAACGACGGCTACACGCCGCTTCATCACGCCGCCGCGCGCGGCGACAACGACGTGATCCTGTATCTCGTCAGCAAGGGCGCCGACGTCACCGTGGTCGCGCGCAATGGGCAGACGACCGCCGACATGGCCAACGGCCCGGTGCAGCGCGTGTCGCCCTTCCCCGCCACCGTGTCGCTCCTCGAGAAGCTCGGCTCGAAGAACAACCATCGCTGCGTCTCTTGCTAGGGGCTGGGGCCTAGGGACTGGACTGGGGGCTGGCCTCCCAGGATGAATCGCAGGGCCTGGTGGATTCCCGCCAGGCCCTTCGTGTTTGCAGGCCACGAACTTCGGCGCGACACACGTGACGTCGCCGAGCGGTCGCCGCGTCAGCCGTGCAGGACCGGCCCCAGCCCCCAGCACTCAGCCCCCAGGTTCACCACGTGTAGCTCCCCGACGGCGGCGGCCACACGCCGAGGATCTGTCGCAGCACCACGATCTGTCCCAGGTGGTGCGCGTTGTGCTGGGCCACGTGCTCCCACACGTCCCGATAGGAATAGCCGGCCAGCAACGGGAACTCGATCGGCGGCGCGAGCGCCGCGTCGGGCTCATGGCGACCAACCGCCTCGGCCAGGGCGTCGAGGCCGGTGAGGAAGCGCTCGCACACGGTCGGCCAGCTATCGACGCCGGCGTCGGGCCAGCCGTCGGCGGCGGTCGAGGCCAGCGGTGTGTCCTGGCCGTGGCAGCGCGCGGTGAACCAGTCCTGCCAGAAGGCCATGTGGGCGACGATCCCGGCGATCGAGTGCGGAAGGCCCGCCACGCGGCGCGTCGCGTCGTCGGCGGCGAGGCCAGCCAGCGTCGCGGCCGGGGGCAGATGGGGATGCGTGTTGACGAGCAGTTGCCGGGCGTCCATGGCGCCTACTCTACCAAGGCGTGGCCGTCGATTGACGCTGACAGCCGCACAGGATACATTACTGAACAGTGATATGTAGACGAGAGCTGCCGGGAGCGCCACGTTGACCGCGGCAGTCGTGCTGGCCGGCGCGCTCATCATCGGCGCGACGCTGGGCCTGCTGGGCGGCGGCGGCACCGTGTTGACGGTGCCGCTGGTCCGGGCGCTGCTCGGCCTCGACACCCGCCACGCCATCGCGCTCAGCCTGCCGGTCGTCGCCGTCGCCGCCGCCACCGGCAGCCTCATCGCCGGGCACCGCGGCCTGCTGGCGCACGGTCCGGCCATCGAACTGGCCGCCGCCACCAGCGTCGGCGCGTGGATTGGCGCCGCGGCTGCCCAGCACCTGGCCACCTCGACGCAGTCGCTGCTGCTCGCCACGACCCTCCTCATCGCCGCCGCATTTCTGTGGATCCGGCGCCGCGTGGCGCGCCCCGCCGTCCGCGACGTCTCACCGCGCGCCCGCCTGTGGCTGCTCGTGACCGGCATCGGTGTCGGCGTGCTCACCGGCATCGTCGGCGTCGGCGGCGGCTTTCTGATCGTCCCGGCGCTGGTGGTGTTCGGCCGCTACACGACCCTCGACGCCGTGCCGATCTCGCTCTTCGCCATCACCTTCAGCGCCGCCACGGCGGCGGTCGGCTATCGCGCCGTGCCGGTGGCGTGGGGCACGGTGCTCGTGATGGCCGCGGCGGCGGCGGCCGGCGTGGTCGCCGGCGGCACGCTGGCCCGCCGGCTCGATCCCGCTCATCTCCAGACGCTCTTCGCCGCGGTGCTCCTTGGCGCATCGGGCTACATCTTCCTCACGAGGTAATCGAGGCCTGCCATGATCGTCACCCGCTTCTTCGAGCCCGCCATCGCGCAGGCGAGCTATCTCATCGGCTGCGCCGCCACCGGCGAGGCGATCGTGATCGACCCCAACCGTGACATCACGCCGTATCTTGCCGCCGCGGCGCGCGAAGGCGTGCGCATCACCAGCGTCACCGAAACCCACATCCATGCCGACTTCGCCTCCGGCGCGCGCGAGCTGGCGCATGCCACCGGCGCCCGGCTGCTGCTGTCGGATGAAGGCGATGCCACCTGGAAGTACGCCTTCGCCGACGAAGCGCGGCTCATCCGCCACGGCGACCGCATCACCATCGGCAACGTCCTGGTGGACGTCGTCCACACCCCCGGGCACACGCCGGAACACCTGACGTTCCTCATCACCGACGGCGCGGCGGCCGACCGGCCGATTGCCGCCGCCACCGGCGACTTCCTGTTCGTGGGCGACGTCGGACGGCCCGACCTGCTCGAGAAGGCCGCGAAGGTGGCGGGCACCATGGAAGAAGGCGCCCGCACGCTGTGGCGCAGCCTGCGCGCCTTCGACGTCCACGAAGACTGGCTGCAGATCTGGCCCGGCCACGGCGCCGGTTCCGCCTGCGGCAAGGGCATCAGCGCCATTCCCTACAGCACGCTCGGCTACGAGCGGCGCTTCAACTGGGCCTACGCGGTGAAGACGGAAGCAGAGTTCGTCGCCCGCGTCCTCGAGGGGCAGCCCGATCCGCCCGCCTACTTCGCGACCATGAAGGCCCTCAACAAGCGCGGGCCCGACCTGCGCCGCACGTCGCTGCCGCCGCAGCTCGACGGCGATCGGCTGCTGCCGCTGGTGCAGGCGGGCGCGCGGATCATCGACACGCGCGCGGCCGACGCCTTCGCGGAGCGTCACGTGCCGGGCACGCTGAACCTGGCCGCCGGCGCTTCATTCGTGACGTGGGCCGGCTGGCTCCTGCCCTACGACGACGATTTGTATCTCATCGCGCGCGACGCCTCCGACGACACTGTCGCCGAGCTGGTGCGGCAGCTGGCCCTCATCGGCCTCGACCGGGTCGCGGGCATCTTCGGCCCGGAGGCCATCGCGCAGGCCGTGGCCGCGGGGGCCGTCCCCGGCGGCGTGCCGCAGATGACCCCGTCGGCGCTGGCAGCGCACGTGGCCGCCGGCGATGTCCACGTGCTGGACGTGCGCCACGACAACGAATGGCGGGGCGGCCACATCGCCGGGGCCACCCACATCCCGCTGGGTCATCTGGTGGCGCGCATCGGCGAGGTCCCTGTCGGGCGGCCACTGGTCGTGCACTGCCAGGGCGGCACCCGCTCGGCGATCGCCGCCTCGCTGCTGCGCCAACTCGGACGCGAGGAGGTCATCAACATGCCGGGCGGCCTGAACGGCTGGGTGGCGGCCGGGCTGCCGCTGACGGCGGGGAGCCCCCGACCGTGAGCACGACGCCGCTTTCAGTGCGGGATCTGCGCCGCGTCGCCTCCCGCTTCAAGGTGCTGGCGGAACCGGCCCGGCTGCGCGTCCTGCAGTGTCTTCAGCACGGCCCGCAACACGTGAGCGCCCTCATGGACGCCACCGGACTCCGCCAGGCGAATCTGTCGAAACACCTGCAGACGCTGCACGCGCACGGGCTGGTCGGGCGTGCCCGCGCCGGGCGCTTCATCCACTACGCCATTGCGGACCCGGCCGTGCTGGCCCTCTGCGACCTGATGTGCCGGCAGATGGCCGCGACGCCTGCTCTGAGCCGCACGGCCTCGCGGCCGCGAGGCCCCAGCGCCAGCCCCAGCCGCTCCCGCCCGGCCCGACGCCCCCGGACCCTGAGCACCACCGGCTGAACCGTGGCTGTGGACATGGCGCCCCGCTGGCAGGCGCGAGCGCAGCCGGAGGCGGAATAGTCCCCACGCCGCGGAGCCCTCCGCCAATACCTGGCGATGGCGGCCCGGACGCACGCATGATCCACGGGTGCGGACGGTGTGGCGCCCCGGCACGGGACATGCTTCTATCATTACCAGTCAGGGAGGTGTCTGTGGGTCGTCTGATTCGAATCATGAGTGCGGTGACGGTGCTATCGCTCGGCGCCGTGCCGGTGCTGGCACAGGATGCCGCGCAGGTCGCCAAGGGCAAGACGGTGTACGACGCGCAGCGCTGTTCGTTGTGCCACGCCATCGCCGGCCGCGGCAACGCCAAGGGCCCGCTCGACAAGGTCGGCACCAAGCTGAGCGCGGCCGACATCCGCAAGTGGATCGTCACGCCGAAAGAGATGAAGTCGGAGGCCAACCGCAAGCCGGAGATGCGCGCTTATCCCTCCCTGCCGGCAGCCGACCTCGACGCGCTGGTCGCCTACATGCAGTCGCTGAAGGGCTGATTTCGTGAGACTCGCGCGCACGCCCCTGGCCGCCTTTGGCGTCGTCCTCACGACGGCGTGCGCGCTGCTGTTCCTGCTGGCCCTCGGCGTCGAGTGGTTCGGCCTCATCCAGAACCCCTACGTCGGCATCCTCATCTTCTTCGCGCTGCCGGCCGGCTTTCTGCTCGGCCTGCTCCTGGTGGCGGTGGGCAACGTGCGCGGACGCCGGCGCGGCGCCGAGGAGATCTCGTGGCCGACCATCGACCTGAAGAATCGCGGACAGCGCATCTTCGTCAT
>JANNIB010000107.1:0-2278 GCA_031404695.1 Acidobacteriota bacterium
GTGATACGCGATGTTCTCGGGCTTGCGCCAGCGGCAATCAGCACTGTGGATTGCTCCTGCGTCACGCCTAGCCTGACCATCAAGCGGCGTAGTCCAGGAACTCGCGCACGAGCCGCTCGCGGTTCCTGGCGGCCGTGATGGCCGTCGTGATGGCGGCGTTGAAGTGGCGCATCACGCCGTCGCGGAAGGTCATGATGGTGCCGTCGGTGCGGGCAAACGAGAGCGCCCGGGCCGAGGCCTGCTCGTAGGTCATGCCGATGGAGCCGTGCAGCATGGGCCAGCTGTCGCCGTAGCCCGGGTAGAACCCGTCGTAGACCTCGCGGATGTAGTACGGCCAGCCGCGCTCGTCGAACCGGGCGGCATTCGCCCGGCCGAAGAGCTCGAAGCCCGCGATCTGGCTCTTGGTGTAGTGCGGGTTCAGCGGGTCGGCCGGCGGCGCGAAATAGTAGCTGTTGTTGCCGCCCTGCTCGTGGACGTCCACGTTCACCTGCGGCCAATACTCGAGCGACACCTGAATGCGCCCGCGCGTTTCCGGCTGGGTCTGCGCGAACCAGTCGCGGTTCATGTCGAACAGGTAGTGGTTCGATCGCCCGCCCGGCCAGGGCTCGTCGTGCTCGGCGTTGTAGGGCGCCGGATCGGGCGCCGCCGCCTGGCCCTGCAGGTTCTGGAAGATGAAGCGGGCGCGGCCGTCGGGATTCTGCATCGGGTCGATGAGCACCAGCGCGTCGCGCCGCACCAGGTCCACACCGGCATCGCCGCGGGCGGCGAGCAGGTGGTAGGCCTCGAGCAGCGCCGCATCGGCGGAGCTGATCTCGTTGCCGTGCACCCCGTGCACGAGCCACACGACCACCGGCAGCGCGGCCGTCAGCCGGTCGGCTTCGGCTCCGGGAAGGCCGCGCGGGTCGGCCATCCGCAAGATGTCGGTCTTGACCTGGTCGAGCCGGGCGATGCGCTCGGTGCTGCCCACCACCAGCAGCCACAGCGGACGCCCCTCCCACGTGCGGGCGTATTCGACCAGCTTCGTCCGTTCGGGGGCGGCCTGGGCGAGCGCGCGCAGGTAAACCGCGACCTGCTCGGGGGTCGTGATCTCGGCGCCTGGCGCGTGGCCGACGACCTGCTGCAGCGTGGGGATGGCCGGGTCGTACTGCGCGCCGGGCCAGAACGGCTCGTCTTGCGTCTGCGCGGGCGCCGGCGCGGCCACCAGTGTGACCGCGAGCGCGAGGAACAGGGCGTGTCGAAGGTGCATGGCCCGATAGTGTAACGGGCCACGCACACGACCGGGGAGGGAGAGCTAGGGGGTGCCGGGCGCCTTCGGCAGCACCGTCGGCAGCTGGCCGGGCGACTCGAGCACCTTCTTCGCGATGACGTTCACCACCGTCGCGTCGCTGCGCGCCGTCGTGAGGTAGGCGGTGCGGACCAACGCTTCCTTGCGGCCCTTGAGGGTGTTGCTGATGCCGTCGCGCACGTTCGGCGCCGTCAGGTCGCGCTGGCCGGCCGCTTCCTTGGCCACCAGGAGCACGATCGAGTGCGCGCCGTTGATGCTCACCGCGCTCACCGTGCCCGGCGACGCTTTCAGCACCGAGTCGCGCAGCGGCGGCGGCGCCTGGTTCAGCGCCGACACCGGAATGAAGCCGAGATCGCCGCCCCGCGGCGCCGACTGCGAGTCTTCCGAGAAATCGCGCGCGAGGTCGGCGAACTGCGCGCCGCCCTTGAGACGCTCCATCAGCATGTTGGCCTTCTGGATGGCCTGCTCGGGCGTGGTCGCATCGTCGCCGCTGCGGTTGTTCACTTCCTGATCGCGCACCGGCGTGACGACGATCTGCGCCAGGTGATACGCCTCTTCGGGGAAGTTGAACTGTGCCTTGTTGGCGTTGTAGAAGTCCGCGATTTCCTGATCGGTCACCGTCGCCTTGGCGGTGACTTCCTTGTCGAGCAGCTTCTGCACCAGCAGCTCTCGCCGCAGGCCCTCTTTCATGTCGGCTTCGGTGATCTGCCGGCGCGCCAGTTCCTGGGTGAACTGCGCCGGCGGGACGTCCTTCTTGCCGGCCTCGTAGGCGCTGTTCAACTCGGCCTCGGGCACTTCGATCTTGAGTGCGCCGGCCTTGGCGATGAGGATGTCCTGCACGATCATCTCGTTCAGCAGGTTCAGCTTGGCGGTGAGCGCCTCTTCTTCCGACGTCGGGGCCTGGGCCTGCATGGCGCGGCGGTAGGCCTTCTCGACGTCGTCGCGCTTGATCTCGCGGCCGTCCACGACCGCCCAGGCGTCGGCCGACGGCGC
>JANNIB010000108.1:0-13474 GCA_031404695.1 Acidobacteriota bacterium
CGAGTGCTGGCGCACCGTTGAGACGCACGCTTCGGACCGCATGCACGGGCACTTCGTGCATCCCTTCGATGACGATGCCTTCATCGCCGGCAACGCCACGGCGGCCCTCGAGATTCTCGAAGACCTGCCCGATGTGTCGACCGTCGTCGCCGCCATCGGCGGTGGCGGGCTGCTGGCCGGGATCGGCGCGGTGATGCAGGCCCGGCGCCCCGATGTGCGGATCGTGGCCGCGGAGCCCGAGACCGCCGCGCCGCTCGCGCAGTCGCTGGCGGCCGGCGCGCCGCAGCGCTTCGAGGCGTGGCGGGCGTCGTTTGTGGACGGCGCCGGCGGCAAATCGGTGCTGCCGTCGATGTGGCCACTGCTGCAGCCCACCGTCGCCGCGTCGCTCGTCGTCACGCTCGACGACGCCGCCCAGGCGATGGCCCTGGTGGCCGACCGGCTGCACGTCATCATCGAGGGCGCCGCGGCGTGTGCCGCCGCGGCGGCGCTGTCGGGCCGCGCCGGCAGCGGCAAGGTCGTGGCCGTCGTCTCCGGCGGCAACATCGACCTGTCGCGGTTCGCGATGCTGGTCGGGGCCTGTCCCGGCGCCCCGTGACTGCTTCCGCGGTCGGCAGCGGCCGATACTCTCTTGAGCCGTGCCGGCGCCTTGCGTGCCGGCCTCCCGTAGACCCGAGTCCCGGGCCCCGTGCCCCGAGCCCCGCCTGAATATGGAACGTTTCGCGATTCCCTTCCCCGGCCGCATCCACCGCATCGGCGAACTCGCCACCGACGTCTGGTGGAGCTGGCAGCCCGGCGCCCGTCAGCTCTTCCGCCGGCTCGATATGGCGGCCTGGCGCAGCACCGCCCACAACCCGGCGCGGATGCTGCGCACGCTCGGCGCCGAGACGCTCCAGCGCGCGGCGGACGATCCGGAGTTCGTGCGGATGTACGAGGCCGCCGTCGCCGGCCTCGACGCGGCGCGCCAGCCCGCGGCCTCCTGGTGGAAGACCGCAGGGCCGGACCTGGACGGCAAGGTCATCGCCTACTTCTCCGCCGAATTCGCGCTGCACCAGTCGCTGCCGATCTACGCCGGCGGCCTCGGCGTGCTCGCCGGCGACCACTGCAAGGAAGCCAGCGACCTCGGCATCCCGCTGGTCGGCATCGGCTTCATGTATCCCCAGGGCTACTTCCACCAGCGCGTGTCGAGCGACGGCTGGCAGGAGGAGCACTACGAGCGCATCAACTGGGCCGATGCGCCGATCGAAACGGCCATCACGCCCGACGGCAAGCCCTGCATCGTGGCGGTGCCGCTCGGTGACCGCACGGTGCTGGCGGCGGTGTGGCGGGTGCGGGTCGGCCACGTGCGCCTGTATCTGCTCGACACCGATCTCGAAGAGAACGCGCCGTGGGACCGCGAGCTGTCGGCCCGGCTCTACGGCGGCGACCGTGAGACCCGCATCCAGCAGGAGGTCATTCTGGGCATCGGCGGCGTGCGCGTGCTGCGCGCCATGGGCCTCCAGCCGGCCGTCTGGCACCTGAACGAGGGCCATGCCGCGTTTGTCGTGCTGCAGCGCATCCGCGAGCATCTCGAGCAGGGCCTGTCGTTCGACGACGCCCTCGAGGCCGTGCGCAAGTCCACCGTGTTCACGACGCATACGCCGGTGCCCGCCGGCCACGACGCCTTCCCGTACAACCTGGTCGAGAAGCACCTCGCCGGCTGCTGGGGCGACGTCGGCCAGCACCGCGCGCGTTTCCTGGCACTGGGCGAACACGACAACGGCCACGGCTCGATGTTCAACATGACGGCGCTGGCCATGCGCGCCGCCGGCGGCATCAACGCCGTCAGTGAGCTGCACGGCCACGTGACGCGCGAGATGTGGCGGGGCATGTGGCCCGATCGGCCGGTGGACGGCGTGCCGGTGCAGGCCATCACCAACGGCGTGCACGTGCCGACGTGGGTCGCCGCCAACGTGCGCGAACTGCTCGCCGCCCATCTCGGTGACGACTGGATCCTCCGCGTCGACGACCCGGCGACCTGGCAGCGCTTCGACGCCGTGCCCGACGCCGAGTTGTGGCGCGTGCGCCAGACGCTGAGGGAATCGCTGTTTGCGTGGATCCGCGAGCGCGCCCGCCAGCGCTGGACCATCGAACGGGTGCCGCCGCCACGGGTGGTCACGCACGGCACGATGCTCGACCCGCAGGCGCTCACCATCGGCTACGCCCGCCGCTTCGCGCAGTACAAGCGGCCCGAGCTCATCTTCCACGACGCCGAGCGTCTCGCCCGCATCCTCAACGCGCCCGGCCGCCCGGTGCAGATCGTCTTCGCCGGCAAGGCGCACCCGGCCGACGACCCGGCCAAGCATCACCTGCAGCGGGTCTTCCGCCGCGCCCTCGACCCGATGTTCGGCGGCCGTGTCGCCTTCATCGACGACTACGATCTCCATGTCGCGCACCTGCTGGTGCAGGGGTGCGACGTGTGGCTGAACAACCCGCGCAAGCCCCTCGAAGCCAGCGGCACCAGCGGCATGAAGGCGGCGCTCAACGGCGTGCCGCACCTCTCCATCGGCGACGGCTGGTGGGCCGAAGGCTACACCGGCGACAACGGCTGGCTGATCGACGGCGGCGCCGATGCCAACCACCACGAGGCCGCCGACATCGCCGACGCCGACGCCCTCTACACGCTGCTCGAGCGCGACGTGGTGCCGGCCTTCTACGACCGCGACGGCGGCGGGGTGCCCACGGCCTGGATGCGCGTGGTGCGTGAAGCCATGCGCACCAACCTGCCGCGCTTCTCCACCTCGCGCATGCTCAAGGAATACGTGCGCCGGCTCTACGCCCCGGCCGCGGGACGCTGACCGATGGTCGATTGCGCTCCCCGTCTGGCGCCCGGTACAATGGGCTGATGTCCCGCAAGACCACGACCAACAAGGTGCACTGCGCGCTCTGCGGCGCCAAGGACGTCACCGAACCCAAAGGCGAAGAGCGATACTGCGCCGACTGCTGGGACAAGAAGATCGCGGTCGAGGAGATCGTCGCCCGCGAGTTCGTGCTGAAGCGCTACATCCGCGCGCACAGCGCCGAGAAGTACCTCATCTACCACTCGACGCAGAAGCCGCCCTGCGGCCAGCTCATCGTGGTCGACGACGGCTACGATCTGTTCCTCACGATGACGCTCTACCCCAATTTCTCGTGGGACGACCCGGCCTACCATCTCGAGGGCGACCCCGAGGGCCGGACCTTTGCCGAGCTGCTGGTGGACGTGGTGGCCACCGAGGTCATCGAGCCCTGGGGCGGCGGCAAATGGCACCTGGAGGTCTTCCGTTCGGCTACGGCTGAACCGGAAGACTGGAACGGCGAAATGTAAGTGGCAGCACGGGCTGCTATATACTCCACACCCAGCTGGCGGCCGCGGGCGCCGTCCCACGATCGGAGGAATGTCGATGAAGCGCTTTGGGCAGTTCATGTTGGCCGTTGCAGTCGCGGGCCTGGTCACCGGTGAGGCCTCGGCCCAGGAGCGCAAGCTCATTGCGCCGATTCGGGGCGAGGCGACGCTGGACATCACCAAGCCGAACACGAAGCTGTCGGGCACCGAGGTGGTCACCGTGATCACCGTGCGCAACCCGGCCACGACCGGCGCCATCGCCGGGCTGAAGGTCGAAGAGAACTGGTACGACAAGAAGCGCAACCCGGTGGGTGGCGACGTCTATCGTCACCGGAGCCCGCTCAAGGCCGGCGAAGCCGTGACGATCACGCTGCGCACGCCGCGCAATCCGAACATGGACACGAACCAGTACCAGTTCACGCACTCGAACGGCACCATCAAGACCAACATGGTGCCGAAGATTGACGTGCCGCCCTCAGCCGCCCCGCCGCCCAAGAAATAGCTACCGCGTTGTGGTTTGTGCGACGGCCCGCGAATGCAGCGCATGCGCGGGCCGTTCGTCTGTACGGGTAGCGTGCGTCCGCCCGTTCGGACTCAGGGCGTTGGCGGCGCCACCACCCGCAGGATGGTCTCGCGCACCACTTCCTGCTGGTCGCCGATGCGCGTCTTGCCCGACACACGCAGCACGTAGAGGCCCGGCGGCACGTCCTTGAGCGGCACCCGCGCCATGAAACCGTAGCCGCCCGGTCCGCCGGCCAACTCGCTGCTGTCGCGCTCTTCGCGGGTCTGGAACACGGCCTGCCCGCCTTCGGCGCGCAGGCTGGCCTCGATGTCGACCTTGTGCGGCTGTTTGGTGTTGTCGTAGATCTCGGCAAAGAGCGCCAGCTCGTCGCCCTGCACGAAGTCGCGGTAGGTGGTCATCGGCCCGGGCAGCATCTTGGCCAGGGGGTCCTTCGGGCGGGCCGTGGGAATGAGCCCGCTGGTGGCCGAGGTGAGGGCCAGGCCGCTGATCGAGAGCTTCTCCTTGGAGAAATCCGGCACGTCGAGGTCGTAGACGACCGAGCCGGCGCGCTTGGTGTTGGCTTCGCGGGCGGCGACGCGCAGCTGGTAGCGGCCGGGCGGCAGGTCGATCGCATTCAGGATGCGGAACCCGCCGGCCCGCAGCCGCTGCACTGAGTCGGGCTTGAGCGCCAGCGTCAGCGTGGCGCGATCGCCGGGGAACGACTTGCCGCCGTAGTCGGCGGCGGTGACGACCACTTCGAGATTGTTGTTGAAGGTGCCGTCTTTCTCGACCAGCTCCAGATCGCGCGCCGCCATGAGCGTCGAGATCACGACCGCGCCCTTGCCGTCGCCGCCTTTGAAGACCGCCGCGGCCATCGCCAGCGGCAGCGCGGTGGTGGGCAGCGGGCTCGACAGCGCGGCCCGGAGTTCGGGCGCCGTCCGCCCATCGTCCTTGTTGTCGGCGCGTCCGCGCGCCGCCACGTAGCCTTTGCGCGAACGCACGGAAAGACCGGGGCGGGTCACCTTGACTTCGATCTTGCGGAAGCGGCCGTCGCGCTTCTCGTTGCTGGAGTAGTAGCCGAGCAGGTAGTAGGCGCTGTTGTCGGCCACGACCCGTTCGAAGGCGGTCGCCATGTCGTTGCGGTTGACCACCGCGAAGCCGCCGGTCTCGTTCGACAACACGCGCAGGCTGTCCTGCGACCGCTGCACCTCGTTGCCGAACGACGACAGCCCGAGATTCAGCGAGGCATCCTGCGGCGTGTCCTGCACTTCGATCAGGTCGTCGCTGCCGGCGCCCAGACCGCGCGGGTCGATGCCGTAGATCGAGACGTTGGCGCGGGTGGCGGCCGCCACCGCGTCGCGCGATGCCTGCAGCACCGCCGAGGCGCCGCCCGAGGTGGCGAAGATGTCGTAGATGTCGTAGTCGACGCCTTCACTGAAATAGATGATGGCCTTGCGGCGCCCGCTGATGCCGGCGAGGTAATTCGAGAGGTTGCGCAGCGAGTCGAGGGTCGTGCGCGCCACCATCGCCCGCTCCTGGTCGAACGGGTCGTCGATGCGGTCGCCCTGCTGGCGGGTGCCGCGCGTGCGCTGCTCCTCGTCGAGCCGCTCGAGCGTGGACGAGCGCAGCTTGCGGCCCATGAACTTGTCGACCGACGCCAGCAGCCGCCGCTGGCTGTTGGTGAACTCCTGCGCGACGTCGGAGCGGCCGCTGGTGTAGACGACGGCCGCCGTGTCGTTAGCCCCCATGTAGCGCTGCACGAACTGCCGGGCGGCGGCCTTCAGGCGCTGGCTGCGCAACGGATGCGTGTGCTGGTCGTCGAGCAGGATGATGTAGACGCGGCCGTCGTAGCCGGTGATGTTGTCGGCGACGTCACGCTCGATCGGCGCCTTGGCGAAGAGCGGACGGGCCTGGCGTTCGACCGGGATGTTGATGAACGAGAAGGCGTCCACTTTCTGGGGCTTGCCGTCTTCCATCACCTGGAAGTCGGCGGCGGTGAGGCCCGGCACGAACGCCCCCTGGGCGTCGAGCACGCGGGCATCCACCTCGACGTAGTTGATCTCCGACCGGAAGGTCACCGGCGGCTGGATGGTGGATTCCTGCGGCGCCGTCTGGGCGCCGAGCACGACGCCGGCCGCAAGAGCGACCGACGTGACGAGCCATGTCGTACGAGTCATGCGCATGATCCTGGGTTGGCAGAGGCGTCCCCGGACGCGGCCCGTGCCTGGGCGGCGGCCGGGTGCACGGCGCGGCACTGCTGATTATAGGACGGCCGGCCGGCTCCCCCGGTTTCCCGCCCGGGAAGTGAAAACTTTCGGTGCCCGCGCTGCGTCCTACCTGTCGTGGGCGTTAACAGCGGCTCAGCCGCCGGCCGACCCATCGGTCAAACCGGCTATACTCAAAATTCGTATGTCCCTTGACGTACCCGCCGTGCAGGCGGCCCTCCGCGCGTCCCGGCTCGATGGCTGGCTGCTCTACGACTTCCATGGCTCGAACCCGGTGTCGCGCCGGGTCGCGGGGATGGGCACTACCGGACACATGACCACCCGGCGGTGGTTCTACCTGGTGCCGGCCGAGGGCGAGCCGCGGGCCCTCGTGCACAAGATCGAGAAGCGCACGCTGGCGCACCTGCCGGGCCGGACCGTCGAGTACGCGGGCCGGGTCGAGCTCGACGCCGGCCTGCGCCAGATCCTGGCCGGCTGCAGCACGGTGGCGATGGAATATTCGCCGCGTGCCGCCATCCCCTACGTGTCGCGGGTCGATGCCGGCACCATCGAGCTGGTGCGCGACAGCGGCGCTGCCGTTGTTTCGTCGGGCGACCTCGTGCAGCAGTTCGAGGCGATGTGGCCGCCCGGCGGGTTCGAGACGCACCGCGCGGCCTCGGAACGCCTCTATCGCATCAAGGACCGCGCCTTCGCCCTCATCACAAAGCGCCTGCGCGACGGCGTGCCGGCCACCGAGTACGACATCCAGTCGGCGATGATGACGTGGTTCGACGAGGAGGGCCTCACGACCGACGCGCCACCCATCGTCGCCTCGCAGGAAAACGCCGGCGATCCGCACTATCAGCCGACGGCCACTGCGGCGCGGACCATCGGCCCGAACGAAGTGGTGCTGCTCGATCTCTGGGGCAAGCAGACGACGCCGCGCGCCGTTTACGCCGACATCAGCTGGATGGGGTTCACCGGGCCGTCGATTCCGGCCCCCGTCGAAGCGGCGTTCGGCGCCATCCGCGAGGCGCGCGATGCGGCCGTGTCGCTCGTCGCCGCGGCGGCCGCGGCCGGACGTGAGGTGCGCGGCTTCGAAGCCGACGCCGCCGCGCGCGCGGTGCTGCTGCGATCGGGCTTCGGCTCGGCCATCCTGCACCGCACCGGCCACAGCCTGGGTGAGGAAGTGCATGGCAACGGCGCCCATCTCGACGACTACGAAACGAAAGACGAGCGCCGGCTGCTGCCCGGCACGGGCTTCACGATCGAGCCCGGTCTGTACTTCGATACTTTCGGCGTGCGCACGGAAATCAATGTTGCCTGGGGCCCGGACGGCCCCGAGGTGACGGGCCCGCGGCAGACCGCCGTGGTGTCCCTGGTGTAGGTGGAGGAATTGATGTCGACCCGCAAAACCACGCTGTTCTACGCTCTGCTCATCGCCGTCGCTTCAGCCGCGGTCGGCATGGTGATCGCGTCGAAGCTGGAGCTGGCACCCTCGTCATCGGCGCAAGGCGTCATGACGGCGACGCCGCCGGCCAACAGCGCGCCGCTCACCGGCCCGGTCGATGCCTCGACTTTCCGCACCATCGCCAAGTCGATGAGCCCGGCGGTGGTCAACATCCGCACCGAGTCGCGTCAGCGCCAGTCGCAGATGACGCAGTTCTTCGGCGGCGACGACGATCTGCTCGAGCGCTTCTTCGGCGGCGGTGGCGGTAACGGCGGCAACCAGCAGCGGCGTCCGCAGCAGGAGCGTCCGCAGGTCACGCAGGCCGCCGGCACTGGCTTCATCATCAGCGCCAGCGGCGGCCTGATCCTCACGAACAACCACGTGGTGGAGGAAGCCACGAAGATTCAGGTGTCGTTCTACGGCGATGACCCCGACGTCAGCTACCTCGCCCGGGTCGTCGGCCGCGACCAGCTCACCGACAGCGCTCTCATCGAGCTGACCGAGAAGCCGAAACGCGAGCTGACCGAGGTGAAATTCGGCGACTCGGCGCAGATGGCGCCGGGCGACTGGGTGATGGCCATCGGCAATCCGTTCGGCCTCGCGCACACCGTCAGCGTCGGCGTCATCAGCGCCACCGAGCGGCCCTTTCCCATCACCGACGGCCGCAGCCAGGACGTGTTGCAGACCGACGCGGCGATCAACCCCGGCAACTCCGGGGGCCCGCTGCTGAACGTGCGCGGCGAGGTGGTGGGCATCAACACCGCCATCTACACCGACTCGCGCAACCAGGGCAACATCGGCATCGGCTTCGCGATTCCCATCAACACGGTGCGCGAACTGCTGCCGCAGCTGCGCACCGGCAAGATCACGCGCGGCGTCATCGGCGTCTCGGTCGGCGCGATTCCGCTCGATTCGCTCGAGATGCTCGGCCTCAAGGAGCGCACCGGCGCCCTGGTGTCGTCAGTCAACGCCGGCGGCCCGGCGTCGAAGGCCGGCGTGCAGCCGGGCGACGTCATCATCGAGTTCAACGGCAAGGCGGTGAAGAACCGCGACGACCTGGTGGGCTACGTCACGCGCACCACGCCGGGCTCCACGGTGCCGGTCAAGGTGCTGCGCGACAAGGTCGAGAAGCGCCTCAGCATCACCATCGACGAGCTGAACCTCGACGCCGAGTCGACCCGCGCGTCGCGCGATACCAACGAGCCGGTGCCGGAGGAACAGGCCGGCGAAGGCTTCGGCATGACCGTCGGCTCGCTGACGCAGGAGATGGCGCGGCGCCTGCGCCTGCCGACGGGCACCGAGGGCGTCATCATCACCGAGATCGAAGCCGGCAGCCCCGCGCAGCGCGGCGGACTGACCCGCGGCGACGTGCTGCTGCAGGTCAACCGCCGGCCGGTCGCGACGGTGGCCGATGCCGCCCGTGAGCTCGGCCGCGTGGCCTCGGGCTCGACCGCTTTCCTGCTGGTGCTGCGCAACGGCCAGGAGAGCTTCGTCACGGTCCGCAAGGAGTAGGCGCTGGCGAGCGGCGTCGAACGCGAGATCAAGCTGCGTGTGCTCAGTGCCGAGGACGCCCGCGTGCGGGTGCTCGGCCTGGGCGCGACGCCGCGTCGCGGGCGCCGGCTGCAGAAGGACGTCATCGTCGACGACGCGGGTCTGAGCCTGGTCAGCCGCGGCTGCGCCCTGCGCGTCCGCGATGACGATGGCCACGCCTACCTCACCTTCAAAGGCGCGGTCGTGCCCGGCCCGCTGAAGGTGCGCGAGGAAATCGAGACCCAGGCCGCCAGCGCCGAACGGCTGCTGGCCATTCTGGCCGCGCTCGGCTACACCCCGGTCTTCCGCTACGAGAAATACCGCGAGGAGCTGGCCGTGCCCGGCGCGCTCATCGCCATCGACGAGACGCCGATCGGCACCTACCTCGAAATCGAAGGCGACGAAGCCGCCATCCACGAGTGGGCGCGGCGCCTCGGCTTCTCGGCCACCGACTACATCACCGCCTCGTACCGCGCGCTCTATGTCGAAGCCGCGGGCGAGCGTGCCGTGGACGGCGAGATGACGTTTGCGGCGTTCGCGCCGTGATCGACACCGCCATTCTGCTGGCCGCTGGATACGGCACCCGGCTCGCGCCGCTGTCGTGGGTCCGCGCGAAGGCGGCGCTGCCGGTGGGCGGCGAGGCCATCATCCGTCGGCAGATCCGCTGGCTGGCGGCGGCCGGCGTGCGACGCGTGGTCGTGAACCTGCACCACCTTCCCGCCACGATCACGAGGCTCGTCGGCCACGGCGACGACCTCGGCGTCGAGGTGCGCTATTCGTGGGAGCCGCAGGTGCTCGGCTCCGGCGGCGGGCCCAGGCGGGCCTTCGACCTCGTCGACGCCGAGAACGCCTTCATCGTCAACGGCGACACCCTCACCGACCTCGATCTGTCGGCGCTGACCGCCGACCATGCCCGGCACGGCGCGCTCGTGACGATGGCGTCCACGCCCGACCGGCGTCCCGGCTACAACGCCCTCGCCGTTGCCGCCGACGGGCGCTTTGCCGGCGTCACCCGCGCCGGGTCGCCACCGGCACTCGAGCACGCCGGGCACCGGCAGGTGCACTTCATCGGCGTGCAGATCGCCGAGCGGCGCGCGTTTGCGGCCGCCTCGCCCGACGGGCCCTCAGAGACGCTGAAGACGCTGTATCCGCAGCTCATCGCGGGCAATCCGGCCAGCGTGCGCGTGTGGCCGAGCAGGGTCGCCTTCCATGACATCGGCACGCCCGCGGACTACCTGGCCACCGTGGTCGCGCTGACGGCGGCCGAACACGCTGCGCTCGACCGCGGGGCCGATGCCCGTGTGCATCCGTCGGCCGACGTCACCGGCTCGGTGCTGTGGGACGGGGTGAGCGTCGGCGCCGACGCGGTCGTGCGCGACAGCGTCCTCGCCGACGGCGTCGTGGTGCCCGCCGGCCGGCACCTGTCGGCGGTCGCGGCGGTGCGACGCCTGTCGGCGCCTGCCGGCACCCACGGCCACGGACACGCTGACGGCGATCTGTGGATCGCGCTGCTCAACCGCTCCAAGTAGAATTCCACGCGATGTCCGCCGATCTCGACCAGCGCGTCGCCGCGTACCTCGATCGTCAGGGCCTGTCCGCTGATGTGCTCCGCACGGTACTGCTCACGGGCGACGCCTCCGACCGCCGCTACGTGCGCGTGTTGCTGCGTGGCGCGCCGTCGATCGTGCTGAGCGTGCACGCCGGGCCGATCGACTACGCCACCTCCACCTTCGTGCGGGTGGCCGAGCTCTTCGCCTCGATGCCCGTGCCGGTGCCGGCCCTGCTGCACCACGACGACGCGCTCGGCATCCTGGCGCAGCAGGATCTGGGCGACGTGACGCTGCAGGCGCACCTGGGCGGCGCCTCCGCTACCGAGCGCGCGAAGCGCTATCGCGAGGCGGTGGGCCTGGTCGTGCGGTTGCAGCAGCGGGGGGCCGAACTCGCCTCGGCCGACTACCCGCCGTACGGGGTGGCCTTCGATCACGAAAAGCTCATGTGGGAGCTCGAGTTCTTCGTCCGCCACTTCCTGCTCGCCTACCGCGGCGCCGTCCCGGACGAGCCGATCCGCGAGGCCCTGCGGGCCGAATGGACGGTGATGGTGGACCAGCTGGCCGGTGAGCCGCGCGTGCTCTGCCACCGTGATTACCACAGCCGCAACCTCATGTGGCACGAGGGAGCGCTGCACGTCATCGATTTCCAGGACGCCCGCATGGGCCCGGACACCTATGATCTGGCGTCGCTGCTGCGCGACTCCTACGTCGACCTGCCCGACGCCGCCGTCGACGACCTCATCGACTACTACTACGCGCTGTCGCGCGGCACCGCGGCCACGCCGGATGCCGGCGCCGCCTTCCGCCGCCGCTTCGATCTCATGGCCCTGCAGCGCAACCTCAAGGCGCTCGGCACCTTCGGCTATCAGACGACGACGCGGGGCAATCCCGTCTACATGCAGTACGTCCCGCGGACGCTCACCTTCGTGCGGCGCACGCTGAACCGCGATCCGCGTTTCGCACGGCTCGGCGAACTGCTCGGCGGCCTGGTGGACGAGCTGCGCTACAATTCACGGCCATCGTGAGCGCCGCCCGCTTCAGCGTTTCCACGTATCTTTTCCACCAGTGCCGCCTCGACCGGGAGCACCTGGTCGAGATTGCCGCGCATGGCTTCGACGCCATCGAGCTCTTTGCGCTGAAGTCGCACTTCGACTACGCCGATCCGGCGGCCGTGCAACAGCTGGGCGAGTGGCTCGACGACACGCGGCTGACGCTGGCGGCCGTGCACGCGCCGACCGCCCAGGCCTTCGACGGCACATGGCGCGGCTCGTTGTCCCTCGCCTCCGGCGACAGCGCCGCCCGCCTCATCGCCGTGGACGAAACACGGGCCGCCATCGACATCGCCAGGACCCTGCGCTACGACACCGTGGTCGTCCACCTCGGTCTGCCGGGCCACGTGGCCGCGGCCAACGACAACCACGCCTCGGCGGCGCGGGCCAGCCTCGACCTGCTGATGCCGTACGCCGGGGAACGCGGCGTGCAGATGGCGCTCGAGGTGCAGACCAACCGGCTCTCGACCCCGGAAGCGCTGGTGGCGCTCATCGAAGACGCGGCCGACTGGCCGGTGGCAGGCATCTGCGTCGATACCGGCCATGCCCGCCTGCTGGGCGATCCGGTCGATGCCATCGAGTCGGCCTCGGGACACATCATCGCGACGCACATGAACGACAACCGCGGCTCGCGCGACGACCATCTCGTGCCCTACGACGGGTCGATCGACTGGGCACGCACGCTGCTGGCCTTCCTCAAGGTGGGCTACGCCGGGCCCTGGACGTTCGAACTTGCGCCAGCCGCCTCGCCGGTCGCGGTGCTGGGCCGGGCCGCCGAGGCCCGCCAGCGCTTCGAACAGGCGCTCGGCCTCAATGACGAGCTGATGAGCCAATGAGCATCCCGACCATCTCCATCCACCGCATCGGCGAACACGCCGGCCAGGACGTCCAGGTCAAGGGCTGGCTCCACAACCGGCGCTCCAGCGGCAAGATCCACTTCCTGGTGGTGCGCGACGGCACCGGGTTCCTGCAGGTCGTGATGGGCAGGAACGACGTCGGCGAAGACGCCTTCAAGGCCGCTGACCACCTGGCGCAGGAGACCTCGATGGTCGTGCGCGGCAACGTGCGGGCCGATGCGCGCGCCAAGGGCGGCTACGAGCTGGTGGCCTCGGGCTTCGACGTCGTCGGCGCCTCGCACGACTACCCGATCACTCCGAAGGAACACGGCGTCGACTACCTGATGGACCGCCGTCATCTGTGGATCCGCGCCGAACGACAGACGGCCATCCTCAAAGTACGACACGAAGTGGTGAACGCCGTCCGCGACTTCTTCAACAACGACGGCTTCATCCTGGCCGACACGCCGATCTTCACGCCGGCGGCGTGCGAGGGCACGACCACGCTGTTCCCGGTGCAGTACTTCGACGACACCACCGCCTACCTGACGCAGAGCGGACAGCTTTACAACGAAGCCAACGCGATGGCCCTCGGCAAGGTCTACTGCTTCGGCCCGACCTTCCGCGCCGAGAAGAGCAAGACCCGCCGGCACCTGACCGAGTTCTGGATGGTCGAGCCGGAGATGGCCTACGCCGACCTGAACGACGTCATCAACCTGGCCGAGCGCCTGGTCACGAGCGTGGTCGCGCGCGTGCTCGACAAGCGGGCCGCGGAACTGAAGTTCCTCGAGCGCGACACCACCAGGCTCGAAGCCGTGAAGACGCCGTTCCCGCGCATGACCTACGACGAGGCCGCGAAGCTGCTGGTCGAGAAGGGCCTGCCCTTTCAGCACGGCACCGACCTTGGCGGCACCGACGAGACGGTGCTGTCGCAGCAGTTCGACGCCCCGCTGTGCGTGACGCACTACCCGGCCGCGGTGAAGGCGTTCTAC